>CANQNU010000032.1 GCA_947625295.1 uncultured Clostridia bacterium | reverse complement strand
AATAGTTCAAAAAGAAGGTAACAGAGAGGTTTCAAGAAATGTTGCACATTATAATCTTCAAATGATAATTGCTATTGGATTTAAAGTAGATAATGAAAGAGCAGTACAATTTAGAAAATGGGCAAACCAAATAGTTAAAGATTACACAATAAAAGGTTGGGTAATGGATGATGAAAGACTAAAAAATGGTGGCTCAATTTTAACAGAAAAATATTTTGAAGAGCAATTAGAGCGTATTAGAGAAATAAGAATGTCAGAAAGAAAATTTTATCAAAAAATAACTGACATATATGCAACTTCAATAGACTATGATAAAACAGCAAAATCAACAATTCGATTTTTTACCTCTGTACAAAATAAATTACATTATGCAATATCTGGTAATACTGCCGCAGAAATTATTTATAATAGAGCAGACCATAAAAAAGAAAATATGGGACTAACTACTTGGGAAGGAGCACCCAATAGTAAAATACATAAGTATGATGTAGTTGTTGCTAAAAATTATTTATTAGAAGATGAAATTGCTCAGCTAGAGAGAATGGTATCAGCATATTTAGATTTAGCAGAGATGCAAGCTATGAGACATATTCCTATGACAATGGAAGATTGGGAAAAAAGATTAAATGGATTTTTAACATTATGGGATCACAATATTTTAAAAGATAATGGTAAAATATCAGCAGAAATGGCAAAATCACATGCAGAAACTGAATTTGAAAAATATAGAATTATACAAGACAAAATATATATTTCAGATTTTGATGAACTTTTGATGCAATCAAAAGATTTAAAGAATAATTAATGTGAGCTTAAGTGTATTGTTAGGAGGAAGATAGATATCAAAAGCAGATTGAAAAAGATAAAAAAGTTAAAGGAGAAAATTGATGTTAGAAAATATACAAGTTTTATGTCATAGCAGTATAAAAATAAGTAAGGAAAAGACAATTTATATAGATCCATTTAAAATAGAAAAAAAATACAATGATGCAGATATTATATTTATAACACATAACCATTATGATCATTATTCAGAAGAAGACATAGACAAAATATACAAACAAGATACAATAATTATAATACCAGAAGCATTATTAACAAAAGTATTAGAAAAAGGAATTAAACAAGATAAAATAATTACAGTAAAGCCAAACCAAAGTTATATAGTAGAAGGAATTAAATTTGAAACAATACCAGCTTATAATATAAATAAAAATTTCCATCCAAAAGAAAATGAATGGGTGGGTTATGTGATAGAAATAAATAATTATAGATATTACATTGCAGGAGATACAGATGAGACTCCAGAAAACAAAACAGTAAAATGTGATGTTGCATTTGTTCCAGTAGGTGGTACATATACAATGAATTTTAAAGAAGCAGCAAACCTTATAAATGAAATAAAACCTAAAATAGCCGTACCAATACATTATGGAAGTATAGTAGGAAAAAAACAAGATGCAATAGATTTTATAAAACTTATAAATCCAACAATAAAAGGTATAGATTTAATGAAGTAATAAAATAAAAAAATCTTCAGAGAAGTTTATATAGAAAAACTTGAAAATTTTATGTATACATGATATAATAAAATTGTTGAAAAATAATGCAAATACTAAAGAATAAAGTTTTGATGTAAATTATTATACATAATAATTAATAAAAAACTTTTTAAAACAGTATATGCATTTTTTTATTATTTTGAGAAGATATTACAAAAAAGATATATATAATGAAATAGAAAAAGGGGAGAAATATATGTTGAATAATTTAATGAAAAAAATTCTAGCAATGTTTTTAATTATTGTAACTTTTATTAGTTTTATTTCTTTTCAACTAACAGTATTTGCAAATGAAAATATAGACAATATACAAGGTAAAAGTGAGGAAAATGAAGATTCTACCAATTCAGATATTGTTTCATTATATTGTTGGGATATAGACGATTTTAACTTATCAAAATTAAAAGACGAGGTAGAATATTTAAAGATAAATACATTATATATTCAAAGACCTGCTAATGATTCGCAAAGTGACAGATTAAAACAAATTATGGAATTTGCAAAACAATATAAGTTAGATGTATTTTTATTAGAAGGAGCGCGAGATTGGCTTACTACAGGAGATATGACTAAAGTAACTGGATTAATTGATGAAGCATATGAACTTAATCAAACTTTAGATTATAAATTCAAAGGTGTTAGTTTAGATGTAGAATTCTATTTAACAGAAGATTACCAATCTGGCGAAGAAGATACACAAAAAGAGTTATTCAAGATTTTTACAGAGAATACAAAAAAATGCTGTGACTATGCTAATGCACGTGGACTTGGATATTCTATGGCTCTTCCAGTATGGCTAAACAAATTAGATAGCGAAGAACTAGAAAATTTAATGAATTACAATTATGACCATATTGCATTTATGAATTATTTTAAAGAAACTATTATAGAAAATATTGATGAAGAAGTTGAAATAGCTAGAAAGCATAACATAAAAATAGTATCTATAGCAGAGGTACAAGACCCTCGAAAAGGAACTGTTGGTGAAGAAGACACTTTTTATAATGATGGATTACAAGAGTGTATAAATACTTTAAATGAGATTAAGAAAAAATATAATTATGAAAATTTAGGAATATCTTATCATTATTATAAGCCACTTCTTGAATTATTAGAAAGAGATACCAATATAGGAATAGAAAATAAATATGAAGTTCAAATATATCCATACATAGATGGAAAGAGCGTTAAAGCAGATGATGCAACTATTAGTAGTGACGAACTTATGCTTAAACCAATTCAAAGTTATTATAATGAATCAGAAAAAAATGTTGTTAATTTTTATGGATTAGAATATGGAAAAGAATATACTTTAACAATAACAAGTGGAAATTTTACAGGTACAGAAACTTTTAAATATCAAAAAAATGATAAAAATTTTGATAAGTTAGAAATAGTTTATATGAATATAACATTAGAAGAAAATAAATCAACAGGAAAAGAACCAGAAGGAACAACTAAGCCAGAAGAAAATAAACCAGCAGAGAAAGAAACAGAAGGAACAACTAAGCCAGAAGAAAATAAACCAGCAGAGAAAGAACCAGAAGGAACAACTAAACCAGAAGAAAATAAACCAGCAGAGAAAGAACCAGAGGGAACAACTAAACCAGAAGAAAATAAACCAGCAGAGAAAGAACCAGAAGAAACAACTAAGCCAGAAGAAAATAAACCAGCAGAGAAAGAACCAGAAGCAACAACTAAACCAGAAGAAAATAAACCAGCAGAAAAAGAACCAGAAGAAACAACTAAACTAGAAGAAAATAAACCAGCAGAGAAAGAACCAGAAGCAACAACTAAGCCAGAAGAAAATAAATCAGTTGAAAAAGAATTAGTAGTAAATAAACAAGAAAAAGCAGAAACTGAAAAAGATAATACGAAGGCGCAATTAATATTACCACTAACAGGAAAAAACGATTTCATAGAGAAGATAATACTTGTTTTTATAATGGTAACATTTGGATTAATCATAATAAATAAGATATACCATACAAAAAATAAATAGTAATAATAAGAAAACAAAAATAAGTGATGAAACTAAAATCACTTATTTTTTATTTTTATAGAAAAAATAAAATAAGTATGTTAAAATATAAACATATTAAAAAAGAAAATATAGCTACTGTCAAAGATAAATATATAAGTATATTATTAAAAACAACAAAATAATAAAATAAAAAAAGAGGAAACATTAAAAATGATACAATTACCAAAAGAATTCAAAGAAAATATTATTAATAGACATGGAAAAATTGGAGAAGAATGGTTAAATTCAACAAATGAAATAATAGAAAAATACAAAAAGCAATTCAATTTATCAAATATCAAATTAGCAGACAATTTAAGTATGAATATTTTAATATATGCAAATTCAAGCGAATATGGAGAAGTAGTGCTGAAAATAGGTGCACCAGGAGAAACTACTATTGGAGAAATAAACTATTTGAGACAATATTCATCAAAATATTTTGCAAAGTGTTATTATTATAATATAGATGATAGAGTAATGCTTTTAGAAAAAGTTAATCCAGGTTATAATCTAATGAATATAAAAAATCAACAAGAAAGAATAAATATTTTTTGCACAATGTTAAATAATATAATAGTTAATAATACTTCTAATAATGAATTTAAATTTTACGAAAATATAATAAAAGAAAAGATTGAATATGTTAATAATAATAAACAAGACTATACTAATATTTTACATATGTCAGATATTACGAATAACTTATACAATGACATAAAAAAATTAAATTTACCTAAATATATTTTGCATGATGATTTGCAATATAAAAATATAATAAAATCCAATCAAGGATGGAAAGTAATTGATCCACATGGAGTTATTGGTGAAAAAGTTTTTGAAACAACACATTTTATTCGAAACGAATTACTAGAAAATGGCTTAGAAAGAATGGATGAAATAGTTGCATTAATTTCTAACTATTTAAAAGAGGAAAAAATATTAATTTATAAAGCATTATATATAATTACATTTTGTAAAATTGTTTATTATATAAAAGCAAAATATGATTCAAATTTTATATTTTGTAATATAAATATATGTGAAAAAATACTTGAATATATATCAAAACTTGATAAAAATAGATGAGGAGAGAAAAAATATGATTGAATACGAGCAACTATATAAAGAAGTAAAAAACATATTATCAGAAAAAAGATTTAAACATTCTGAAGGCGTTGTAAAAAGAGCGATAGAATATGCAAAAATATATAATGTAGATATAGAAAAAATCAAATTAATTGCAATAGCACATGATATTGCAAAAGAACTAACAAATGAGGAAATAGATAAATATGTTAAAGAGTATGGAATAATATTAGATGATATTGAAAAAAAGAATAAAGATTTAATTCATGCAAAAATAGGAGCATATATCTGTAAATATAAATATGATTTCACAGATGATATGGTAAATGCAATAAAATATCATACAACAGGAAAAGCAAACATGAGTATTATAGAAAAAATAATTTATTTAGCAGATGCAACAGAAGAAAACAGAAAATATTGTTCAAGTAATTATGTGGATATAATAAAAAAAGATATTGATGAAGGAATTATAGAAATATGTAAATGGGTACTAAATAAGCTATTAGAAACTAATAAACTAATCCATAAAGATAGTATAGAATGTTACAATTATTATATTAATTTGAAAGAAAAATAAAATTTCAAAACAGATTGCATGAAGAATAAGTAGAAAACAAGCAATATTATAAAAACATATAAAAAGACAATTAACGAGTATATGTTAAGAAAAGAGGAAAAAATGATAAAAATGAACGCAAAAAAAGACAAAAAAATAAGCATAATATTAAATTTATTATTTATAATATCTTGCATAATGTTTGCAATACCATCAATGATATACTATATAAAAAATAAGACAGTATTTCAATTTGAGCAATGGTTTAAATTTTTATTAAATGATACAAATAGAATAGATCAAACGCTATTATATATTTTAATTTTGGCAATAATGACTATATTCTATTTCTTAATAGTAAAAAATAGAGAAAGAATTTTTAAAAACAAAAAAGAAATATTTACTTTTATAATGATAATATCTTTAATATTTGTAATTGTAATACCATTTACTTGTTCAGATGTATTTTATTATTTAGGAATTGGAAGACTTGATAGTGAGTATCATCAAAATCCATATTATACAACTATAAAGCAATTTGTAGAACAAGGAGATAATAATAAATATTTAGAACAAGATACAGTATTAGCGCAAGGATATATAAACGATTGGTCAGATTCAACAGTAGTATATGGTCCAATATGGACACTGATTTGTAGAATAGTAGCAATGTTATCATTTGGAAATATTGATACAGGACTATTAATATTTAAATTGATTAATGTAATTGTACATATACTAAATTGCTATTTTATATATAAATTAAGTAATAAAAAAATATTTACATTATTATATGGATTAAATCCATTTATTCTAATAGAAGGAATTGCATGCGTCCACAATGATATGTTCGTTGTTTTATTTACACTAGCAAGTTTTTACTTCTTATTAAAAAAGAAGAACATAGGACTTAGTATACTATTTTTAGCATTGGCGACAGCAATAAAATATTTTACAATTTTGTTATTACCATTTATAATTATTTACTATGTAAGAAAAGAAAAACCAGCAAAAAGATTGCTAAAATGTATTGAATATGGGGTAGGATTTATAATAATTTTAGCTACTTGTTATCTATTATATGTACAAGATATTAATGTACTAAATGGACTAGCAACACAGCAAGACAAATTAGCAAAAAGCATTTATATTGTTATTTCAGAATATTTTACAGAACCTGGGGGATTAGTAACATTAATTAATAAAAGCATGCTTGAGATATTTGTTATTATTTATTTCTTTGCTTGTATAATAATGTTAAATAAAAAAGATATAAAATTTAGAAAAGAAATTCAAAAAGCAAATTATTTTATAATGGCATTTTTATTTTTATTAATTACAAATTTTCAACCTTGGTACATTATGTGGCTTTTTCCATGTCTAATTTGGCAAAAAGCGGAAGATATAAAATTAATTATACAAATATCTTTAATAAGCCAATTTGCAAATAGCATATTTTTAACATATGGAGAAGGATGGCGTTATGGAACACCATTTGTACTTTTTATGGTAATAGGTACACTAGTTGCAGTACTATATAATACAAGAGTAAAAAAATGGAGTAAATAAAAACAATGAAAAAATTAAATAAATTAGATAAAGTGATGTTTATAATTATAGTATTGTTTAGTTTTTGTATATTTTCTGGATATTTAGTAGGACATTTTGCAGCAGACACTTTTAATATTATAAATATTGGATATGAAAAATATGCAATAAACTATTCTTTAACAGATGGAAGAGTATTTATGGCATTTATAGGATTTTTAGCAAATATGCTACATATGCCTATTGTAATATATATTATTGTGTTACAAATATTAGCAATTGTAGTATCATGCTATTGTGTTATAGTGTTAAAAAATATTATTCTAAAATATAAAAATATAGAAAACATAACTGAACATATCTTTTTACTAGTGGTTTGTTATTATACAATATTCAATTTTTCTTATTTTGAAAATATGTATTTTGTAGAATGTTTTGTAATGTCATTAAGTATATTATTTTATATTTTGGCAGCCGATAAAATTATTAAAAATAGTGAAGTAGATAATATAAAAGCAGTAATATTAGTATTTCTAGGACTTATATCATATCAAGGAACAATATCAGCATTTTTTATATTTGTTGTTTTATTTTCTATGTTGAATAATGAAAAATTAAAAGCATTTATAAAAAGTTTTATAAGATCTATTTTAATATTTTTACTAGGATTTTTCTATAATAATGGTTGCATTATTATAACAGAAAATATTTTTCATACAACACAAACAAGAGGAATAAATTTAGGAGAAATTTTTTTAAACATAAAATTTATTATAGAAAGAATAACTATTGTATTAAAAAATACAGCAAATTTATTCCCAAAAAATCTTTACATTACATTTATTATTATTGTTAGCATATTAGTCTGCATCAAAATTATAATGAAAATGAGCAAAAAAAGTGAAAATGAAAATTATAGAAAAAACTTAATAATATTGTTTGAACAATTTACAATTATAATACTTAGCATTGCTTTTGCATTTATACCATCTGTAATTAATCTAACAGGATTTTGGTCAGCGAGAATGAGATTTTCTATTGGAGCAATAATAGGGATTTTGTTTATACATTTAATTGTAAAAACAGACATATTAAAAAGAAAAGGAATATTAAACAAGTTATTAATTATAATTTTTGTTATATATGGTATAATTAATTCAATTAACTATGTTTATTTAATTAAATTAAATAAACAACAAAATAAATTAGATGAACAATACACATATAGTATAGATAATTATATTTCAGACTATGAAGAAAAAAATAAAATAAAAGTAACAAATATTAGTATTATTTTGATTGAAGATAATGTAGATAAGGCATACTATGAAGAAATGAACTGTGAAGGAGTTGGAACTGCAGTAAGTTCAGTTAGAACCGAATGGGCATCACAAGGGATAATTAATTATTATACAAATAGAAATTTAAAAAGTAAGGAAGTAACAGACCAAGAAATACAAGATTATCTAAATAAAGTAGATAAAAATAAAGGATATTTATGTATAAATGATACTTTATACATTTCTGTATATATGTATTAAAATTTAATTAAGGAAAATGAATATATAAAAATAAATTTGTTCATTTATATTAAGAGGAGTGAAAAGTTTGGATAAATTAGTATTAGTTGATGGCAATAGCATTATGAATAGAGCATTTTATGGAATCATGGGAAGTAAAATGTTAACAACAAAAGATGGAAAATATACAAATGCAGTTTATGGATTTTTAGCAATTTTATTTAAAATATTAGAAGATATAGAACCACAATATATTGTAGTAGCATTTGACTTGAAAGCACCAACTGCAAGACATAAAATGTATGAAGGATATAAAGCAAATAGAAAAGGAATGCCAGATGAATTAGCAGAGCAAATGCCAATAATAAAAAAAGTATTAACAGCAATGAATATTGATATTGTAGAAATGGAAGGATACGAAGCAGACGATGTGCTTCGGTACCTTATCTAGATATGGAGAAAAACAAGGACTAGAAGTTACAATCCTTTCAGGAGATCGAGATACATTTCAACTTGCAACAGATAAAGTAACAATTAGAATTCCTCATACAAAATCAGGAAAAACAGAAACAGATGAATTTAATAGAGAAAAAATTATAGAAAAATATGGACTAGAACCAAAACAATTAATAGATGTAAAAGGATTACAAGGTGATACTTCTGACAACATTCCAGGTGTGCCAGGAGTAGGAGAAAAGACAGCATTATCACTTGTTCAGAAATTTGGCTCAATAGAGAATCTTTATCAAGCAATTGAAAAGGAAGAAGATGGGTTAAAAGGAAAACAAAGAGAAAAAATTGTAGAAAATAAAGATTTAGCATTTATGTCAAAAACTTTAGGAACAATTAATTTAGAAGTGCCAATAACAGACACATTAGAAAATTTTAAAGTAGAAGAATGGGACAAGCAAAAAGTATTAGAAATTTTTAAAGAGCTAAACTTTAAAAGATATATTGAAAGATTTTCATTAACAGATAATGCAGAAACTGTGGAAAAAGATATAAAAGAAACTTTTAAAAATGCAGATAAAAGTAAGGAAGAAATCATACAATTAATTAAAAATCAAAAACAAATGATTTTTTCAATTGCAACAACACAACAAGACAAAGAAGAAAATATTATTAAAGAAAAGATAATAGGAATAAGTATATATAATGAAGAACAAAAAGAAGCCTATTATTTAGAATTAAAAAATAACAATATTACAGAATTAAAAGAAATATTAGAGGACGAAAATATAAAAAAAATAGGAATTGACTTAACAAAAGTATATATATTATTAAAACAGGAAGGAATTCAATTAAAAGGAATAAATTATGATATAGCAATAGCTACTTATATTTTAAATCCTACGAATAATAAATTAGGAATAGAAAATTTAATTGAACAATATTTAGAAATAGATATAAAAGAATATATTAAGGAAGAAGAGTCACAACAAATTAATTTATTTGATAACATATCAGAAGAATCAACAAAAAAACAAGAAAAAGAGAAATACGCATTGTATAGTTATGCAATTTCTGAAATAAGAAAAATTACATTAAAAAAATTAGAAGAAGCAAATAGTTTAGAGTTATTTTATAATATTGATATGCCAACAATTGAGGTTTTATCAGATATGCAGTGGAATGGAATGTATTTAGATGAAGTAGAACTAAACGAATTTGGAAAAGAATTAACAGAAAAGATAGAAACTATAACTAAAATAATTTATGAAATGGCAGGAGAAGAATTTAATATTAATTCTACGAAACAACTAGGAGAAATTTTATTTGAAAAAATGAAATTACCAGTTATAAAGAAAACGAAAAATGGATATTCAACAGATGTAGATGTTTTAGAAAAATTAAGAAAAGAAGACCCAATAATAGAACAAATTTTAGAATATAGACAATTAGCAAAATTAAATTCTACTTATGTAGAAGGACTAAAACCATATATCAATCCAAAAACAAAAAGAATTCATTCATTCTTCCACCAAACAATAACTGCAACAGGAAGAATTAGTTCAACAGAACCAAATCTTCAAAACATACCAACAAGATTTGAATTAGGAAAAAGAGTAAGAAAAGCATTTAAGCCAGAAGAAGGAAAAGTTTATATAGATGCCGATTATTCTCAAATAGAATTAAGAGTATTAGCATCAATTTCAGAAGATAAACATATGATAGAAGCATTTAAAGAAGGTCAAGATATTCATAAACAAGCAGCATCAAAAGTATTTAAAACACCAATTGACCAAGTAACAAAAGAACAAAGAAGCAATGCAAAAGCAGTCAATTTTGGAATTGTTTATGGTATTAGTGATTTTGGACTAGGCGAGCAATTAGGAATATCTAGAAAACAAGCAAAGAAATACATTGACGAATATTTAGAGCAATATGAAGGTATAAAAAACTTTATGAATAATATTACAGAAGAAGCAAAAGAAAAAGGATATGTAGAGACTCTATTTCACAGAAGAAGATACATTCCAGAATTGAAATCTAATAATTATATGGTAAGACAATTTGGCTCAAGAGCTGCAATGAATACTCCAATACAAGGCACAGCAGCAGATATTATGAAAATAGCAATGATAAAAGTATATCAAGAAATAAAAAAACGAAAATTAGAATCAAAAATTGTATTGCAAGTTCATGATGAGATGATGATTGAAGTGCCAAAGAAAGAAATTGATGAAATAAAAGAAATTTTAAAAACATCTATGGAAACAGCAGCTGACTTAAAAGTACCACTAATTGCAGAAATATCAGAAGCAAATAATTGGTATGAATGTAAATAATTACTACTTCATAAAAAATATATTAAACTTTTAAATAGAATAAATAAAAATAATAAATAATCCAAAATATGATTAGAAACTAATTTTTAAATAAGAAAAGGAGAGAAAAAATTGAAAAACAAAAAGCTAATTATTTTTATAACAATAATTTTAATAATATTTGTTTTTCTAGGAGTATTTAAAAATAAAATACTAAAGATAATTTATCCGAAAACATATCAAGAAATTATATCTATCTATTCAGAGAAATATGGTGTTGATGAAAACTTAATATTTGCGTTAATAAAATCAGAAAGTAATTTTAACAAAGAAGCAATATCTAATAAAAATGCAATAGGATTAATGCAAATTATGGAAGACACAGCAAAAGATATAGCAAAAGGAGACATAGAACAAATAACTCAAGGCAATACAAAAGAGGAATTATTAAAAGTAGAAAATAATATTCAGATTGGGACAAAATATTTATCTATTTTATTAGAAAGATATGAAAACAAAGAGGTCGCATTAGCAGCATATAATGCAGGAATAGGTACAATTGACAAATGGATAGAAAAGGGAATTATTAAAAGAGATGGAACAGATATTGAAAATATTCCATATAAAGAAACTAATAATTATGTTAGAAAAATTCTAAGGGATTATAAAATTTATCAAGATATATATGAATTTTAAGTTTTTATAAAATAATTACAAAAATTTAATCACATTCAAAAGCTTCATTTTTAAGTGGTTTCCAAATATAATCTATAAAAAATATTATTTGGTAACTATTTAAAAATAAAAAACTAAATAAATGTTTACAATAATATATATTTTTGTTATATTCAATATATAAAACTAAAAAATGCATTTATTAAAAATGGGAGGTGGAAAAATGGAAGAAAAACAAGTAACCAAAATTAGTCTATCAACATTTATACTAATTATAGCCATTATAGTTATTGTAGTAATGGGATATTGTATTTATAAATTATATAATGATAAAGAAATAGCAAACAATCAAATAGAAAACCTAAATAATGAAATAAGCAAATTAGAAGATGTAAAAAATAACTTACAAAAAAGCCAAGAAACAAATACAGCAAGCACTGACAGCAAAAAGCAAAATGCAAGCAAAGAAGAAGAAAATTCTGTATCATATGTAATTATTAATGTAGAAGATACGCAAGCACAAGGACTTGAATATAAAAGTAAAAAAATAGAAGACAAAGACGAAATAAAAGACTTAATAAAAATTATAGACAGTGCAGAATTATATGATGGTACAAAATTGATGACATCAGACTTAGGAGATTGTCCACCATGTGCAACAATATATTTATCAAATGGAGAAAATTACCATATAGCTGCAGCAGACGAAAAGCTTGCTGTAGACGGAAGAGTGAATATTATGACAAAATGGTATGCACCAGACGAAAGTGATAAAACAGTATATAAAGTTAGTACCAAATTAGCAACATACATAGAAAATTTATATAATAAATAATGTAAAATAGATTACAATAACAAGGCTGTTAATAATTATTAACAGCCTTGTTATTACAATTTTTATAATAGAAAATAAAAGAGACACTAGACAAATTAAGAAAAATACAATACAATATAACAAAATAAAATAACTAAAAAAGAGGAGTAAATAAAATGGTAATAGAACAATTAATATTTACAGTTATAGCATTTGCTCTATTTGTGTATATGTTTTTTAGAATGATAAAAAATAATGACACAACTTATGTAATAATATTAGTTTCAGAAGCAACTGGAATAGCGTTAAATTTTGTAGAGGTATTATTCAGAATAAAATTAAATATAGTATTTGTAATATTGAAATACATCTTTTCAATATTACTACCAATTATTGTAGTAATATTAGAAAAACGATATGTATCACTATTTGAATTAATAAATATTTCAAAAACTAAAAGTTGTATAATGTTTGGAAATACTAAGAAAGCAAAACAAATACTATTAAAAATATTAGATAAGAATCAAAACAGTTACAAAGCGCATTTAATGCTTGCACAAATTTATGAACAAGATGGTGGAATGAGAAAAGCAATTGACGAATATGTACAAGCAATAGACTTAAATAAAAAAGATTATAATTCTTATTATAAAGTATCAGAACTATTAAATGCACTAGATAAAAAAGATGAAGCTTCTGAAATGTTATTCAATTTGTTAAATAAAAAACCAGATATGTGTCAAGCATCAGAATTATTAGGTAGTATCCTAATAGAGAAGGAAAGATACAAAGATGCAGCTAATATATATCAAAATGCGATAAAATATAACCCTTTAAATTACGAATTATATTATAATTTAGGAATTGTATACACAATGTTAAATGACTTTCAAAGTGCAAAAGAAGCTTATGAAAAAGCCGCAGAAATTAATTCACTTTCTTATAATTCTAAATATTCTTTAGCACAAATCGCCTTAATTTATAAAGAATTAGAAGAAGCAGAAAAAAGATTCCTAGAAGTAATCGAAGATGATGAGCTTTCAGCAGATGCTTATTATGAACTAGCAAAGATTGCTCTAATAAAAATGGATAAAGACACAGCAATAAAATATATAAATATAGCAATAGATATTAATAGTAAAAAAATAGTAGAGAAAGTAAAAAAAGATTCAATTTTTATACCAATTATGGCAAAAATATCAATTCCATTTAATTTAGAAGGAACATTAGAAACTAAACTACAACCAAAAGAAGTAAAGGCAAAAACACACTTGGAAGATATGTGCGATAAAACAAGACATTTAAGTTATAGTGATATAAAATTATTAAAGAAAAATATAATAGGAAAAGGAAAAAATCAGGAAAAAGAACAATATAACCAAGAAAATAATCAAAGAGAAATTCAATAAGAAAAGACAATACAAAAAAGCTACTAAACAAATAAAATATAAGGATAAAAGATAAAGATAAAAGATAAGAATAAAAGATAAGAATAAAATATAAAGTAAAAACCTGTAAAATTAAAAATTCATAAAATCTAATTAAAACAATATAATTAAAAGAATAAAAAAAGGCAATTTATTGTCAAGTAGGAGGTTTTATGAATACAAATTTTGCAGTAATCGGTGGAGATTTAAGAATTATCAAATTAGTACAAATGCTTGCCAAAGATGGCAATGTAGTATTTACATATGGGCTAGAAAATGCAAAAGAAATAAAAGAAAAAAACAATATAATTATTTGTGATAATTTAAGTAAAACAATTAAAAATGACACAAAAATAGTAATAGGACCAATTCCTTTTTCAAGTGATGGAAAAGAAATTAATTCACCATTTAGTGATGAAAAAATATTAGTTAGTCAACTAATAAATAATTTAAATTCAAAAATTCTTATTGCAGGAAGCATTAGCTCTGAAATATATGAAGAAGCCAATAAAGAAAATATACAAATTGTCGACATTATGAAAAAAGAAGAAATAGCTATATTTAATTCAATTGCAACAGCAGAAGGTGCAATTGAAGTGGCAATTGCAAATACTAATAAGAATCTTCATGGAAGTAAAGTTTTAATTTTAGGATTTGGAAGAATAAGTAAAGTATTGGCAAAGAAAATGGAAGGATTATCAGTAAATGTAACTTGTGCGGCTAGAAAAAGTGAAGATATAGCATGGATTAAAACATATGGATATAATGCAACAAATATAAATGAACTTGGAGAAAATTTATCAAACTATGACATTATTATAAACACAGTTCCTCATATAATATTAACAAAAGAAAGATTAAAGTATGTAAATGAAGAATGTTTGATAATAGACTTAGCGTCAAAACCAGGAGGAGTTGACACAATAGCTGCAAAAGAAAAAAATCTGAAATTTGTATGGGCATTAGCCTTACCAGGAAAAGTAGCGCCCACTGCAACTGCAGAATTTATTAAAGAAGCTATTTATGATATTGAGAAAGAATACGATAGAATATAAAAATAATGAAAACTAGAAAAGAATACGATAAAATATAAAAATAATGAAAATTAAAAAAGTTACAATTTTAAATTTTAATTGCATAACGTTTTATAAATTCGTAACTTAGAAGGGAATGAAAGCAAAAATGGTAATAGAAATTATAAAAGCTATTTTATTTGGAATTGTCGAAGGAATAACAGAATGGTTACCAATTAGTAGTACAGGACACATGATTTTGCTAGAGCAATTTGTAAAATTAAATGTAACGCCAGAGTTTTGGAAAATGTTCTTAGTAGTAATTCAGCTAGGAGCAATTTTAGCAGTAGTAGTACTTTACTTTAATAAATTAAATCCATTTTCTACAAAAAAAACAAAAGAACAAAAAAAAGATACATGGACTTTATGGTTTAAAGTATTAGTAGCATGTATACCAGCAGCAATTATTGGAATATTATTCGAAGATGTCATAGATAAATTTTTAGATAATCCATTTATTGTAGCAATCATGTTAATTATATATGGTATTGCATTTATATTTATAGAAAGTAGAAATAAAAAAGCTAATATAACAGAACTAAAAGATTTAACTTATAGAACAGCGGCAATTATAGGAATATTTCAGTTGTTAGCATTAATACCAGGAACTTCAAGATCAGGAGCTACTATTTTAGGAGGGATTTTAATTGGAACTTCAAGAGAAATAGCTGCAGAATTTACTTTTTTCTTAGCAATTCCAGTTATGTTTGGAGCAAGTTTGTTAAAATTATTAAAATTTGGGTTAGCATTTTCAAGTCAAGAAATGATAATATTAATTACTGGATTAGTTGTAGCATTTATTGTTTCAATTTTAGCAATTAAATTTTTAATGAATTATATAAAGAAAAATGATTTTAAAGCATTTGGATATTATAGAATTGTACTTGGCGTTATCGTATTAGCTTACTTTTTAATTGTAGGATAATTAAACATTTATACATAAATTAAATTATTTGCTAACTATAATAATATAGAAAAAATATTATATAAAGTTGATATAATTAAATATTTTAAATGATGATTTATAAATTTGACAAATATAAAAAAATATGATAAATTAAAACATATTTTAAGAGTATATCTAGAAACAAATAAGTTTTGAGCGATATAGGATAACTAAAATAAAAAGTTATTTACACTTTGAGATATAAAAGTCTTACAAAGGAGTCTTAAAAGATTTCTTTTGTGAGACTTATTTTTATTATATAAAAGACATTATAGAACTTTTGAAAAAATAAAAAGGAGATGGTAAAAATGAAATATTTTAAAAAAATCATAGGAGAAAGAATATACTTGTCTCCTATAAACAGTGAAGATATAGAAAAATTCACACAATGGTTGAATGACTTTGAAACAACAGATTATATAGGTAGAAGTGGTTCAGTAGTAACATTAAATGATGAAAAAAAGTATTTAGAAGAAAAAGCAAATGATATAATTCAATTTGTAATTATTACTCTTGAAGATGATAAATTGATAGGAACTATAAGTTTAAATGAAATTAATCATCTAAAAAGAAAAGCAACATTAGGAATATTCATAGGAGATAAAGAATATAGAGAAAAAGGTTATGGAACAGAAGCCATAAGATTAATGTTAGATTATGGATTTAACTATCTTAATTTAAATAATATAAAATTAGATTTAATAGAATTTAATGAAAGAGCATATGCTTGCTATAAAAAATGTGGATTTAAAGAATATGGAAGAAGAAGAAAATGCGAATTCATAAATGGAAAATACTATGACGTAATAGAAATGGATATATTAGCTGAAGAATTTAGAAATAGCTATATAAAAAACAAAAATATATATTAAATTTTGTTTTGTTAAATACTAAATTTATAATGGAAAAAATTTCTTAATAAAATTTTAAAAAAATTATAAAAAAAGTATTGACAAAGGTAAAAGGTTAATGTATAATAAAAATCGTTCCGCACAAAAAGGAACAGAAAGTACATTGAAAAGTAAACAATAAAATCCTTTAGAGAATAAACCGAAGCGGTGCTAGAGAATATAAAATTTTTTATATAATCTAATGTACCGAACAAGTAAATTTTTTAAAAATTTTTTATATCTATGAAAATAGAAATAAAAAGCAAAAAGCATTTAAAGAGCTTGAAAAAAACTTTCAAATAAATTAGAAATAATTTAGAAGAATAAGCTTGAAAAAGCTAAAATAAAAGTTTGTTAAAACTTATAAAGTAATAACAAACAAATAATAACAAGAGAGTTTGATCCTGGCTCAGGATAAACGCTGGCGGCGCACATAAGACATGCAAGTCGAACGAACTTAACCA
>CANQNU010000031.1 GCA_947625295.1 uncultured Clostridia bacterium | reverse complement strand
TGTAGCAAGATATGAGGCAGGAACGAGTGAAGTTACATTAACAAATGGAAAAAAGATAGGGCAAGAACAATTAGAAGCAAATAAATGGCAAAATGATAGTTATATAATATCAAAAACAACTGTAACAAGTAAACCAACAAGTAAAGCAGGAGAGATACCATATTATCATGCAGATTATGAAACATCAAAAGAAATGTCAAAAAGAATGTATAACAATTCAAATTATGTAAGTAGTAACTTAATAACAGGAACACAATGGGATGTAATGTTAAATTATATAAGTGATGAAACAAATAAAAGTATAAGCAATGCAAGTGATGATAAAAAATATACAGATTTAAAATCAGATTGTGACTGGGGAAATTATAATAACGATACTCCATTAACGAATTGTGATGGAAGATATTGCACAATTAGCAAGGGTAATGAAAATAAAACAACAATAGGTTCAATGACATCACTATGGGAAAATAATACAATTGGAACTAATAAACATGATGAAACTAATAATTATACATTATTAACAACAGGAGCGACAGAAAAAGTGAAAAGGAAGAACCTATATGATGTATCAGGAAACTTATGGGAATGGACAGAAGAAAAAGCTAACATTGGTAATAATACTAGTACATGGTATATGTTTCGTGGGGGGTCTTTCAACAACGCCTCCGCGAGTTACCCTGCGTGCTACCGTGATTACAACACGGCTACTAATACCAGCACGAGCATCGGATTCCGTGTTACACTTTATATTAAATAAAATTATAGCCTAAATGAAATAAAATTATTTAACTTTCATAAAAATCACTTTTATTTTTAGTAAAAACGTAGTATAATATATCAATAGAAACTTATTTAGGAGAAATGGCATGAACACCATTATACGGAGAATTAGGAAAATCAGAAAAGTTTATTGATTTATTAAAAACAATAGAAAATAAACAAAGTCCGGTAGCAATATCGGGCTTAACTGACGTGGGGATGCTTCAAATAGGAGAAGCAATTCATGAATTTCAAAAACAACCAATATGTATTCTTACTTACAATGAAATTCAAGCAAAAAAATTATATGAAGACTTAAAATATTTTACAGATAAAGTAGTATTATTTCCAAAAAAAGAAATTGTTACTTATGACTATGTTGCGGAAAGTAAGGAGCTCCCTTATAAAAGAATAGAAGCTTTAAATGAAATTAAATCAAAACGAAATTTAATAATAATAACAACAATAGAAGCAGCAATGCAAAAATTGCCATCTAAGAAATCTTTATACAAAAATGAATTAAACCTAAAAATAGGAGAGAGCTACTCATTAGAAGAAATTAAGAAAAATTTAGTTATGCTTGGATATGTAAGATGTGATTTAATTGAAGGAAGAGGACAATTTAGCATAAGAGGAGGAATTCTAGATATTTCATTAAATGAAAATATAGGAATTCGTATTGAATTTTGGGGTGATGAAGTTGATTCTATTAGAAATTTCAATATTACGAGTCAAAGGTCAATTAATACATTAGAAAAAGTTAACATTTATCCAGCACACGAATATATTTTGGAAAGCAATATAGAAGAGACATGTAAAAAGATATTGGCACAATTTAAAACACATAAAAATCAACAAATGATACAAGAAGACATAGAAGAAATTAAGGCAGGAAATTATATAAGTAAAATTGACAAATATTTTGATTGCTTTTATGAAAATCAAGAAACAATTTTAGATTATATAGAAAACAACTACTGTATTTTTTTAGATGAAATTAATAAGATAAAGCAAAGAGCTAATAATATAGAAATAGACCATAAAAACTTGATGAAAGCTCTTTTAGAAAAGGAAAAAGTAGTACCACAAGTAATATCAAATTTTTCAAATTATGAAGAAATTGAAGAGCAACTACAAAAAATGCAAATTGTATATATAGCAAAACAAGATTCCAACTTAAAAGTATCAGCACAAAAATATAAATTTTATTATCGAGAAATAAATTATTATAAAAGTGAAATAGAAAATTTATTTTCAGATATTAAACTAGCAACAAAAGAAAAGAAAAAAATTACAATTTTGGTAGATTCGAAGGAAAAGGCAAAAAAAATACAAAAGCTTTTTGAAGAGCAAGAAATTTTTTGTAAAATAGAAGAAAATTTAAATCAAACAATTATTGTAAAATCAGCAGAAAATGTTGTTACTATTAGTATTGGTAAATTATCAGCTGGATTTGAGAATCACGATTTAAATCAATTAGTAATTGTAGCAAATGAATTGATAGACGGAGAAAAAAGAAAAAGAAGAGTAACTCATCAAGCTTTTAAAGATGGAGAAAAAGTAGTTTTTGCTGACTTAAAAGTAGGAGATTATGTTGTACACAAAAAATATGGAATAGGTATTTACATTGGAGTAAATACTATTAAAGCAGATGGAACAATTAAAGATTATATAAAAATTAAATATAAAGATGATGATATATTATATATTCCTACAAACGATTTAGATGCAATTAGAAAATATATTGGTGGAGACGCTATACAGCCAAAAATTAATCGCCTAGGAAGTAAAGAATGGGAAAATACAAAAGCAAAAGTAAAAAATAATTTGCGTGAAGTAGCAAGAGAATTAATTGAATTATATGCAAAAAGAGAAAAAATACAGGGATTTAGTTTTAGCAAAGATACACCATGGCAAAATGAGTTTGAAGCAAAGTTTCCTTATCAAGAAACAGAGGATCAATTAAGATGTATTGAGGAAGTAAAAAAAGATATGGAATCTATTAAGCCTATGGATAGATTGCTTTGTGGTGATGTAGGATATGGTAAAACAGAAGTAGCGCTAAGAGCAGCTTTTAAAGCAGTAATGGACCAAAAACAAGTAGCTTATTTAGCACCAACAACAGTTCTTGCTGAACAACAATATCAAGAATTTAAAGAAAGGATGAAAGAGTTCCCAATCAAAGTCGAAATTTTAAACCGTTTCAAAAGCAAAAAATATCAAGATGAAGTTATCAAAAAGTTAAAATTGGGTGAAGTAGATGTTATAATTGGAACTCATAGAATTCTAAGTAAAGATGTTGAATTTAAAGATTTAGGGCTATTAATTATAGACGAAGAGCATCGTTTTGGAGTAAAAGATAAAGAAAGAATAAAACAACTAAAAACAAATGTAGATGTGCTAACAATGACAGCAACACCAATTCCAAGAACAATGCACATGTCAATAGTAGGAATTCGTGATATGTCAGTAATTTATGAACCACCACATAACAGAAGACCTGTTCAAACTTATGTATTAGAATATGACGAAGAAGTTATAAGAGAAGCAATTACTAAAGAATTAGAAAGAGACGGACAGGTATTTTACTTATTTAACAATGTTGAGGGAATTCAAAGAAAAGCTGATATGATATCAAATTTAGTACCTGAAGCAAATGTTGTTTATGCACATGGACAAATGACAGGAAATAAAATAGAAGAAATAATGAAAGATTTTATAGAAGGAAATTCTAACGTACTAGTATGTACAACTATTTTAGAATCAGGTATCGACATTCCAAATGCTAACACTATTATTGTAGAAAATGCAGATAGAATGGGATTAGCACAACTATACCAAATTAGAGGAAGAGTAGGAAGGTCAGATAGGCAAGCATATGCATATATTACTTATAAAAGGGACAAAATGTTATCAGAAGTAGCAGACAAGAGACTGAAAGCCATAAAAGAATTCACAGAATTTGGGTCAGGATTTAAAATAGCAATGAGAGACTTAGAAATTCGTGGAGCAGGAAGTCTTCTTCGGAGAAATTCAATCAGGACATTTAGAACAAGTAGGATATGATACTTATTGCAATTTATTAGATGAAGTAGTAAAAGAAATGCAAGGAATAGAAATCAAAGAAGAAGCAGAAGTCCAAATAGACTTAGATGTAACAAGCTATATACCAGATGAATATATATCAGATGCTAATCAAAAGATAGAAATTTACCAAAGCATTGCTTTGTGCAGAAATGAAGAAGACATACAAAATATAATTGATGAAATCATAGATAGATTTGGAAATATGCCAAAAGAAGTAGAAAATTTAATCGGAATAGCAAGAATTAAATATTTAAGCAAACAAATGGAGATATCCAAAATATCAAGCCAAAAGACAGCAGTAATATTTACATTTGAAAGAAATGAATTAACATTAGATATTGCAGAATTAGTAAAAAGATATGGAAATAAAATAAAATTTTCAGCAGGAATAAAACCAAGAATAACACTAGAAATCGGAACAACAGATGAAAAACAAATACTAAAGGATGTAACAGAATTTTTGTGTCAAAATTGACGGGACTTTTTGACACACTAATGGTTTATAATGGTTAAAATTCAATTGTATATAATAAGTCAGTTAATAATATATTTTTTATATCTTTGGTGTCGCAACTTCCATAGCAAAAATAATATGAAAGTTGCTCCAAATCGCACTTCGCGTTGCTCCGTTTGGTCGCTTACGCAGATATAAAAAATATATTATTAACTGACAATGCAAACAACATTTAATAAATTTATTATATACAATTGAAGAAAATATATATAAAAGATGTGCCAAAAGACCCGACCCTTTTGGTACAAAAGGAGATTTTATGCAAAGAATTACGAGTAAAGATAATGATTTTATAAAACATGTGAAAAAGTTGAAGGATAAGAAATATCGTGATATTAGTAATGAATATGTAATTGAGGGTGTAAAATTAGTAGCAGAGGCAATACAGGAAGCAGCTCCAATTAAGCAAATTGTTTTGTGTGATGATTGTGAGAGAAGTGATTTAATTCCTAAAGATTTAATGTATGAAATTGCTAAGTATGATTGTATATATGTTAATGAGAAGCTATTTCAGTATTTATCTGAAGTACAAAATCCACAAGGAATTTTAGCAATTGTAGAAAAAAATAATAAAAATGAACAGATTGATTATAGCCAAGATATTATTGTGGCTTTAGATGATGTGCAAGATCCAGGAAATTTAGGAACTATTTTAAGGACAGTTGATAGTATTGGATTAACGCAAATTTTAGTTTCTAAGGGGACAGCTGATTGTTATAATCCAAAGGTAGTAAGGTCTACAATGGGAGCAATTTTTAGAATAAAAATTGTTGAATGTGATGATTTACTAAAAACTTTGAAAGAAGTGAAAAAACATAAATTTAAGGTTATGGTATCTTCTTTACAAACAGAAAATAGTATATACGATGTTAATTATAATAAAAAAGTTATTGTTATTGGAAATGAGGCTAATGGCGTAGAGTTTAATATACAAGAGTTGGCAGATGAAAAGATAAAAATTCCAATGCTTGGTAAAACAGAAAGTTTAAATGCTTCAGTTGCAACAGGTATTATTTTATATGAATATGTTAGACAGAAATTAAGTAAATAGAAATAAAAGAAAAAACGAGCACATAATGTACTCGCTTTTTCCATTTGTAACCTAACCGTAACCTTGTTAGCAGTGACTTACTTATTCTCCTGAACAATGTTAAGGAGAGCTTTGTATGTCTCAGAGACATTACCGAGATCTTTACGGAACACATCTTTATCATAAGAGTTGCCGTATTTGTCCCAGAGTCTGCATGTGTCAGGCGAAAACTCATCACATAAAATGAGTTCACCTGTTTCGCAGTCAATACCAAACTCAACCTTGAAATCAACCAGGGTCAGCCCGAATTCCTTAAAGAAATTCTGTGCGCACATGCCGATATTGTAGGTATAATATTCGATATCATAAAGACTTTCTTCAGAAACAATCTCGAGACCGTATGCTGCAGCAGTTTCTGAAATAAAAGGATCCCCCAAAGAGTCATCTTTATAAGAAAGTTCAAAAGTCATATCTTTAAAGACTTTTCCTGTAGGGATATTGTATCTTTTACAAAAACTGCCCGCTGCAATGAATCGCCCAATAACTTCAAGCGGAATCATCTTTGCTTTTCTTACTACTTTTGAGAACTCGTTCGATCCTTCACACACATAGTGAGTAGGAATGCCGTTTTGCTCAAACAGTTTGAAAAGTGCAGTAGATATAGCATTGTTTGTTAATCCTTTGCCCTCTACTACATCCCTTTTTTCGCCGTTACCAGCCGAAATCCGGTTTGTTGACTCTAACTCCAAAAGGAATTCGTTGTCAGTTGCATAAATAGTGTTTGCTTTACCTTCATAAAGCTTTTCACCTCTAGTTACTTTAGTTACATTTTGCATAATTTGCTCCTTTCATGATAAATAATTAGTTATCATTATGAAGGCACGGTTATGTCAACTATTTTATCATACTATTTAAAAAAATGCAATAAATTAGTTAAAACTCACGAATTGTTACAAAAAATAATATAATAATACTTGGACATTAATTATAAATTATAACAAATAGTAAATAAAATTAAGGTTTAAATGATTATTGACAAAAATTAAATAATTATTTCATTTTTTCATATTTTGTGATAGAATTGATAAGTAATTACTAAGGCATAAAAAATTAAACATAGTAAAATAAAATATGAAAAGAAGGAAATAAAATGAAAATAAATATAGTAATGGTAGAACCAGAAATTCCGCAAAATACAGGGAATATTGCAAGAACATGTGCAGCAACAGGAGCAAAATTACATTTAGTACATCCACTTGGATTTGATATTTCCGAAAAAGCAGTAAGAAGGGCTGGACTAGACTATTGGGATAAATTAGAAATAGAAGAACATCAATCTCTAAAAGACTTTTTAGAAAAATATCAACCAGAAGAAAATAATATGTTTTTTGTAACTACAAAGGGAAAACATGTATATTCAGAGCCGGATTATAGTAATATGGAAGAGATATTTTTACTATTCGGAAAAGAAACGAAAGGGTTACCAGAAGATATTTTAAAAAAATATATTGACAAAACAATTAGAATTCCAATGAGACCTACTTTAAGATCATTAAATTTATCTAATTCAGTGGCAATTGTTATATATGATGTTTTAAGACAAAAGAAATTTGAAAATTTGGAAGAAATAAGTAGCTATTTTGATTAAAAACTTAATTTTCTGAATTATTTTTATAAATTGATTTAACAAATATTTTCTTGAATATGTGTTTTGTCTTATTAAAAATTTTCAAAAATATAGTAGCATATAACACAAATAATGAAACATATCTGTAGTATACTAAACTACAGATATTATTTTTGGGAAGAATTAGATAAAATTCTACAAAATATAAATAAAAACTTGAAAAATTTTCCAATTTATGATTTAATATAAAAAAGTTAATTTTTTATAAATCAAAAAAACTTATTCAAATTATGAAATTTAAAAATCAATTTCATTTTAATTCTAATATTAAATTTCAGTAAAAATTCAAAAAATAATAAGAAAAAAGTAGAAAAAAGTTTATTATAATTTAAATTAACTTTAAAATAAATATTGACTTTAAAGTTGATATAAATTATAATTTTAAGGAGGATGATTATTGAAAATTTTTACTTATAATGAATATATAAAATATATTCATACTCTAAGACTAAATGCAGTATTTAAATTAGCAGAAGAAAGTGCAGGATATCAACTAACTAAAGAAAAAAATGGAGATAATTTACATGATAAATTAGTAAAAAACATATTAAAAGATAAAATGGAAATGGAGAAATTTATTAACCAATTTGTAACTACTAAATTAGATGTAGAATATGGTAAATTAATAAAATTTCCAAATAGTTATATTACTAAAAAATATAAGTCGAAAGAAGCAGATTTAGTATATCAGTTAGAAGGACAAGATATATTTTTTCTAATAGAGCATCAGTCAAGTGTTGATATCAAAATGCCATATAGAATTTTAAATTATTGTATTGACATTATGTATGAATGGTGCAAAAGTAAAAAATTAAAACAAATTAAAAAATACCCAATTATTGTACCAATCGTTATATATACTGGAGATAGAAAATGGAATGTACCTAAAAATTTTAGTGAAACACAAATTAGTACAGAAATTTTAAAAAATTACAAAATTAATATTCAATATAACCTAGTCGATATTAATCAATTATCAGATAAGTTTTTGTTAGATAAACATACAATGTTTGGGTATGGTATGTTAATTGAAAAAGCAAAAGATAAAAATGAACTATTAATAAAACTAGATAATATAATACAAAATTGCAACAACAAAGAACAATTATGCGAATTAGAAGATATTATTTTATATGCATTAGATAATGCTCTATGTAATATAGAACAAGAAATAATAATAGAAAAAATTCATAAAAAGGTAGGTGATGAAAGTATGAGTACATTAATTGATAGACTTACAGCTGAAAACAAAAGAATATTAAAGCAAGGAAGAGATGAAGGAATGAGAGATGGAATAAAGACTGGAATAAAAACAGGAATGAAGACAGGAATAAAAAGTGGAATACAAAAGAAAAAAGAAGAAGTAATAGGAAGAATGTTATCAATGAATTTTGAAGAAGATATAATTCTGAAAATTAGTGGTGCTACAAAGCAAGAATTAGAAAAAGTAAAAGAAAAGAAAGCGATTTAAGAAATAAAAGTAATAAGAAATAAAAGTAATAAGAAATAAGAGTAATAAGAAATAAGAGTAATATATATTAATTGAAAAGAGTTAATGTTAAAAGAATAGTGTACTGAAACTTTTTTAAAAATTTCGTACATAAACAAATTTGTTCTATTTAGCATTAACTCTTTTTTTGCATTTTACATAAAATATAATATAGGATAAATTTAAAGGAGGAACATAATGGAAAAAATATTAGAAGTCAAAAATATTAGCAAAAAATATCAAAATCAAAGTGGAGAAGTAATAGCACTAGAAAATGTTAATTTTAGAGTAAATAAAGGAGAATTTGTTAGTATTATAGGACCAAGTGGATGTGGTAAATCAACTCTACTCTCCATAATAGCAGGACTAGAAGAAAAGACAACAGGAGAAATCTACATAGAAGGAGAAAAAACAACAGGAATATCTAATAAAATTGGTTATATGTTGCAAAGAGACTGCTTATTAGAATGGAGAGACATTTTAAGTAATACTATGTTTGGTTTAGAAATAAAGAACAACAAAAATGATGAAAGTAAAAAATATGTAGAAGAATTATTAAAAAAATATAACTTATATGAATTTAAAGATAAATATCCATCTGAGTTATCAGGGGGAATGAGACAAAGAGTAGCACTTATTCGTACACTTGCAATTAAACCAAAAATATTGTTACTAGATGAGGCTTTTTCTGCATTAGATTATCAAACAAGAATCATGGTAACAGATGACATTTATAATATTTTAAGAAAAGAAAATATTACAGCAATTATGGTTACACATGATATATCAGAAGCAATTAGTATGTCAGATAGAGTACTTGTTCTAAGTAAAAGACCAGGTACAATTAGAGACATTCATAAGATTGATTTTGAAATAGAAAATAGAACACCTCTTAATTGTAGAGAAAGTCCAAAATTCAGTAAATATTTTAATACTCTATGGAAGGAGCTTGGTGTAGATGATTAAAAATATGTCAAAAGAAAGAAAACAATATTTGAAAAAAATAAAAAGAAAAAAGTATTTGGTATGTTTAACACAATTGGCTATTTTAGTTATTTTTTTAGGAGTATGGGAAATTTTAGCAGATAAAAAAGTCATTGATAGTTTTATAACCAGCCAACCAAGTAGAATTTTAGATACTTTAATTCACTTAGGTTCAAATGATTTATTGAAACATATAGGGGTAACAGTTTATGAAACAATTGTAGGATTTCTAATTGGAGCAATTATGGGAATTATTATTGCAATTATTTTATGGTGGTCAGATTTTTTGTCAAGAGTATCAGAGCCATATCTAGTAGTTTTAAATAGTCTACCAAAAGTAGCACTTCGGACCTATTATTATTATATGGGTTGGAGCAGGTACTCCTGCAATTATTACAATGGGAATTTTAATTTCGTTGATTGTCACAATATTGGAAAATTTAAATGGATTTTTGAAAACAGATAAAGAATTAATTAAGATGGCAAAAACATTTAAAGCGACTAAGTTTCAAATATTGACTAAAATTGTACTACCTGCAAATCTTTCAACATTTATTAATTCATTAAAAGTAAATATAGGACTTTCTTTAGTAGGAATAATATCAGGAGAATTTTTGGTATCAAAGGCGGGATTAGGATACCTTATTGTATATGGAGGTCAGGTGTTTAAACTGGATTTAGTGATGGCGAGTGTTATTATTCTTGGAATTGTTGCTGGTATTATGTATGGAGCAATTTTATTACTTGAAAAATTTATCCTTAAATCTAAAAGATTTAAATAATTAAAATATTAAATTACTCAAAAAGTTTATGGCAAGTGCTTAAAATTAATACTTTAAGTTCTCATATATTACTCGCTCTCAGATAATAATATTTTATATTTTTCCGTTATCCCCATTCTAAAAATTCTAACAAAAGTTTTACAAACTTTTGAGAATTTTTGAACGGTCCCCACAATTTCACTACAAAATATAAAATATTATTATCTTAGCGCTATTTGTATTTTATATAATTTAAAGTATTAATTTTAAGCACTTGCATACAAAAAATTGAATAATTTAAAATATAAAAAAATTAGGAGGAAATTAAGTGAAAGGTAAAGCAAAAATACTTATTTTATTAATAATTGTTTTAATTATAATTATTGCAGGAATTGCAATTTTGAACAAAAATAAATCTTCAAATTCACAAGAAGCAAAACTAATTAAAGTAAATGAAGTAACTCGTTCCGTGTTCTATGCACCTCAATATGTAGCAATCAATAATGGATATTTTAAAGAAAATGGTTTAGAAATCGAACTAACAACAGGGCAAGGAGCAGATGCTGTAATGACAGCAGTTTTAGCAAATCAATGCGATATTGGATTTGCAGGCCCAGAAGCTTCCATCTATGTATACAACGAAGGAAAAGAAGACTTCTGTCAAGTGTTCGCACAAATGACTAAAAAAGATGGTTCATTTTTAGTTGCAAGAAATGATACTGATAATTTTAGTTGGCAAGATTTAAAAGGAAAGACAGTAATTCCAGGAAGAAAAGGTGGAGTTCCTTATATGACATTAGAATATGTGCTAAAGAAAAATGGAATTAATCCACAAACAGATTTAGTATTAGATGATAGTATAAAATTTGATTTAATGGCAGGAGCATTTGCAAGTGGAAATGCAGACTATGTTACATTATTTGAACCGACAGCATCATTAACAGAACAAGAAAATCAAGGATATGTAGTTGCATCAGTAGGAGAAGAAGCAGGAGAAATACCATATACAGCATATTTTGCAAAAAAGAGCTATATTGCAGAAAATGAGAAAACAATACAAGGATTTACAAATGCTATTTATCAAGGACAACAATTTGTAAAAAATCATACAAGTAAGGAAATTGCAGAAATAATTCAAGACTTTTTCCCAGGAACAGAGCTAGAATTATTAGAAGCTGCAATTCAAAGTTATAAAGATATTGATGCATGGAATGAAACGCCAGTATTAAAAGAAGAAGCATTTAATCGTTTACAAGAAGTTATGACAATGGCAGGAGAATTGGAGAATCAAGCTCCATATAACGAAATAATAAATAATACTTATGCTAATAAAGCAGAAAAATAAGAATCTCGACGGTTCCGGAGTTGCCAAGGGTTGCCAATGGTTCCGGGTTTAAATGGCAATTTTAATTGCCATTTAAACCCGGAACCATTGGCAACCCTTGGCAACCCTGGAACCTTTTAACAATTAATTGTAAAATTTTAACAATAAGACAAAAATAATATTGACAAGTGGAATTCATAATGTTATATTTACTTATGAGGGAGAGTGATAATGTATGGAGAAACAAATAGATTATTCGTTAATAGGAGAAAGAATTAGAGAAGCTAGAAAGAAAAAAGGATGGTCACAGGAAAAACTATCAGAGGAAATTGATATTGCAACAGCGTTTTTAAGTAGAGTAGAAAGAGGGCATTCACAAATTAATTTAAAAAGATTAGCACAAATTTCAAGAGCATTAGATGTACCACTAGAAAAGCTAATAACAGGAGTTGATACCTCATCAGAAAAGTACTTAGATAAAGAGTTGTATAGCATTTTAATTAATTGTAGTCCAGATAAACAAAAACTTATTTATAATATTGCTAAAATTGTATCAGGTTCTGATTTAGTTGGATAACCAACATAAAAAGTAAAAAATGCTCAAGGTAAATTTTCCTTGAGCATTTTTTACATATTATTATTTTTTTAAAAATCTTCTACTATTAATTTTGCATAATATTTAGGATCAAATTCCTCATCATATGGTACTTCATCAAATATTTCTGGCATCTGTTCTTTGAAATATTTTAATAATGGAATCATTACTGCTCTAATTGCTGGATGTACATGATTATTAGCTCTTAAATTAAATATATGTTTCCATTCTCTAATATTTGCTGTCATTGTATATTCTGCTGCAGTAGAATGTGGTAATAGATTCCTACACATATCTGTTGTAGCATTTAATTTTTTCATCTGCATATATCCTTTTTCCATTTCTTCTATTGTTTTTTTCCAAGTTTCATAAATTTCTTTATCTTCAATATATACTGGATTAATAACTTTAATTTCATTTCCATATTTATCTTTATCATAACTACAATATCTTGTTGACTCTACTGAAAAACTTGCAAATCTATGTCTAGTTAAATCTTTATATGATCCAATATCATTATAAATTCTAACTGATACTTTTTCATGTTCTAGTACAGATTCATGTCCTCTTGTAATACAATTTTTTATTAAATTTTTATAACTATCTTCAGTAATTTTTCCTTCTGAACGATAACATGTTCTACATGCTCTTTCTATTTTCTTCATAATTTGTTTTCCATCAATTTTTTCTACTTTTATCCATGGTTCTACAATCTTCATATTTTTCCTCCTTTTTTTGTTTTAACTGTTTGCATTATATCACTTTAATTTGCATTTTTCTACATTTTTTGTTTTTTATTTTTAATATTTTATGAAATTACACTGATGTTCCTCTAATCAAGCTTTACAAAAAATAAAAAATAGTATAAACTATAAACAATATAAAGAAATAATAAAGGTGATAATAAATGTATTTAAAAAGACTAGAATTACAAGGATTCAAATCATTTGCAGATAAAACCGTATTAGAATTTATGCCAGGAATAACAAGTGTTATAGGACCAAATGGATCAGGAAAAAGTAACATATCAGACAGTATAAGATGGGTATTAGGTGAACAAAGTATGAAATCATTAAGAGGAGCAAAATCTCTTGATGTCATATTTGCTGGAACACAAAATAGAAAGTCTCTAGGTTTTGCAGAGGCTTCTTTAGTGTTTGATAATGAAGATGGAGCTTTACCAATAGAATATACAGAAGTAACAGTAACAAGAAAAATTTATAGAAGTGGAGAAACAGGATATTTTATTAATAAAACGCCATGCAGACTAAAAGATGTGTTAGAACTATTTATGGACACAGGAATTGGAAAAGATGGATATTCAATTATAGGACAAGGAAAAATTGATGAAATCTTAAGTAACAAATCAGAAGATAGAAGACATATTTTTGAAGAAGCAGCAGGAATTGTAAAATACAGAACAAGAAAACAAGAATCTGAAAAAAAGTTAGAACATACTAAGTTAAATCTTCTTAGAATTAATGACATATTAGCAGAAATAGAAGCCAATATAGAACCTTTAAAAGCCCAATCTGAAAAAGCAAAAAAATACTTAAATTTAAAGGAAGAATTAAAAAACATAGAAATAGGTTTATTTCTATATAATATAGATAAATACAAAGCAAACCTTGAAGAAATAGTAAAAGACGAAGAAATATATACAAATCAATGTAATGAAGAAGAAGGAAGACTAGAAAGAATTCAGCAATTGAAAGAAGAACTAAAATCTACAATTGATGAAATTACAACAAAAATAGAAGAAATGTCTAATATTGGATTTGAAAGCCAAAAAGAAATAGAAATGTTAAATTCAGACATCAATGTTGCAAACACAAGAATTTCTAATAACAAAGAAAATAGTCAAAGATTTGAAAAAGAAATTGAAGAACAAAATAAAAGAATAGAAGAATTAAAACAAGAAATACAACAAAAAATAGAAAAGAAAGAAAACTTAAAGAAAAACAGAGAAAAATTTGCTGATGAATTAAAAGAAAAAGAAGAAGAATTAGCAAAAATAACAGAAAAGCTATCTGCAAAAGAACTTGAAATAGAACAACATAAACAAAAAATAGAGCAAAATACAGATAGAAAATATGAGTTGCAATCAGAAAATAACATACAAGATATTAATTTTGAAAATGATAAAAAAAGACAATCACAAATAAAAAACGAAATAGCGACTAATATTTCAGAACTAGATAGTACAAGATTGCAAAAAGAAGAAATAGCAAAACAATTTTATGAAATAGAAAATCAAAGAAATAAAGTAGTAAAATCACTAGAAGAAATGAGTAAACAAAGAGAAGAAGCAGACATTAAAATCAAGAAATATGATAATGAAATTAATCAATTATCAAATGAAATAAGAATAAAGGAATCAAGATTAAAATTCTTGATTGAAACAGAAAAAGAAAAAGAAGGATACATTAAAAGTGTAAAAACATTATTAAAAGATTGTGACAATATAAAAGATTTAGGAAAAGGTATGCATGGAGTTTTAGCAAATATTATAGATGTGCCAAATGAATACCAAACAGCTATTGAAATGTGTTTAGGAGCAAGCCTACAAAATATTGTTACAGAAACTGAAGAAGATGCAAAAAAACTAGTAGAACATTTAAGAAAAAATAACTTAGGTAGAGCATCATTTTTACCAATTACATCAGTAAAAGGTAAGAAATTAGAAAAAATAAAAGGAAATGAAAAAGGATTTATAGGAATTGCCTCTGACCTAATTAAATTTGATAAAAAATATGAACAAATTATACTTAATTTATTAGGAAGAACAGTAATTGTAGACACAATGGATACAGCAATTAAAGTAGCAAAACAAAATAGTTATTCTTTTAGAATTATCACACTAGAAGGAGATGTTATTAATGCATCAGGAGCAATTACAGGTGGATCAGTTACCAAGAAAACAGTTAATATTTTAGGTAGAGGAAAAGAAATAGAAAAGCTACAAAAAGAGATTACTAATTTAAATAAAAAGATAGAAAAATTACAAAAAGAAAAAGAAGAATATGAAAAATCAGTAGAAGATACTTTAGATGAAGGAACTGCACTAGAAAAGCAATTACAAGAAATAGATATAACATATGCTACTGAAAAACAAAAAGTGATTTCTATGGACGAAAATATTTCGAAAATAGAAAGTAGAATTAACAAATTAAAAGAAGAACAAGAAAATTTGGAAAAGCAAAAAGAAGAAGCTATCAAAAATAAAGAAAAAATAGCACACGAATTACAAGAAATAGAACAAGAAACTGAAAAGTTAAATAAGATAGTTAAAGAGTTTGCAGATTTAAATAAAGATAATCAAAAGTATATTGATGATTTAAATTTTGATATAACAAATTTAAAAATATCAGTTTCATCTTTTGATGAAAGTGAAACATCAATAGAAGAAATGGAAGAAAGAATAAACTTAGATATTGAAGCAGCAAATAAAAGTATAGAAAATAAAAAGACTCAAATAGAAGAAATAAAAAATGAAAATTTCAATTTAGAAGAGTCAATTGAAGAAACTGAAGAAAAAATAAAGCAAATTAAAGAAGCGGTAAAAAATAGTAGTTCAAAAATAGAAGAAATGAAACAAGAAAGAATAGAGAAGAATGAAAAACTACAAGAGCAAGAAGAGGAAATAACAGCAAAATTTAAAATAATAGAAGATTTAAAAGCTCAAATTGTAAAAATTGACGTTAAAAAAACTAAGTTAGAAGAAGATATTAACACAATAATCAATAAAATGTGGGAAGAATATGAACTAACTCCTAATAATGTGAAAGATTATCAAAAGCCAGAAAATGTAGCTTTAACACAAAAAAAGGTAAATAGTTTACGAGCAGATATTAGAAATTTAGGAAGTGTTAATGTTGATTCAATAGAAGAATACAAAACAATGAAAGAAAGGTATGACTTTATGACTGAACAAAGAGTTGACTTAGAAAACACTATGAGCAAATTAAGAAAAATCATTTCTGATATGACAATTACAATGAAAGAACAATTCAAAGAAAAATTCGAAAAGATAAACAAAAACTTTTCAGAAGTATTTAGAGAACTATTTGGTGGAGGAAATGCATCTTTAAAATTAGAAGATGAACAAAATATATTAGAATGTGGAATTGAAATAACTGTTCAACCACCAGGAAAAAAACTACAAAATATGATGCTTCTATCAGGAGGAGAAAAAGCATTTACAGCAATCGCATTATTATTTGCCATTTTAAAAATCAACCCAGCTCCTTTCTGTGTACTAGACGAAATTGAAGCAGCATTAGATGATGTAAATGTTTATCGTTTTGCTGAATATTTAAAGAAATTTTCAAAAAATACACAATTTTTAGTAATTACACATAGAAAAGGAACAATGGAAGTAGCAGATACAGTTTATGGTGTAACTATGGAGGAAAATGGTATTTCTAAATTACTATCAATGAAGTTGTCAAGTATTCCGGGTTAAAATGGCATATCTTTTTAATATATTGAAATATATGTATTTACAAATTCATAAGTCATATAATGTATGAAAATATTGAAAGTTTAATTAAATATTAAAATAAATTAAATATTATATAAAATTTAAAAGCCCTAGATACTAATTTTTATCAGTATCTAGGACTTTTAGATTTTTTCTTAGAGTGCTATTATTTTTTTGATCGTTAACTAAAGCATGAATAAGTTTGTCTATTGTTTTTTTATTTTCAGGATTTAATTTTGCATAATCTTCTGCTAAATCTTTATCTATTACGGAATTAATCGTGTTTTCATTGTTTGTTATTGTGCCTTCAAACAAAAAATTGGCGCTAATATTTAAAGTGTTACAAATTTCAATTGCCATTTTTACACTGCTGTATCCTTGACCTCGTTCTATATTGCTAATATGTTCTACTGATGCTTCTATTTCTTCTGCTAGCTTGGCTTGGGTCATTTTTGCTAAATTTCTGGCTAATCTTAAATTTTTTCCTAAAGTTTTTTGATAGTTATTGTTTTCGTTTTTTATTTTCTTTTCGTAATTTTCTTTTTTTTGCTCCATTTTTTTACCTCCATTAATTCTTAATAAAAGTATAGCATGGTGTTAGAATAGATATATAGACACAAAATTTTACGAATTGAAAAAAAGATGATATAATATTATGTAAACGTAAA
>CANQNU010000030.1 GCA_947625295.1 uncultured Clostridia bacterium | reverse complement strand
TGTAGCAAGATATGAGGCAGGAACGAGTGAAGTTACATTAACAAATGGAAAAAAGATAGGGCAAGAACAATTAGAAGTAAATAACTGGCAAAATGATAGTTATATAATATCAAACACAACTTCAAATAGTAAACCAACAAGTAAAGCAGGAGAAATACCATATTATCATGCAAATTATAAAACATCAAAAGAAATGTCAGAAAGAATGTATAACAATTCAAATTATGTAAGTAGTGGCTTAATAACGGGAACGCAATGGGATGTAATGTTGAACTATATGAGTGATGAACAGAATAAAAATACAACAAATGCAAGTGATGATACACACTATATAGACTTAAAATCAAAAAGTGACTGGGGAAATTATAAAGATACAAACCTAACAAATTGTGATGGTAGATATTGTACAATATGTAGTGTAGCTTATGATGAAAATACAGTAGGTTCAATGACATCTCTATGGCTAGATAATACAGCAAAATCTAATAAACATGATGAAACTAATAATTATACATTATTAACAACAGGTTCAACAGAACAAGTAAAAAAGAAAAATTTATATGATGTAGCAGGAAACTTATGGGAATGGACAGAAGAAAAAACTAACAGTGGTGATAATTCTAGTACATATTATATTCAACGTGGAGGATCTTTAGGACACGCGTACACAGTATTTCCTGCATGCTATCGCATTCATGCTAAACCTACTATTGCCTATGCGTACCATGGGTTCCGTGTCACACTTTATATTAAGTAGCTAAAAGTTATAGTATAATATGTAAAAATTATAATAAAAAAAGATATAAATTGTACAAAAAACTAAGTAAGAATTCTCAAGTAAATTGAGGAAGTTTGCTTAGTTTTTTTGTATTTTCGTTTTTGATTTATACTTAAGAAAGATTTCTTTAAAAAAGATTATGTAAAAAAGTTATTATCTAAAATCCTCGTAATTATTGAATCGAAAAAACTAATTAGATAGAATAAAAATATAGTTTTAATATACAAAAAAGAAGCAAAAGAAAAATGGAGGGAAAAACAATGCAAAAATTAAAAGAAAGTAAATCACAAAGTAGTAAAGGAATCACGCTAATAGCACTAGTAATAACAATAATAGTATTATTAATATTAGCAGGAATAACGATAGCAAGTATAACAGGAGAAAACGGAATACTTCGGAAGGGCACAAAGTGCAGTAGAAAAAAATAAATATGCGGAAGCAGAAGAAAAAGTGAATTTAGCAGTATTAGGGTCATATGGAGCAGATGGAGAAATAGATAATAAATTACTAAAAGAGAATATAAATAAAATAGATGGAATATACGAACCAGTAGGAGACGATGAAGTATCAAGTGAACTTTTCGAAATAATAGTAGACGGATATGCCTTTACAATACAGAAAAATGGACAAGTAGAAGGAGATAAAGAACTAGCAACTCCGGAAGAATTACCAGAAAACGAAAAAGGTATAGAAGCAGGAGAAAGAGTACAATTAGAAGAAAATTGGCAAGGAGAAAGCCAAGCAAAAACAACAGTATATGCAGTATCAGATGGAGAAGGAAACACGATACCGATTCCAAAAGGATTTTACTATGTAGGAGGAACTATAAAAACAGGAGTAGTAATATCAGATAGTTCAACAGATAAAAATAAAGGAAAAGATTCATCAAATGGAGATGTAACAAAAGACTTAGTAGGAAACCAATTTGTATGGATACCATGTGAAGAGAAAGATTACCAAAAATATGACTGGGGAGATAAATATAAAAATAATACATGGGATGAAAACACTCCAGAAGAAGAAAAAGCGAAAGTTGTAAAATATGGCGGATTTTATGTAGCAAGATATGAGGCAGGAACAAGTGAAGTTACATTAACAAATGGGAAAAAGATAGGTCAAGAAAAATTGGAAACAACTAATTGGCAAAGTGATAGTTATATAATATCAAAAACGACCTCAAATAGTAAGCCAACAAGTAAAGCAGGAGAGATACCATATTATCATGCAGATTATGAAACATCAAAAGAAATGTCAGAAAGAATGTATAACAATTCAAATTATGTAAGTAGTGACTTAATAACGGGAACACAATGGGATGTAATGTTAAATTATATAAGTGATGAAACAGATAAAAGTCTAGACAATGCAAGCATTGATGAAAAATATACAGACTTAAAAGCAAATTGTAACTGGGGAAATTATCAAGATACAAATTTAACAAATTGTGATGGAAAGTATTGTACATTTGATGTAAATGATGGTTCAATGACATCGCTATGGATAGATAATACAAAAAAATCTAATAAAAATGAAAATAATAGAACATTATTAACAACAGGCTCAACAGACGGAAATGTAAAAGAATCGATTCAAGGAGTAAAAAAGAAAAATTTGTATGATGTTGCAGGAAATTTGTGGGAATGGACAGAAGAAAAAGCTAATATTGGTAATAATTCTGGTACATGGTATATGCTTCGTGGGGGGTCTTTCTTCGACGCTTATGCGAGTGTCCCTGCATGCTACCGCGCTTACGACACCGCTGCTCGTACCAGCACGCCCTTCGGGTTCCGTGTCACACTTTATATTAAGTAGAACTGAACACTTACAGGCGATTTACTATAACATATAACGAATTATAATAAGAAATGAGTTATAAAATGGGAGAAACAAAAAAAGAATTAATGCTAATTCCAAAATCTGAAAAATATATACAATACATGATAGAAACAATTATGAAATTACCTAGAACAGAAAAATACAGTATAGGAAATGAATATAAAAAATCAATGTATAAAATGTTGGAAAATATTTTAATACTAAGTAAAATATTAGATACAGAAAGATTAAATTATATTAACAAAATAGATGCACAATTAAATGCGCAGAGAATTTTATTAAGAATTATGTATAAAAACAAATGGATAGACCAGAAAAAATTTAATTATATTATAGAAATGATATATGAACTAGGAAAAATAATTGGAGGCTTGTTAAAATATTATGGCAAAAACAATAAAAAATCAGTTTGATAAAAAACTGACATATGAAAGTTTAATGAAAGCACATATAAAAAGTAGAAAAAATAAAACGTGCAAAAAAGACATAATATTATTTAATTTAAAACAAGAAGAATATATAAAATTTCTATATGAAGAATTAAAAAACGGAACATATAAACATGGAAATTATACAACTTTCTATGTACATGAACCAAAATTGAGAAAAATTCAGAAATCAAGATATGTAGATAGAGTAGTACATAGATGGGTAGTAGATAATTTTTTATATGAAATTTTTGTATCACAATTTATATATACATCATATGCATGTATAAAAGGAAAAGGGATGCATACAGCAACATTGGATATACAAAAATGTATGAAACATTGTAAAAACATTTGGGAAGATTATTATATTATCAAAATGGATGTAAGAAAATATTTTCAAAGTATTAACAAGAATAAATTATATTCAATTATCGGAAGAAAGATTCAAGATAAAAAATTACTATGGTTATTAAAAGAAATTATTTATTCGGGTAAAGAAGACGTAGGAATCCCAATAGGAAATTATACATCTCAAATATTTGCTAATACATATTTAAATGAAGCAGATCAATTCATAAAACACAATTTAAAAGTAAAATATTATTTTAGATATATGGATGATTCAGTAATTTTTGTGAAAACAAAAGAAGAAGCAAAGTATATTTTAGATAAGATAAAAGAATATTTAAAACAAGAATTGTTTTTAGAATTGAATGAAAAAACTCAAATTTTTAAAAGTAAACAAGGAATTAATTTTTGTGGGTATAAGATTAACGAATACAGAATAAAAATAAGAGATAGAGGAAAAAAGAAAATAAAACAAAAAATTAAAAAATTAAAAAAACAAATTAAACAAGGAACAATGACAAGTAAACAAGCTCAAAAATATTTATGTGGTCATATAGGTTATATTAAATATGCTAATAATCATAATCTAATTAATAAAATTTTTTATTAGGGATAAATCAAAAGGCTTCATTGCTTCGTGGGGGGTCTTTCAACAACGCATATGCGAGTAACCCTGCATGCTACCGCAATTACAACACCGCTACTAATACCAACACGAACAACGGGTTCCGTGTCACACTCTAATATTATTCCGGATTATATGTTCTAAGGAAGATATACAGCGAAATATTAGTATTAAAGAGGTTTATTCCTTCCGAATATTATAAGTAGGTAAATATGAAACAATAAAGCACATACTAGTAGAATTATCGAAAGTATGTGTTTTATGCATATATGCTGATATATACAGGATATAATAACAAAAAATAATTTACGAAAACAGACTATTAAGGAGGAACAAAAATTAAAAATGAATATATGTTTTTTGAAAGGTAAAGTTATCAATGAACCAGAATTTGATTTTTTATATAGAAAAAAAAGGATATCAATATCATATTTCTGGTTGCAAATAAATGAAATAAATAAAATAAAAATATTTGGTTATGATGAAAAAGCAGACTTCATTTATAAAAATATAAAAAAAGGAGATATTCTAACAATTGATGGAAAACTAAGAACTACAGAAGAAAATATAGAAATTGAAGTTAATAGAATAGAAAAGTGGTACATATCTAACAACAATAGTTAAACATTTCCCACTTATCTAAATTAAAATATATATTATAAATAAAATCTTAATTATAAACATGTTTCAACTTATCTTGTAAATCATTTAAAAAATTAAAAGCCTGTTTGAATGTAATATCATTCATATCTAATGTAATAATAGAGTTAATAATGGATTTCAAATTTTCATTGTTTAAATAGTCAGAGTAATTTTCAATTTTTGTGTAATTATTATCAATAATTTCAAATTCAACGTTATTTTGTTTTAGTAAGTTTGTATAAAATTCAAGACGATTGCAAGGAAAACCACATTTAATTGTAGAATCATTCAGATTTGTTATTTTAAAATCAAATAAATCTGATAATTTTTGTGCATCTTCTTGAAGTGCAATATAAAAAATTCCACTTTTCATCAAATATAATTTATTAGAATTAAATTTCTTTAAATTTATGTATTCATAATATAATTTACTCAAAATAATCACCTCAAACAATTTTATTTTTATATTATAATACATACAATCCAATTAATAATATAATAACAAAAGTCTATTATATTGTCAAAAAAAGATGAGACAAATGGAGAGTGTTTCCATTATCTCATACTCTTAGTTTCTTTATAACTTTAATTTCATTATATAAATTATCAATTATTTGTTTTCTAGTCTCGTAAGCTTCTTTATATTGTTCATAAATATTAGTAGCATTTTCTAAAGTTTCCTCAGGCTTTAATAATAATTTGATACCCTCAAGATAATAATTTTTATCTTTATCTTTTTTTGCATGTTCCATTTTATCTATGTATTTATTAATCTGTTCCCATCTTTTAATATTTTCTTTTAAATCATCAATATAGCTTTGAGTAAGAGATATTTCATATCCAATATCATCAATAATAACTTTAAATAAAGTTCTAACAATTACAGGATTATTTTTTCCTAATTTAGTATTTTCTGCAACTGTTGATAAAGCGTCAGACTTATTATTAATACTAGATGATGGTTTTGTATCCTCAATTAATATTTTTAAGGTATCTGAAATCCCAATATGAGATTTATACTGTCTTTTACTAACGATTGCATCATATTCATCAGCTACACGAATAATCTGAGCTTCATATGGAATATCTTTTTTAGTTAATCCGTTTGGATATCCGGTTCCATTTAATGCTTCATGATGATATAATGCGCCATTAGCATAAGGTCTAAGTTCTAAATCTTTCATACACATATTATATCCTAAAGTTGTATGAGTCTTCATAACATTATATTCTTCATTGGTTAATTTTCCTGGCTTTTGTAAAATTGCAGGAGGAATAAATAATTTTCCAATATCATGCAAATAAGCACAAATAGTACAATATTTAGTAAATCCCTTATCACAATGTAAATATTCACATATCCTACATGTTAGACTTGCGACATTTTCACAATGTTTTCTTGTAAATACATCTAAACTATCTAACATATTTAATTGATATCTCATACTTTGATCCAAATTATAAGACTTTAAACTTGTTTTATCATAAAAATCGAATGTATTGTTTGCCATAAATAATCTCCTTTATTTATTATTAAATTAATCATAACATTAAGACAATTAAAATTCAAGAGGAAATTTTTAACCAATGGTGAAGGGTGACCAAGGGGACGCGCCCTTCCGTCAATTCTAAACTAAAAATTATAAATTATTGATATTTACATATAAATGTGCTATTATATAATACATAAAACACATATATAATGGAGGAAAAAATGTATAGAACAAAAAATTGTGGAGAATTAACAATAAAAAATATAAATGAAACAGTAGAACTTGCAGGATGGATACAAAAAATAAGGGACTTAGGTGGAATGATATTCATAGATTTAAGAGATGAATTTGGAATTACACAAGTTGTAATTAATGATGAAAAATTACAAGAACAAGCAAAAGAATTTAATACAGAAAGTTGTATCCACATATTACGGAAAAGTTGTGGAAAGAAGTAGTAAAAATAAAAAAATTCCGACAGGAGAAATAGAAGTTGTTGCAAACGAAATAGAAATGTTAGGAAAATGTAAAAATATACTTCCATTTGAAATCAATACAGATCAAGAAGTAAGAGAAGATTTAAGATTAGAATACAGATTCCTAGATTTAAGAAATGAAAAACTACACAACAACATATTATTACGTTCAAAAATATTAAAAACATTAAGAGATAAGATGGACGAATTAGGATTCACTGAAATTCAAACACCAATTTTAGCAAATTCATCACCAGAAGGAGCAAGAGATTATTTAGTACCAAGTAGATTAAATCCTGGGGAATTTTATGCACTTCCTCAAGCACCACAACAGTTCAAACAACTACTTATGGTATCAGGATTTAATAAATACTATCAAATAGCACCATGTTTTAGAGATGAAGATCCAAGAGCAGACAGAGCACCAGGAGAATTCTATCAATTAGATTTTGAGATGAGTTTTGCAACACAAGAAGATGTATTTAAAGTAATGGAAGAGGTAGTTACGCATACTTTTAAAAAACACACAAACTGGAAAGTAGATGAAGGCCCATTTATACGTATTCCATATAAAGAAGCAATGGAGAAATACGGAATTGATAAACCAGACTTAAGAAATCCACTTATTATACAAGACGTAACAAAACTTTTTGAAAAATCTGACTTTAATGCATTTAAAGATAAAACAATAAAAGCAATTGTAGTACCAAATGGAGCAGAACAAGGAAGAAAATTCTTTGATAAAATGGGAGAATTTGCAACAACTGATGAAGTTGGAGCAAAAGGATTAGCCTGGATAAAATTTGAACAAGATGGAACAATAACAGGTGGAATCGCTAAATTTATAACAGAAGATATTAAACAAAAACTAGAAAAAGAATACGGAGTAGAAAAAGGTTCTAGTATATTCTTTATTGCAGATGAATTTGAAAAAGCCCAAAAAATAGCTGGGTTAGTTAGGATAGAATTAGGAAAAAGATTAGAACTAATAGAAAAAGGAGTTTATAAATTCTGTTTCATAGTAGATTTCCCAATGTATGAATTATCAGATGAAGGAACAATTGACTTTAGTCATAATCCATTTTCAATGCCACAAGGAGGATTAGAAGCATTAGAAAACAAAAATCCATTAGACATTTTAGCATATCAATATGATTTAGTATGTAATGGATATGAAATGGCATCAGGAGCAGTTAGAAATCACAATCCAGAAATCATGGTAAAAGCATTTGAAATAGCAGGATATTCAGAAGCAGATGTAAAGGAAAGATTTGGAGCATTATATAATGCTTTCCAATACGGAACACCACCACATGCAGGAGCAGCACCAGGAGTAGACAGAATGGTAATGCTAATAGCAGATTCACAAAACATCAGAGAAATAATCGCATTTCCAAAAAATAAAAAAGCAAGAGATTTATTAATGAGAGCACCTTCTATTGTTTCAAAACAACAATTAGATGATGTACATATAGAACTTAAGAAATAGATTCTGGTTGCCAAAGGTTCTGGGGTTGCCAATGGTTCCGGGTTTAAATGGCAACATGTTTTTGAATAATTATATTTTTTACTAATTTAAATGCATGTTGCCATTTAAACCCGGAACCATTGGCAACCCCGGAACCATTGGCAACCCCGGAACCTTTGGCAGAAATTGATAAAAATAAAATTAAAAAAAAACTTGTATAATACAACAAAGTGTGATATAAATAAAATATAAAAATAAAGCTAAATAGAAAGGCGGAGTTTTTGTGGGAGAAGAAATAGATAGAGATACAAAAACAATTTTGATTGTTGATGATGAACAACCAATTGTAGATATATTGGTATATAATTTAGAAAAAGAAGGCTATAATACAATTTCAGCAAGTGACGGTGTAACAGCAGTAGATATGGCACTAGAGAAAAAACCAGATTTAATTTTATTAGATATAATGTTGCCAAAAATGGATGGTTTGTCAGTATGCAAAAGAATCAAAAATTCTTTAAATGTGCCAATTTTAATGTTAACAGCAAAAGATAGCGAAATAGATAAAATATTAGGTCTTGAATTAGGTGCAGATGACTATATTACTAAACCATTTAGTGTTAGAGAATTAGTAGCAAGAGTAAAAGCTAATTTAAGAAAAGTAGAAGCAGTTACATCAATTCCAACTGTTAACCCAACTAGTGATGAAAAAGTAAAGAAAGAAAATAAAATTATTGTTGGAGATTTAGAGCTAGACTTAGACAAATTTGAAGTTAAAGCAAGAGGAGAAATAATTGATTTAACATTAAGAGAATTTGAAGTATTAAAATTTTTAGCTTCTCAACCGGAACAAGTTATTACTAGAGAAACTTTACTTGAAAAAGTATGGGGATATGAATATTATGGAGATATTAGAACAGTTGATGTTACAGTAAGAAGAATCAGAGAAAAAATAGAAAAAGATACTTCTATTCCTAAAATATTAATGACTAAAAGAGGAGTAGGCTACTATATAGCTACAAAATAATAAAAAGTAGACATTAATAAAATGTCTACTTTTTTGAAATATTGATAAAAAATAAATAAATTTCCATAAACAAATTTTAATTTAAAAATGTTAAAACTAGAAAATATACAATATATAATTAAATACTGTTATACCATAAATAAAAGGAATGATTAATATGAAAAGAAATGATACAAGACAAGTAAAAATAGGAGATGTAATAATTGGAGGACAAAACAAAGTAATAATTCAATCAATGTGCAATACAAAAACAAAAGACGTAAAATCAACTGTAAAACAGATATTAGAACTAGAAAAAGCAGGATGTGAAATAATAAGAGTAGCATGCCTAGACATAGAAGATGCAAAAGCTATTAAAGAAATAAAAAGACAAATTAATATTCCAATTGTTGCTGACATACATTTTGACTATAAGATTGCATTAGAAGCAATTGAGTCAGGAGTAGATAAAGTAAGAATAAATCCAGGGAATATAGGTTCAGAAGAAAAAGTGAAAAAGGTAGTTGACAAATGTAAAGAAAAATCTATCCCAATTAGAATAGGTGTAAACGGAGGTTCATTAGAAAAAGATTTACTAGAAAAATATAATGGAAAGCCAACAGCAGAAGCTATGGTAGAAAGTGCTAAAAAGCATATAGATATATTAGAAGCATTAGATTTCCATGATTATATTGTTTCATTAAAAGCATCAAATTTAGATTTATGCATTAAAAGTTATGAAAAGGCATCAGAAGTTTTTGACTGTCCATTACACTTAGGCATTACAGAAGCAGGAACAGAATTTAGTGGTACAATAAAATCTAGTATAGGATTAGGATATTTACTAAGACAAGGAATAGGTGATACAATAAGAGTTTCACTTTCTGATGACCCAATAAAAGAAATAAAAGTAGCAAAAGAAATCTTAAAAGATTGCAATTTGTATAGAAAATCACCGACTTTAATTGCATGTCCAACATGTGGCAGAACACAAATAGATTTGATACCAATAGCAAGACAAGTAGAAGAATTTTTACAAACAATAGATTCAAATATAACTGTTGCAGTTATGGGATGTGCTGTTAATGGACCAGGGGAAGCTAAAGGAGCAGATATTGGAATTGCAGGAGGAATAAAAGAAGGTTTATTATTTAAAAAAGGTGAAATAATTAGAAAGATACCTCAAGACAAAATTGTAGAAGAATTAAAACAAGAGATATTGAAGATGATATAGCACATTATAAGTATAAAATTTATAATTACAATATTATAATTTAGGTTTGAATTTTTTGAATATATCTTAAAATATTAACTATAAAAGGTCAATAATTTTTAAATGTATCTTAAAATATCAATTATAAAGAGGCAATAATTCTTTGAATATAAAAATATCAACTATAAAGAGTCAATAATTTTTTGAAAGGAATAGAATTAACAATGGAAGTAATTGTTGGAAAAACCGCAGGATTTTGTTATGGAGTTAAAAGAGCAGTTGGTGGAAGCATAAAACAGATAGAAGATAATCAAGATAAAAAATTATATTGTTTAGGAGAACTTGTTCATAATAAACAAGTTATAACAAAATTACAAAATGAAGGAATAAACTTTATAGAAGATCTTGAACAAGTTCAAGGACAAGATGCAAAAGTAATTATAAGAGCACATGGGATAACAAAAGAGCAATATAAATTTGCCAAAGAAAACGATATAGATATAGAAGATTATACATGTCCAAATGTTAGCAAAGTACATGAAATAGTGAAAGAACATGCTAAAAAAGGATACTATATATTATTATGTGGAAAGAAAACTCATCCAGAAAATATCGGAACAGCTAGTTATTGTGGAGAACATTTTTCTGTAATAGAAAATGAAGAAGAAATAGATTCTGTAATAAAAGATATAAAAGAAACTAATTCAAGCAAAATATTAATTGTAGCACAAACAACTTATAGTATAAATAAATTTAAGAAGATACAAGAAAAAATAAAAGAAAATATGAATAATAATGCAGAAATCGTCATAAAAGATACAATATGTCGAGCAACTAAAATAAGACAAGAGGAAACAGAAGAAATATCCAAAAAAGTAGAGTGTATGATTATTATAGGAGGAAGAAATAGTTCAAATACAAATAAATTATACGAAATAGCAAAAACTAATTGTAGAAATACTATTTTAATTGAGACAGAACAAGAAATACAAAAAGATAACATTCAACAATACAATATAGTTGGAATTATGGCGGGAGCATCAACGCCGAAAGAAGTAATAAATGAAGTAGTAAGAAAATTGGAGAAACAAGAATGTATGAGTAGTTTCTAGTCATACGTTCTTATTTTTTGTCGAAAAATGCGACGAAAAGTTAAGAAAATGATAAAAAACATATTGACAAAGAAATGTATAACAAACTATACTTGAATAGATTATATAATTTAAATTAAGGACAAGGAGGAAAAGTTTTAACTTAAATAGCATATGAATAGAAATTTTATCTCAAATAGTAATTTTGTGTTAAGAAAGATTTTAAATTCAAAAGATAATTTAGATATCCTACAAGATTTTATAGAAACATTTTTAAATATAGAAATTCAAGAAATAAAATTAAATCCATATTTAAAAAATAAAGAAAAATATCTACCTCCAGAGGAAAAGTTTGGAATAGCAGATGTTAGAATAAAATTAAAAAATGAAGAAGAACTAAACGTAGGAATACAATGGATTGATGGATACTATGCACAAAATAAAATACTATTATATTATGCACAAATTCACGCAAACCAATTAGAACATGATAAAAATAGAAATTTTGTAAAAACTATAACAATAAATATACTAGATTTCGAATATTTTAAATCTCCAAATTATCATCAAAAAAAACAGATAGAAACTAATGAAGACGAAAATCAAAAAAAAGAAAAATTAGAATTTCATATATTAGAATTACCAAAATTTAATGAAGATATAATAACAAATCATATAAATAAAAAAGAAGCATGGATGATATACTTAAAAGGAGACAGAGTTGATTTAACAAACAAAGTAATAAAAAAATATAATGCAATAGGTAAACTAGATAGTTTATTAAAAGAATATTGGGAAAATGAAAAAATGGAATAATCAATAATTTTATTGATTATTCCATTTAATATTAATGCGCATCAGTTAATGTTTGTTTTAATGTAACTCTTATAATAGTACCTTCTGGAACTTGCTCATCTTTTGAATAATCTTGAGTAATAACAATTCCACTTCCTTCTGTATTAATATTCAAATTTTTATCTCTTAAAGTTGTTGTTGCTTCAGATAAATTCATTCCCTTCAAATCAGGAACTGTAACTGAAGTTGCAACATTACTTCCTTCTCCGTAAATAATTATCATTGAATTTTTAGCTAAAGAAGCTCCAGGTTTTGGCATTTGATCTTCAACAAGAAGAGTATTACTATCTCCATTTACATATGTTTTTACGTTGAATCCAGCATTTTTTAAAGTCTTTTCAGCTTCTGCAACAGTTTTATTTCTAACATCAGGAACTGTAATTAAGTTGTTAGAGTTATTAGCAGAAGAGTTAGTAGAATCAGATGGAATTCCTAAATAAGGTAAAATTTCAGATAACATTTGAGATACAACAGGACCTGCAACTTGCCCACCTTGATGACTAGCACCATGAGGATCATACAAAGTAAGAAGCAATACTATTTGAGTGTCTTCAACAGGTGAAATTGCAACATAAGAAGCAACATATCCCTCATCTTTTTTATTTTCTGTAGGTTCAGAAGTTCCTGTTTTTCCACCAATAGAATATCCAGAAACAGCAGCATTCCTACCTGTTCCTTTAGTTACAACAGATTCCATCATAGATTTTACTTGTTCAGCAGTTTGCTTTGAAATAACTTGTCGCACTTCAGTAGTAGGTACTTCGCTAACAGAATTAGTTTCTGTGTTAGTAACTTGTTTTACAATTCTTGGCTTCATTAAAATACCATCATTTGCTATACATGAAATTGCTGTTACCATTTGAAGAGGTGTAACATTTAATCTCTGACCAAAAGACATAGTCGCAAGTTCAACTGGACCAACATTATCTAAGTTTTGAAAGATACTATTTTGTTCTCCATATAGCCCAGAATTAGTAGAGTCAAATAATCCAAAAGCATCATAATATTTATATAAAGTTGGAGCAGTGATTCTTTTTCCTAATTGCATAAAAGCAGGGTTACAAGAGTTACAAAGAGCATCTCTTAATGTTTGAACTCCATGTGGTTGTGCTCGCCAGCATCTAATTTTTATAGTTGAATTAGAAACATCACTAAACTCTTCATAACCTTTGCAATAAAAATCACCAGCTTTATCTGTTGTTGTGATATTTTCTTCTAATGCAACAGCAGAGGTAATAACTTTAAAAGTAGAGCCAGGTTCATAAGTTTCAGCAACTGATTTATTAGCCCACATTTTATATAGAGCTTCACTTTTTTGTTCGTCTGAAAGAGAATCATAAGTTTGTGCTAATGTAGAATTTGGAGTATATGGAGTGTTCAAATCATAGTCTGGATAAGATGACATAGCTAGAATATCTCCTGTTTTAGGATTCATAACTATAACATTACCACCTCTTGAACAAGAATTATCTTCAACAGCTTGTTTTAAGTATTTCTCCACAATTGTTTGAATATTTAAGTCTAAAGTAAGAGTTAAATCACTACCATTTTCAGCAGAAATGTAAGTTTCCTCTGAATTCGGTATTTCCTTTTGATCACTACCCTTGTAACTAACAATTTTTCCAGGAGTTCCAGTCAGTACAGAATCCCAAGTATATTCAATACCACTTAAACCTTGATTATCATTACCACAGAAACCAATTAGGCCGGAAGCAACAGTACTATATGGATAATATCTTTTTGAATCTTCATCTATATTGATTCCGACTGTTATATCATTGTCATCCATCCATTGCTTTAATTGGTCAACTTTATCTTGTTCTACTTTTTTTATAATAGTTTCAACTTGAGAATTACTTGAAACTTTCGAAAAAACTTCCTCATAGTCTAGCGCAAATATATCAGCTAAACCTTTTGCAATTTTTTCTTGTAAAGCTTTTGTTTCTTCTTCATCGTCTGTTTTAATTTTTTGAGGATTAATAGTAATTGTATCAACCTGAGCACTTATTGCTAGAGCCTTACCAGTAGAATCATAAATATTACCTCTTTTAGGACTGATAATTTGATTAATTAATTGTTGATTATAAGCAAGTTGTTGTAAATGACTTCCTTGTACAAACTGAATAAATCCAATACGAACAAGTAATATGATAAAAGTTAAGATACAAACAATAAGAGAGATTTTTATTTTTTTAGTATGTATTAAATTTTTAGAACTATGTTTTGTTTTCATTTTTATAATATTAGATTGAGAATTTTTTTTATTTTTCATACTTACGCCTCTTTTGTTATATTTTCAATTATATTTTATATGAAATAATTAAAAAATGTCAATAGGAATGGGACTTTTTGACATACTAATATTAAAATCCAATTGTATTTAATAAATTTATTAATTAACAAATAAAAGTATTAGATAATAAGTCAGTTAATAATATATTTTTTATATCTTTGGTGTCGCAACTTCCATAACAAAATAATATGAAAGATAATTAAATAATTTTATAACTTAAAATTGAAAAAAAGAATTTATATATTAGTATGTCAAAAAGTCCCATTCCTATTGACACTTGAAAAAACTAAATAAATATAATAAAATTATTAAGAAAAATAGTAATAACTTTAGGGAGAATGAATATGAGTAATATAAAGAATGAAACCGAATTTATTATGAAAAAATATAATATAAAAGCAAATAAATCATTAGGACAAAATTTCTTAATTAATGATAGAGTAGTAGAAGAAATTATAGAGAATAGTGAAATAACAAAGAACGACTTAATAATAGAGATAGGACCAGGATTAGGAACATTAACAAAAGATTTACTAGAACAAGCAGGCAAGGTAGTTTGTATTGAATTAGATAAAAGAATGATAAATATATTAGAAGATAGATTTTCTTTATATAATAATTTTGAATTAATTAATCAGGATGTACTCAAAGTAAATCTACACCAATTAATAAAAAAAGAAAAGGAAACAGGTAATATAACACATGCAAAAATAGTAGCAAATCTTCCATATTATATTACAACTCCAATTATTATGAAATTATTAGAAGACGAATTAGATTTAGAAAGTATTACTGTTATGATTCAAAAGGAAGTGGCAGAAAGGCTAATTGCAATTCCAGGAGAAAAAGATACAGGTGCTATTACATACTCAGTGTTCTATTATTCAGAAGCCTCAAAAATTATGGAAGTTAGCAATAATTCTTTTATACCAGAACCAAATGTTACCTCAGAAGTAATTAAACTTAATATTAGAAAGAATAAAATTATAGAAGTAGTAGATAAAGAAATGATGTTTAAAATTATAAAAAGTGCATTTATGCAAAGAAGGAAGACTTTATTAAATGCATTAGTAAATACAAAAGTATTCTCAAATAAAGAAGAAGGAACAAATATTTTAAATGACTTAGGATTAGACATCAATATAAGGGCAGAAAAGTTAAATTTAAATAACTTCGCAGATATTACTAATGAAATCTACAAATTAAAAAATAATTAAGATTTACAATTGAGCCTTAGGTCTCCTTAAAAAGCTTTTAAAGAAAATAATACTGCTCAATAAAAACTAAAGTTGGAAGAAATTTTCAAAAAACTCTTTAAATTTCTAATATTTCATGTTATAATAGAAAAGAAGTATATAATATGGAGAGATAATATGAATCAAATTTTAGTTACCGAAAAATTATATATTACACCTGAATTAAAAAGGAAAAAGAAAATATACAAATTTAATTTTCTTTTATCCATTTTTTTAGTATGCATTTTAATTTCTTTATATATATATGCAGAATATGATAGAAATAAAAGTGAAGAAGTATCACAAGAAATATTAGAAAACATCCAACTAGGAGAAGACAATACAACCGCAAATAATAATATATTAGTAGTTGTATTAGATGATGAAGAACAAAATGATCAAATACAACAAGAGCAAGAACAACAACAGCAAGAGCAACAAGTGGCAAATGCGAATAAAACTGTTCAAACAACTAGTGGAGGATATAGATATGTATCAGTAGCAACAATTAATATTTCAAAAATAGGTGTTACATATCCAATTTTAGACGGAGAAACGGATTCAGTGCAAGAAACAGAAGCATTATTAAAAATTGCACCAACAAAATTTTGGGGACCAGAGCCAAACGAAGTAGGAAACTTTTGTATAGTAGGACATAATTATAGAAACAGGAAATTCTTCAGTAAAGTTCCAACATTAGTAAATGGAGATATTATATCAATTACAGACTTATTAGGTAGAACAATAAATTATAGAGTATATAATAAATATCAAGTAGCTCCAGAAGATGTAAGTTGTACTACTCAATTAACAAATGGAAATAAAGAGGTTACTCTAATTACATGTACAGATGATAGTAAATATAGAGTAGTAGTAAAGGCTAGAGAAGTAAAATAAAATTATGAATATAAATTAATTAAAAAATTAAAATAAAAAGCACCTTTATACAATAAGGTGTTTTTTTTACTTTTCAATAAAAAACAAGAAAATCAAAAAAATAATTAACGAAATAATAAGAAACTTCATACTATAGAATAAAAAATATGAGGAGGACTTTATTTTGGCAAAAATAATTGTTTTTAATAATGATACAGATAGAATGGAAACATATTATAGAGGAGAATCTGAAGCAATGCCATATAATACAAATGGAACATTAAGAGTAAGAGAATTTAGAGGAAGTAGTAAATCAAATATACTATGGACAACAAAAAGAACAATGCAAAGTTGGAATAGTCAGAGATATTTGTTTGGGGCACCAATCCCAGTAGGTTTTGCTTTTAAAAGGCCATATGAAGGAGGACATGGAAATCAAAGTCAACATTATGCAGGAGTTGCTTTCGATGTCGGTCAAACTTTAACGTCAAGTAGGAGAACAGCTCTGTGGAACAGTGCAAAAAATTCAGGAGTGTGGAGCTATGTAGAACCAATTTCATTAACACCAACATGGGTACATTGGGATAAAAGATTTCGGTACACCTGCTTGTTCAACAGGAGGATTTCCAACACTAAGAAGAGGAAGCATAAGCAATTATGTGTTAATAGCACAAGATGATTTAAATACATTAGGATATAGAACAAACGGATTAGATGGAATTT
>CANQNU010000029.1 GCA_947625295.1 uncultured Clostridia bacterium | reverse complement strand
TAACAAAAAATGTTAAAAGTTAGATGAAAGATAAGACTTTGACTCTGGCATGCGCTAGTTCGAATCTAGCCAGCCCAACCATTATTCCCTTATATGAACACAATCTACTATATTGGTGGGTTTGCAGTTAATATAAGGGTTTAAATTTTAATAAAAATACATAATTTTTGAAATAATGTGCAATTTATATATTTGACAATTCTAGTTATAATCACGTTTAATTCTAGTAAACTTTTAGAATAAAAATATATAATTATATTAAATGAACACAAAATTTAACTATGTTTATTCTCGTAAATCTAGTTAAAAATGACTAAAAAAAGGAAGATATTGATAAAAAATCGCTATCTTCTTTTTATTGTTGCCTTGCAGACGGCAGAACGGCAAAAATATTTTAAAAAGTTATTATAAAAAATCAGCTTTTAAAATAAATTTATTATATTATTCTCCTACTAGAATAGTATAGCCTTTTACATCATCTACATTATATGAATAACTTGTTAGATAATATGTGTTATCTTCATTTTTTGCATAAAATATTGCACAATGTGTTCCGTCTGATACCCAAGTTATTTCATAGCCTTCATTATCGCCAGTATTTCCATAAAGTGCAACTCTTCCAGTTTGTGAAAACCATTGATTACTACTATCAGCATTTTTTACCATTTTTCCAAGTATGTTGTAATCTTCACTTGATAAAGTTCCAGAGCCATTAAGTCTACTATTTGCTATTGCTTGTCTTAACCTAGTATAGGCAAGTGCTTCTCCACTTTTCACGTCCATTTCATAACCGAGGTTTACTATTTGCACTAATAATGATTATTCCTACTATGATTATTGCTACAATTATAATAATTGTTTTTAAAGCAATTCCTTTTTGATTTTTTAACTTTTCCATAAAATTCCCCTTTCTTTATTACAAAACAGCACTAATTGCTAATATAGTACCACCTACAAGCAATATGATGCCTAAAATAAATTTCCATATAGTAACTTTTTTTCCGTTCATACCAGTATATAATGTTTTGTTCAAACCAGTACCATTATTATATTGTTGTTTATTGTTTTCATTTTCTTGATTTTCCACATCTTTCAACTCCTTTCTTTTGTGATTACTTACTTTTTTTATTCTTAAAATAGTAGTATATTCCATAGACAACCAGCCCTAAAGCCATAATGCCTAATACTATTAAACAAGTTTTTTGTTCTTGTGGTGTCATTTCTGCCCAAGTTTTGCCATTTCCGTATAGCATAGTCATTTATTAAAAACCCCTTTCTTTATCTTACTATCTTAATAACAACATTTTATCAAAAACAAAAATTTTATGCAATAGTTTTGTGAGAATTTACCTAATATTATTGTTAAGAATTGCCTAACATACATTTTACAAGTAATTGGGTACACTATTGTTAGGTGGTGATTAACAATGCAAGAACTAAAATTTAATCCAAATATCTATGATACAATAAGAAGAAATATCAAGAAGTATAGAAAGCAAAACAAGATAACATCAGCAGAATTAGCAGAAATGGTAGATTTATCACACGATTTTATAAGACAGATAGAAAGCGAAAAAACAGCCTATAATTTTTCAGTAGATACTTTCTATAAAATATCTGTTGCATTAGATGTAAAGTTGGATGACTTAATACAAGAATAATATTTTTATATAAAACTTATTATTCTTATATTTCTAATTGTTACGAGATTTAATTCTAGTAAACTTTTATGAATAAATAATATAATTTTATATATAGAATTATATTATTATTCTAGTTAAAATTTTAATTACCAACTTTTTAACTACAAGCATTAGTAATTAGTTGGTAATTAAAAAAATGACTTCAAAGTATATTTGTTGTAATTATCAATTACTTGATTACTTAATTACTAACTTATATAAAAAATACTAAATATGTGAAAAAATACAAAATCATATAAAAGATTATATTTTTTATTCCTATAAAAAGTATTTAAAAAATAAAAAGTTAGTAATTAAGTAATTGACTTTTCTATTTTAGAGTATAGGTTGTAAAAGAACGCCCACTTACACTATGTCGTACTAATTCAATTTTGCTTGGTAACAGTCTTTTAAATCTTCTTGTAAATGTTTTCTGTATTTCTATATTTTTGTCTCCTGCTCTAAATTCCTGATATTTTTGGTATATTTCACTTGTATTTACACCATCTAGGAATTTGCATAAGTTGTCTAAACTTCCTTGCTGTTCTACTAGATAGTCAAAAAACAAATCAATAGGACTTTTATTTTCATCTAAAAAGTCTTCCATTAATTCTTTTTGCTTTGGTATTTCTGTTAAACAACCTCTGTTTACAGCTTCTCTATAAGCAAAGATAGCACCCGTTAAAATATATCGTAAATTGTCGACATCTTCTAATAGTTTTGTTTCTAATTTTACATCAATATCTTCTTTTTTTAATTGCATTTCAAAAGGAATAAAAGCAAGTCTACGTATCATACCAAAAGATGTATCATTGATTTTTGGAACTTCATTGCAACAGATGACAAATTGACTATTCGGTTTCCACCATATACTCTTTTTATATTTTCGATTAACTTCAATATTTCCACCATCTACTAGAGATTTTAGAGTTCCTGTTTCCTTTAAGGTTGTAACTCCAACATCATCTGTAATATTAGCAATACCATTGACAACGCTTTCAAGTGCAAATTTATCATTAATAGAAAGAATATTAGAGTGTGTCATAAAATTACCCATTATTTTTTTGACTAATTTTAAGAGTAGAGATTTGCCATTAGCACCTGAGCCATACCAAATGAAGATTTTTGCAAATGGTTTTGTAGGTGCTAACATACAACCAATACATTCCCATATAATTTTTATTATATCGGGATTTTTCTTTTTGTCATAACAACTAATTTCTTCCATAAAAGATTTAGCCCTACCATTAAAGTTTTCAAATTCTTCTTTTGACATTATTTCATAAGGGTAGTATATATCTGTATAAATTGTTCTAGTATTTGGCTTTATATCATCTTTTAATACTGAAACTAACTTATCATTGCATAAGATATATTCGTTGTCTCGTTCTCTCCAATACATAGATTTTGTTTGCAAAATAATATTCACTTGTTTAAGCACCTCCTCAATTCCAGCAGTAGTAATATTGTTAAACTGGTATTTTTCTTGAAGATAACCTTTTAAAATCATCTCATTAGTATCATATCTATTTTGAGTATGATTATAAAAAGCAATTTGTCCATTAGTCAATAAGCACCCCCAATAATCAATAACATCTTGTGCCATTACAAAAAGTATTTGTTTTTCTTTTCCAATTTCAAGCTTGTCCCAACCATCTTGGCGAATAGCATTGTTCAATTCATTTTCATCTATTCCTTTTGGCAGTACATAGTTGTTTATTAAAATTGCTTGTTCTCTGTACTCTTCATAAGTAAAACCGTTCTTTTTTGCTCTAACTTTAAGGTCGGTAAAAAATAGAGTGTTTCGTTGCCCTTCTTGGTCTTGGGTTAAATCAATTTGTTCTTTCTTTTTTGGAATATGATATAACCAAGTAGGAGCAAAATCAATTTCTTCGTCAGTAGTAGCACCATTTAAGTATTCTTCTTTTCTTGTCTTGCCATCTACTTTAATAGACTGATAGGCAGTTTTACTTATTTGTTGCATTCCTACACCTTTAATATCACATTGTAAACCAATCCAATTAAACTCGTGGCTTTTATCTTTTATTTCATTTAGTCTAGTTTTAAATAAAAAATGATAGCCTCGTGTTGTTGTTAATCTTTTACATTTTAAATTTGAATCGTCTATAATCCTTGATATTATATCAATATAAGGTTGCTCATCAAAATCAAAATAAACATAGCCTACATTAACTAATCTTGCATAGTCATCTGTAAAAGTTGGAGCAGTTACTTCTTCAAAAGTGTATTTTTTCTTATCTTGTCTTATTTTTCCTTTAGTTTTAACATATAGATTTTCCATTTGCTTATACACCTCCAATTCTTTTAGTTGTATCAATTTTTGTTTTACAAATTGTATCATCTATATATAAAATCCATATAGAATTGTTATTTGTAGAGTTTTTATCTTGTGTATTTTCTTGCAAATTTTCTTTATAATCTTTGGTATATTTCTTTATGTCTTGCAAATCTATGTAACTTGCAAAATTTTTTATCAGTTGTTGATTCAACTCAAAATGTAATTCCATTTTTACTTGCTCCTTTCTTGCATTTCTCTTGCTTTCTTTTCCCAGTAACGATTTTGAGCTTGTTGCACTTTTTCTGGGTTTTGTTTTCGCCATTTATTGTGATATTCATTTTTGGCTTTTCGTATTAAATCCGACATATTATCGTTGTACATTGAAATCCCCCCTTTCCGTTGAAATAGCTTGATTTGAACATATTTACATTATGAAAAATATGTATTATAATAAAATAATAATAAAAATAATTTAGTGATTTTTTATGTAAAAGATTATTATTATTTTTTATATAGAATAACAAAAGTTTTTGTTTATTTTTCAAAATTTCCAAATTTGGAAAAATAAAATTGTTAACACAAAAATAAAAAATTTCCAAATATGGAAATTCATATAATATTTTAAAATAGCATAGTAAAATATGTACAAGCAATAAGGAGGAAAAGATGTCAGATTACAACAATAAAGAAGAAAAGAAAATGAACAAATTTAAAGACAGATTTATGAAAAAAGCAGAAAAAGAGGAGGTGAAAAAAGCAAAAATATTACAAAATTGTAAAAGTAATTTACAATTTCAATTTGCTAAAAATTTAAAAAAAGAATGTAAAAGACAAGAAATCTTTGGAAAGATAGCAAAAAATAAACTTGATATTACAGCATCTGATTTGTCTGAGTATCAAAACGGAAAAAAAGATATTGATTTGGAAAGATTAGAAAAAATATCTAATAAGTTAAATGTTTCACCATTTTATTTATTAGGTGTTACCGATAATCCTAAGCCAATATCTCCAATTTTAAGTAGTATGATTTTTGGGTTGTCATTAGAAGCAAGATATACACTTATAATGTTATATTATGGACTGAAAGATGATGAAAATATGTTAGAAATTGTAGATAATGAAACAGGGGAAATAGATGTTAATGTTTTACCTAGTGGAGAATACTATGAAAATTTTGAAATATTGAGTGATTTTATAGCTGATTTTTCCAACTTTTGCGATTTTTTTTCATATATTAAAATATATGTTGAAGCCAAACAAAAAAATGAAAATTTAAAAGAAATTAAAAGTAAAATACAAAAGAGTATATTTAAAAGTTTAGATAATATCGCAGATAAAAAGAAAGGAAATGATAGAAATTGAATGTAGTAATATATGCAAGATATAGTTCACACAACCAAACGGAACAGTCTATTGAGGGGCAATTAAAAGTTTGTTATGAATATGCAAAAAAGAATAAACTGACTGTCATAAATGAATATATTGACAGAGCAACAACAGGAACAAGTGATAATAGGGAACAATTCCAAAAAATGCTAAAAGATAGCGAACAAAAGCAATTTCAAGGAGTTCTATTATATCAATTAGATAGGTTTGCAAGAAACAGAATTGAAAGTGCAATAAATGAAAACACATTGAATAAAAATGGTGTTGAGATAATATCTGCAAAAGAAAATCTATCAAAGGACCCAAGTGGAAAACTTTTAAAAGGTGTTATTGAAAGTGTAAATGAATACTACTCAAATGAATTATCTGTAAAGGTTAAAAGAGGTATGGACTTAAATGCTGATAAATGCTATTACAATGGTGGTATTGTTCCATTGGGCTTAAAATTGGAAGTAGTAGAAGTAATGAATGGACCATTTGGAAAGAAGATTAAGAAAAAAAGATTTGTTATTGATGAAGAAAAAGCACCAATAGTTCAAAAGATATTTAATATGTATGTAAATGACCATACAATGACTGATATAATTAAGTATTTGAATAAACAACAAATCAAAACAGCACAAGGGAAAGAGTTTAACAAAAATAGTATTAGACTAATCATTACAAACAAAAAATACATTGGAATATATGCTTACAAAGGTAAAGAAATAAAAGGTGCTATTCCAAACATTATAGAAGAAGATGTGTTTTATAAAGCACAAGAAAAACTAGAAAAGAACAAACACGCACCAGCAAGAAAACGAGCAAAAGCACAATATTTATTGACTACAAAACTATTTTGTGGAAATTGTAAAGAAATGATGGTGGGTGTTAGTGGCACATCTGGAAATGGAAATTTACACACATATTATGGTTGTAAAGGTAGTTGGCAACATAAATGTACAAGAAAAAACATTTCAAAAGATTACCTTGAAAATTTAGTTATAGAAAAAGCAAGAGAAATACTTACTGATGAGAATATAGAAATACTTGCAAATGGTGTTTTTGAATATTTGAAAAAACAAGAAGATAAAACAGACTTAAAGAGATTACAGAAATTATTACATAAAAAAGAAAAAGAAAAAAATAATTTGCTTGATAGTTTAAAACAATGTAATATTGATATTGTAAAAAATACAATATTTGAAGAAATACAAAAGATAGAACAAGAAAGAATTGACATACAAAAACAAATTATAGAAGAAGAAGGCAACTATATAAGAGTAACTGTATCACAAGTGAAAAACTTTTTAAAACAAATCAAAAAAGGTAGTGTAAATGATATTAAGTATAAGAAAATGTTAATAAATGTGCTAATCAATAAAATATACTTATATGATGATAATATAACGATTATGTTTAACATACAAAATAAAGATTATAGGGCAAAATTACCTGATATAAATGAATTAGAATGTTCATATAAAGGTAATAATGCCCAGCCAAGAAGAATAACAGATTTGCTTCAAGCTTATCTGTCATTTTTTTTGTTCTCTTTTATTACAATTATGTAAAATATTGACAAAAAATAAGATAAATACTATAATTATTAGGTTGGCAAAAACATTATTACACACAAGGAGGCTAAAGATGGATAGACGGAATTTAACAGAATTATTTGAAGCTTTGGAACTTTTGGTAATGCACAAAGAAGAAGTAATAGACTTCTTAGAAAAAAATGAAAGTCAGATTGATGTTTCTAATAAACATCCATTTAATGAATGGATGCAAAAAAAAGAATTATCAAGTAGTGATGACAAGATGAAAAAAGAAATGCAAGAACCATGTTCTCGCATTGGAAATTTGACAGAATGGTTAACTGAGATGGGACTTTCTAGAAGATTAACTGGATTCGATTATCTACATGATGCTATAATGATGTGGAGAGATATTAAACAAGAAAAGAAACGTAATCCACTAATAGTAAAGGATATCTATCAGGGAATAGCGAAGAAGTACAACACAAATCCAAAGGCAGCAGAAAGGAATATAAGGACTGCTGTTGGAATAATATGGAAAAAAGGAGACCGTCAGAAACTACAAGATATTTTCAAATCAACAATCTCACCTAATAAGTGCAAACCAAAAAATTCGGAATTCATCTCAATGATTGGAGAAAGACTTGATTAATAAGATTAACGACTCCTTAGAGGTCTATGGTTTATTCATAGACCTCGTTTCATACAATAAGAAAGTAAAACTTTTCTATTGCACGAAAAAAGCTTGGCGTCAACTTGGTTTGTTCTATTTTAAAAATTTTTAAATATATGCTATAATAAGAAAAATATATAAAAATGTAATAAAGGAACTAAAATGAAAAAATTAAATATTGAAAAAATAAAAAAAGAAACAAGCATAAATAATATAGAATACTATCAAAAAATCGACTCAACACACACATATGCCAAAAAAATGTCAGAAGAAAAAACAAATAAAACTATTATAATAGCCGAAGAACAGACACAAGGAATAGGAACAAAAGGAAGAAAGTGGCATACAGGAAAAGGAAAAAATATAGCAATGACAATAATTTTAAAGCCAAATGTGAAAGCAAAAGAACTAGATAGCATTACAATAAACCTAGCTAAAAAAATAAAAAAAACAATTAAAGAATTATATAATTATAATTTAGAAATAAAAGAACCTAATGACTTAATGCTAAACAATAAAAAAATATGTGGTATATTAACTGAAATTCACACAATGGGTGAACAAGTAAAATATCTATTAATAAGTATAGGGTTTAATGTTAATGAAGATAAATTTGATGATGAAATAGACGAAATAGCAACATCATTGAAAAAAGAATTTAAAAAAGATTTTGAAAGAGAAGAAATAATAAGTGCTATTATAAACAAGTTAATATAATAAGATAGAGAAATAGAAATAAAAAGTTCTATTTCTTTTTTTACTTTAATAAAATTAGATAAAGAGGTAAAAGGTTAAAAAAATTATTATTTTATCGTTTGAATTTTAATTTTTTTAATTAAAATTTGTACCTTGGAAGGAATGATGAAAAAATGGAAACATCTAAAAATATAGCTAAAGGAGTAGGAATATCACTCATAACTACTTTTATATTATTAATGATATTTTCAGTTTTATTAACTTATACAAACATTAATGAAAATACAATAATTCCTGTAATTATAGTAGTAACTGCAATTAGTATATTAATTGGAAGTTCTATTGGAAATATTAAAATGCAAAAAAATGGAATTATGAATGGAGCATTAGTAGGTGGAATTTATATTTTGATTTTATACTTTATTTCAAGTTTATTAAATTGGAATTTTAGTTTAAATCTTCAAAGTATAGTTATGATAGTGGTTGGAGTTGTTTTTGGAATATTAGGTGGAATTATAGGAGTAAATAAAAAGTAGAAAAAGAATTGTTGTTGTCGAATTTTGCGATGAAAAGTTATATTTTCTAAAAAAGACAATTGACAATTCTTTTTTTTGACATTATAATTTAGGCATATTTTAATTTTTTATCATTTAATAGAATTTATTTTCTAAATTTGGTTTTTTATTATTTAGAAAAAATCAATTTTAATTTATTTCTTAACAAATCGTGAAAAAATCAAGAAATTACAAGAAATTAAATAGCAAATTAAAGGAGGAATGCTTTTGATTAAAAAAAAGAAGATTATTATTTCAATAGCAATTTTAGTAGGAATTTTATTGTCTTTTATAGGAGGACAAGTATATTCAAAATATGTTGCAAGAGTGAAAGGAGAAGGAATAGCACAAGTTGCTACATGGCAATTTAATGTTAATGGACAAGAAGAACAAGTGCAAACTATAAAGTTACAATCTACTAGTAATAATCAGACACTTGTAAATAATAAAATAGCCCCAGGAACAAGTGGAAAATTTGATATTATTATAGATGCTACAGGTTCAGATGTAGGAATAAACTATCAAGTTGATTTCAGAAACGAGCAAAATAAACCAACTAATTTAAAATTTAGTTATAACGGTACAGAATATAATTCTATTACTCAATTAACACAAGTATTATCAGGAACAATTAATAGCAATGAAGAAGAAAAAAGAAAAACATTTTCAATTGAATGGAATTGGAAATATGAAATAGGAAATACTCCAGAAGAAATTATAGAAAATGACAAAATTGATACAAAAGATGCAGAAAATATTTCAAATTATGAATTTGACATTATTGTATCAGGAACACAGGTTGCACCTAATTAAACAATCTTAAATTTATTTCATAATCAGTTAATTTTATTGAATGATAGAAAATAAAATACAAAGGAAAGAGAAGATTATGAACTCTTTCCTATTTTAAAATGAAAGAAGGATGCTATGAAAATAAAATTAATTAAAAATAAGAAAAGAGAAATTACCTTAATTTGCGTAACAATAATGGTAATGATACTATTCTTTTCAGGGTGTAGTATAGGAAAAGCTATTAGTAGTACGCAAATAAAATCAAATGGAGAAATTGCGAAACCAATTTTAATTGTAGAAAATAATCCCAAAATTGATATAACATCAAAACAAAAAGAGGGAAATTATATATTCTATGTAAAAAATTACGATGAAACCGGAGAAATTACACAAGTTGACATGAAGTATTATATACAAATATTAAATAAAGAAGATGATGCAATTTCAATTAAATTATTAAAAAATGATAAGGAAATTTCAATAAAAAATAATCAAACAGAAGAGTTTACGTTAAAAAAGCAACAAAGACAACAAGATAAATACAAAATAGAAATCAAATATGATAAAGAAAAATCAACTTCAATAGAAGATATTATGCAAAAGATAGAAATTAAAGTACATTCTGAGCAAGCAAAAGGATAAAGGAGGTACAATGAAAAAGAAGACAAAAATAAAGATGTTGATTTTACTAATCTTTTTAATTCTTTTTATATTATTTATTATATTATATCAATTTCAAAAGGAAAGTTTTGCAGAAGATTTTATTTTTTTCAAGATATTTTCACAAAATAACCAAAGTCAAATAAAGAAAAACGATAAAGAAAAACAAGTTAATCAATATTACTTTAATTTTTCAAATGAAAATGAAATTTCAACAAATATTTCATTGCTAGAAACAATAAATCAAAAAAAGTTAATAAATGAAAAGATTGCACCAGGAACAGAAGGTGAGTTTGAACTGATTTTACAAGCAAATAAAGATATTAATTATCAAATAGAATTTACTAGTCAAAATGTAAAACCTAAAAACTTAACTTTTTCAATTAAAGGAAAAAATAAAAGATATCAAAGAATAGAAGAATTAACACAAGAATTGCAAGGAAATGTTTATAGAAATGAATTTAAAAAAATTATAATTCAATGGATTTGGAGTTATGAAACAGATATAGAACAAGATATTGAAGATACAAAAGATGGAGAAACATTAAAAGATTATCGATTTTATATTAATGCAATAGGGAAAGAAGTATGAAAGGAGGAATTTAAATAGAAAAAATAAAGAAATATAAGAAACCACTTGTTTTTGTTATGCTATTTTTAACAATGTTGTGTATAAATATAACTATATATGCAAAATATATATTTGAGGCTACTTATACTGTTGCTAGTATTGATATTGACAGGAATCCACCTAAAATAGAATTATTAAGTTTAGAAAATACAAATACAGGTTATGAAAAATATGCTAATCAGACACATACTATAACTGCAAAAGTAAAAGTAACAGAAAAAAATATAATAGAAAATCATTTTGGAAAAGAAAAAGTGAAAATACTAATCCAAGAAACGGCAGTAAATCCGGAAATTTATGAGATAAAAGAACTAGAAAGAAATAATGAATCAATTATTTATCAAATAAAATTAAGCAAATTAACTGGTAACGGAAAGTTAAAAATTGTTGTAGAAGAAGGAACAATAAAAGATAAATCAGATAATATTAATGAAGAAACAATTTTTGATACTGGTATACAAATTGATAATATTGCTCCTAATGTAACATTTTCTGAAGAGGAAAGCACACAAGGAAAAGTACTTGCTAATGTTACTTCAAATGAGGCAATTAGAAAAATGGAAGGATGGAATATTTCCGAAAGCAAATTGGTTTTAACAAAAGAATTTACAAATAATGTGTCTTATACTTTTGAAGTAATGGATTTGGCTCAAAATAAAACAAAAGTAGAAATAAATATTACAAAAGCAACAAATATAAATATTGTATATGGTTCGCATAATTCAGAAGTAGGATGGACATTTGGATATGGAAATTATGATGTAGCAGGAAAAACTGCAATACAAAAAAATCCAGCATTTAAAACAGAGGCATTAGCTTTTCATGTTGACGGAAATATAGATAAAGACTTTATACAAGCGCAAGCTTTTGTTTATTCTTACTGGGGAGAAGGTAGCGAAGCAATTTGTAATACATATCATACTAGATATTCATATGGATATAATCCAAGTAAAACAACATATGCATCAATGGCAAGTGGAACAATTGTAAATATTCAAAATAAAAAATGTTTCATGCTAGGTGGAAGTGGAGTTAATGCGGAAAATCAAACTGATGCTAATGGGCAAAATATAATGCCACAGCATTATGTTGGTACATATTCTTTTGGAATTTCAGGAATAAAAATGAAGTTAAAGGATACTTCTTATTATTCTATTGTGTATCAAATATTAGTAAATAATTATGGATGGCAAAATGTTGCATCTGATGGACAAGAAACAATGTATAGATATAATAAACCAATATCAGCATTTAGAATGGCTTTAATTCCTAAGACAGAAAAGCAGTATTTAATTAATTCTTGGAACAAAGATGTTGGAACTTATAATATGAAATAAAATTTGTTAACAGTTTATAATTTGCTGGTCTTTACAAATTGTTACTATGCAAAAATATATTAAATTTACTAATAAAATCAAACTAAGTTAATGTATTTAATAGCAAAAGAAAAATACTAAATTCTTAAAAAACAGTTGATATTTTTTCTGTTTTAATGTAAAATCTAAAAGGACAAATTTTGGGAGGTATCAAAAATGAAAAAAGTTAAAATATTAACAACAATTTTAGCAGTTATATTGGTTACAATGATTGCTTTTTTAGGAATTTATACACAAGTACAAAATAGAATGGAAAATAAAGTAAAAGATTATTCTTACACAAGAAACTTAAAAGGAGCTAGACTAGTAAAATTAAAAGTTAATGAAGAAGTAACAACAGTTATTAAAGATCAAGAAGGAAAAGAAGTAGAAGACACAGAAGAGTTAACAGATGAACAAATAGCAGAAAAAGGATATACAAAAGAAGAAGTTCAAAACAATCCTAAAGAAATATTAACAGTAGATAACTATAAAAAAGCAAAAAATATAATTGAAAAAAGACTAAAAAAATTAAATGTAGATGATTATAACATAAGATTAGATAATCAAACAGGAGAAATTATAATAGAATTTACAGAAAATGATAATACAGACAATGTTGTAGGAAATTTAAATACTACAGGTAAATTCGAAATCATAGATAGTGAAACAAAAGAAGTATTAATGACAAATGATGATATAAAATCATCAAGTGTTATGTATGGAAATAGTTCAACAAGTACAACAAACGCAGGAACTACTGTATATTTAGATATAGAATTTAATAAAGATGGAGCTAAAAAATTAGAAGATATTAGTAATAAGTATGTAAAAACAGAAGAAACAAGTGATACTAATACAACATCAGAAAACGCAACTACTGAAGAAACAACAGATACAGAAAATACAGAAAATGCAGAAGATGAAACAGAAAGAACAATAACAATGCAAGTGGATGATGAGGAAATAATGTCAACAAGTTTTGATGAACCACTAAGAACTGGACACTTACAATTATCAATTGGACAACCTTCCACAGATCAAGATACTCTAAAAGGATATATTGATCAAGCTTTAAGTATGGCAACAGTTTTAGATACAGGAAATATTCCTATAAAATATGATATAGATGAAAATGAGTATATTAAAACAGATATTACAGAAGATAATATTCAAACATTAGAATATATAGCTATTGCAATAATTGCAGTTGCATTAATTATACTTTGTATAAGATATAAAACAAATGGAATAATAGGAGCAATTTTATATATAGGATTACTTGCTATATTTACATTATTAATAAGATATACAAATGTAGTAGTATCATTAGAAGGACTATTTGCAATTGCGATAACATTAATTCTTGAATATTTATTGATAAATAAAATATTAAATAGAGTAAATAAAGAACAAAAAGAAAATGACAACAATGTAGTTGTAAAAGAAACAATAAAGACAACATATAAAGAATTCTTTATTAGAATAATTCCAATAATAATAGCTACTATAGCCTTCTGTTTTATGAATTGGATTCCTTTAAGCAGTTTTGGAATGATTATGTTCTGGGGAATTATATTGATAGCAATATATAACTTTGTAATCGTTGGAACATTATTAAAAATAAAGACGGAAAATAAATAGGAGGTAATATAATGAAAAAAATGAGTAATAAAATAAAAGCAATTTCATTATTGATAGCAATTATTATCATAGCAGGAATTATTATTATATCAACATTAGGATTTAATTTTGAATTAGGATATCAAGCGTCAAAAAAAGTAGAAATATATATAGGAAAAGAATTTGAAGTTTCAGATATAAAACAAATAACAAATGAAGTTATGCAAAATCAAGCAGTAATGATACAAAAAGTAGAAGCATTTGAAGATACAGTAAGTATTATTTCAAAAGATATTACTGAAGAGCAAAAATCAAATTTAGTTACAAAAATAAATGAAAAATATCAAGTAGAATTATCAGCAGAAGAAATAGATATAACATCAATTCCACACACAAGAGGAAGAGATATAATAAAACCTTATATTGTTCCATTTATTATTGCAACAGTAATTATATTATGCTATATGGCAGTTAGATATTATAAATTAAATTCTATAAAAATAATAATAAAAGCAATGTTAATATTAATTATATCAGAAGCACTATTATTTAGCTTAATTGCAATAACTAGATTGCCAATAGGAAGATTAACAGCTTCTATGATGCTAACAGTATATATATTAGCTTTATTAGGAATTACAAATAAATTTGAAAAAGATTTAGAACTAAATAAGGCACAAGAAGAAAAAGAATAATTTTAAAAAATATGGCGAGCCTTAGATTTTCTTAAAATTTGCATTTGATAGAAAATCTTAGGCTCGTTTTTTATAGAGATTTTACTTTAAATAGTAATATAGCTTTTGAAAAACTTAAAAAAAGACTATACAAAAATAAAAAACTAGTGATATAATTAAAAGCATAGATAAAGCAAGAAAACGGAGGAATAAAAATGGGAAATATCGTATTATTAGACGAGTTGACGATTAATCAAATAGCAGCTGGAGAAGTAATCGAAAGACCAGCTTCAGTAATAAAAGAAATGGTAGAAAATTCTATAGATGCAGGAGCAACCAATATTGTGGTAGAAATTAAAAATGGAGGAATTTCATATATAAAAGTAACAGATAATGGAAAAGGAATTGCACAAGATGATTTAGAAATTGCATTTGAAAGACATGCTACAAGTAAAATAAGGTCTGCAGACGATTTAAATACTGTTACTTCTATGGGGTTTAGAGGAGAGGCATTAGCTAGTATTTCAGCGATTAGTAATGTTGAATTAGTGTCAAAAACACAAGAACAAGATATAGGTTATAGAATAGTAGTAGAAGCAGGAGATGTTTTAGAAAAAGAAGAGACAGGATGTCAAAAAGGAACTTCAATTACGGTAAGAAATTTATTCTTTAATACACCAGTTAGATATAAATTTTTAAAGAAAGATTATACAGAAGCAGGATATATAGAAGATGTAATTACAAGAATTGCATTAGTAAATCCTGATATTTCAATTAAATTAATTAATTCAGGTAAAACAGTAATACAAACAAATGGAGATGGAAATATAAAAAATGTTATTTACAATATTTATGGAAAAGATGTTGCAAATGGAATTATGGACACAACTTATCAATATGAAGACATAAATATAACAGGAGTAATAGGAAAACCAGAAATAGCAAGATCAAATCGCTCTAATCAATTATTTTTTGTAAATAAACGTTATATAAAAGATAAAACATTAACAGCAGCAACAGAACAAGCATATAAAGGTTTAATTCCAATTGGTAAATTTGGATTCGTGATATTAAATATAGAAATAAATCCATCAAAAGTTGATGTTAATGTACATCCAGCAAAATTAGAAGTAAGATTTCAAGAAGAAAGTAAAGTATTTCAGGCAATATATCATGCAATTAAAGATACTTTGTTAAAAACAGAATTAATAGCAAATGTAGAACAAGAAACTTCAACAATAGAAAGAACGGCACAAAGTTTTGAAGATAGGTTAAAAAATATTAGAGAAAGTAAACAACAAGGAGGATTATTTTCTTTTAGAAAACAAAAAGAAAAACAAATCGAACAATATACAGATGAAGAAAGCAAAATAAAAACGAATGTTACAGAAAATATAAATAATTCAAATGAAAATATTGAAGATAATGTTCAAAAGGAAAATAGTGTAAAAATAACTAATGGTAATCCGATTGATACATCTGACATTTTGGCACAACTAAAGCAGATGAAAGAAAAAATAACCAACGAATTAGAGACAAAAAATGATAATATTGAACTTTTAACAGAAAAATCAGAAGAATACAAATTAGAAAAAAATGAAGAAATAATAAAAGAAGAAAATAATGAAGTTGAAAGCGATATTAAACAAGAAACAAATACTGAAGAGATAAATAATACCGAAGAACAAAATAATGAAAAAACCTACGATGTTAATCAGAATATGCAAATAAGTGAAGAAGACGAGAATACTGAAAATTTAGTAAATGACTCAAAAACTGAAACAAATGAAGATGAAAAATTACAACAAAAAGATGAAGAAGAAAAAACAAAACTTCCAGATGTAAATGCAGCAATTGAAGATATAGAAGATCCAGACATTCAAAAAGAATTTGAAGAAATTAAGAAAAAAATGCAAAATTTAAACGATAACCCACAAGTAGTATCAGACAATTTTAATGAAATGTATGCAAAGATGTTTGGAACAATGCCTATACAGGATGATGTAGAAAAAACAAAAGATAGCCAAGAAACAAATGCAGTTGATATAATAAATGATAATATTTCTGTGTTTGAAGAAGAAAAAATAGACAAACCTTCTTATAAATTTATAGGAATTGCATTTAAAACTTATATTATATTAGAAATTGAAAAAGAATTGTATATTTTAGACCAACACGCAGCACATGAAAGAATTATGTATGAAAAAGTAAAGAAGAATTATTATAGTGATACTTCAAAAGATTCACAAATGCTATTGTTACCAGATGTTATAACTTTAACTCATAAAGAGATGGATATAGCAAAAGAGAATATGAAGATGTTTGAACAAGCCGGATTTAGTTTAGAAGAATTTGGAGAAAACACAATAAAATTAACAGGAGTGCCAACTGTATGCATTGATTTAGATAACAAAGAATTATTTTTAGAAACATTGGATGAAATAAATACAGTTGCTAGAACAGCAAAACAAGAAAAAGAAGAAAAATTTATTGCAACAGTAGCATGTAAAGCAGCTGTAAAGGCTAATATGGCATTAACGAAAGAAGAAGTAGAAAGTTTACTGGATAAATTATTACAACTTCCAAATCCATTTACTTGTCCACATGGAAGACCAACAGCAATTAAAATGACAAAATATGATATAGAAAGAAAATTTGCTAGAAAATAATAAAAAATTTACAGTTATTTATAAAATAAAAATATATATTTAAAAATTATTTAATACATAAAAGGAGAAGTAAAATGATTATCATTATTGGTATAACAGCAATAATCTATTTTGTATTAATAGCTTGGACTTGGCAAAGTTTAGGTATTATAGAAAAAAGAAAAAAAGTAATATCTATATTGATTGGAATTTTAGTAATGTATATAATAACATTAATAACTTTCAATATATCAAAAAAAGGAATAATTTATCAAGAAAAAGAAGCAGAAATATTAGTAAGAAGAATACTAGTTATACTATTTACAGGAGTAAATGGAATTGTAATTATTCCGTATGTTGCAAAAATTTTGAATAGGTTGAAAGAAAATGATATAGAGCAAAAAGAATTAAAGAAAAAGGTAATAATATTTTTAATTATATTTATTATATGTATAATATTTGAATGTAAATACCTAAAAGATACTCAAAAGGGAATATTAAATATTTATCAAGCAATGTTGAAATAAAAAGATTAAGGAGGAAAAAATGCCAAAACCAAAAGTATATGTAATATGTGGACCAACAGCATCTGGTAAAACAGCATTATCTATTGAACTTGCTAAAAAAATTGGAGGAGAAATTGTCTCTTGCGATTCTATGCAAATTTATAAAGAAATGAATATTGGGACAGCTAAGCCAACAATCCAAGAAATGCAAGGAATAAAACACTATATGATAGATATTATTCCTCCAGACGAAAGA
>CANQNU010000028.1 GCA_947625295.1 uncultured Clostridia bacterium | reverse complement strand
ATCAACTGCTCCAGCAAAGCTGGAATAATTTATAAAAATTCGTAGAAAAATGTGTCTAAAAACTTGACCTAAATCCACTAGTTTTAATCCGCGGCATCTTCCGCAAAATTACCCCTTCTGTAATAGTTTTATTTATAAAATTTTGCATATTAAATTGCTACACAACCAACACCGAACGAAATCCACGAAGGCAATGAATATCGGGCGATGATAAAAAGCTAAAATATAAAACTCCCGATAAGCTCCAATCCCCACAAGAACCACCTCGATTGATGAACGTTCGAAACGTATGACCAATTAGTATACCGTCGTCATCCCATGTTTTTGCAAATTGTTCCTTGGCATCTTCTGTATCCATCAACCACTTATAACTTCCATTTGTAGTTACTCCATAATATGAATGATTTGTTACAACTTCATTTACTCCTATTCCTTTGACTTTTGCTAATAAATCAAATGTTGTATCTGTTAATCTTTTTCTTGCTACATTATATTTTTTATTTGTTTCTGCATCTTTAAAATTTACTCCATTTTTATCCCATAATTCTTTTTGCGTTAATACTTCACTTCCTCCATCTACATTTATTTGATTATTTTTTTCTTCTTGGCTTACTTCATAGCATTCCCATAAACTAGAATATTCACTTTTTAATTTCCCACCTTCGAAATATTTTACTTCATTATGACTTGTACTTTTTCCACCAGCATCTAAATTTTCATTTACATTATCTAAATATGCTGCTACTACTTCATATGCACCACCATTCATATCATATATTCCGGTTATATTTCCTGTTGTGCTTGCTAGCATTCCATTTTCTGTGCTATAACCATAATTTTCTATAGTAGTTGCATCAAAACCATAAGGCCCTTCTCCTGTTTCTAACTTTGGCCCTTGACCTGTATATACATCATACCACCAACTACCATTGTTGGATCCACATGCATTAATTTTGGGTGCATTTCCATAGTCACTATAACACAAATACGCTATTGCTCCCCATTCACTATTTCTTATTAAATGACTACTACAATAATCTATTCCAAATTTTTCTTTATTTTGTCCTGCTATTGCCATACTTTGGTATTCTGATTCTCCAACTGATATATTTCTCCAGCTTGGTACATTTGGTAAACTCTTTGCTATTGTTGTATTATCAGGTTTTGTTGGATTATATTCTCCATTGTCTCCTTCTTTTGTTGCATTTCCTACTGCTTTTTCATCTCCATTTTTTCCACTCATCTCAAATTTTGCTACCCATATTCCTGTTAGTTCTTTTGAACCTATTGTAAATGCTGGGTGAACTATTGCTGTTGCTTCTGTATTAACTTCTGCTGTTGCTTTTTGATATGTTTTTCCATCTTTATCTGTATTTGTGTTTCCTTTTAAAAACGTTACTGCTATTGTTCCTTTTTGCCCTTTTGATGCGTCTTCTGGCATTTTGTATGCGTATCTTGGTATCCAAACATACATTGAACCTAAGTCTTTTTCTTTTACTATTGTTCCTTCTTCTACTTCTCCTGACTTATATTTTCCATCGCTTAACATTACATTTGCCCAAAGCTTATCTCCATTTATATAATTATACCATTCTTCATCATTTTCTGAACATACTTCCCAATTATTTTCATTCCATTTTATTGGTATCATCCCCTTAGTTACTTTTGGGCTATTTACTTCTTTATCTCCATTATAGCTTTCTTCACTTGGACTTGCATAGTTAAATTCATCTAATATACTTTGTAAAGCATATTGTTCATCATATTGAGACTGGTTTGTTTCTTCTATTGCCTCTTGAGCTCTCTTTAATAATCCATTATCTCCTGTTATACTTGCTATTGTTACTCCTACCAATATTAATAGTACAATTATTGTTATTACCAGTGCTATTAGTGTGATTCCTTTGTTTCTTTTTTTACATACTTTTTCTACATGTTTTGTGTATTCTTTTTTCATTTGCATTCCTCCATATTAATCTTATTTTTTTTATTTTATCTAATCGCTTTTTTTTATTCAATAAATATGAAAGTTTTAGATAATAACTTTTTTACATAATCATTTTTTCTTTAAAAAGTTATTTTTGATATAAATCAAAAAAAAAAGAGACAAATTGAAATAAATATTTTCCTTCGTCCCTCTTTGTTTTAATTTCCATATATATTCTTTATAAAGTATAAAGGAAGTCCCCCAATAAAAAAACTTACGTTTTATTTACATAATTTGCTTTTTTATGTAAAGTGTGGTATAATTTAATTGTAAGCAAACAACAAAGCAAAAAAATCCTCTTTATATATAAAGAGGTGAAAGGACATTTTATGGTAAAATTAGATTTATTTGACGTTGAGAACCACCCATCATCTACATTCGAAGTGATTCATCATAAGGCTGGATCTCGTTCATTCTTGATGCGGCTGTACAGAGATGATGTAGATACCGGCATAATTATCCAGGCTACGCCTTATTCTGCACACATTCCGCCTTTTGAGTACATTTCAATCCATGAGAGGGACGCGGCAATCTGCCTGGCAGGAAGTCTGTGCAAGGCTTCATGACTCATCTTTTTTACCAAAGATTTTTGCGAGCAATTATTGCTCGCATTTTTATATTGTATAAAATATATTACAAACAATTATTTTTAATGTTTAATTTACATCTTAACTACTAATTTATCAAATTTAGAATGAATATAATTTTCTAATTTATCCATAAATACTTGTGGTTCAATTTCCTTTTTTGCAACCATATCTAGTCCTTTTTCCCAACTAGCCGTTAATTTTGGATTTAATATATCTGGCATTGATTGATATACAATATCATAAATAATCTCACCTTTGTTTGTAGGTGTAATGATTTGTGTTTTTGTATTAATTTGTATGTATTTTATCTTTTCTAATTTTTTTATAATTTCGGCTCTTGTAGCACTTGTACCTATTCCAGCACCTTTTATTTGTTCTCTTAATTCTTCTTCTTCAATTAACTTTCCTGCATTTTCCATAGCAAGAATAATAGAGCCTGAATTATATCTAGTAGGAGGAGATGTTTCCGCTTCTTTTAGCTCAAAATTATGAATTATAATTTCTTGACCTTTTTTTAGTTTCTTTAAAATCTCCAAATCATTTTGCTTTTCTTCTTTTTCTTGATTTTCATCTTCATTTTCCACATCTTTTGTGCTATTTGTGGATTCTTTGTTATTTGATTTTTGAATTATTGGTTTTAATATTTCTAAAAATCCTTGCTCTAAACAAACTTTTCCACTTGTAGAAAATATTTCTATTTTTTTATTTTGTTCATCTCCATGTTCAACCTCTATTGTGACCTGGACTTTTTGATATTCTGCTGGTGGATAGAAAATTGCTAAAAATCTTTTTACAATTAGTTTATATACTTGCTTTTGAAGTTCTGGTAATCCATTATAATTTTCATATCCTTGACCTGTTGGAATAATTGCGTAGTGGTCTGTGATTTTACTATCATTAACATATTTTGTTTTTATCAAATTTGTAGAATAGTTTTCATCTATCATCTTTTTTATATAGCCTTGTATTTCTTCATCTTTACATCCTTTTGCTAATCCGTTTAAATTCTTTTTTATTTCTTTTGCTACTGCTGTTGAAAGTACTCTTGCATCTGTTCTAGGATAGGTAACTAGTTTCTTTTCATATAAATTTTGAATTATTTCAAGTGTTTCATCTGGTTTTATTTTAAATTGTTTTGTACATTGATTTTGAATTTCTGCTAGGTTAAATAATAAAGGTGCATTTTCTTTTTGCTTTGATTTTTTAAGTTCTGTAATTGTACCTTTTTTTCCTGCTAAACAACTAATTAATTCTTTAGCATCTTCTTCCTTTTTAAATCCTGATTCATTGTATAATTTAGGAGATTCAAACCATTTTGATTTTTCATTTACCTTCCATTCTGCTTTAAATGATGACATCTCGTCCCCAAAGTCTCCTAATATTTTATAGTATTTTGTTTTTACAAAATTTCGTATTTCTCTTTCCCTAGATACAATCATTCCTAAGACACATGTCATAACACGACCTACTGATATAGAGGCTCTTTCTTCATTAATTTTGCTTGCTAAATTTCTTCCGTATATAATTGACAACAATCTAGAAAAATTAATTCCTATTAAATAATCTTCTTTTGCTCTTAAATATGCACTATCAGATAGGCTATCATATTCTGATAAATCTTTTGCTTCTTTAATTCCTCTTACAATTTCTTCTTCTGTTTGAGAGTCAATCCAAACTCTTTTCATTTTTGCATTTGGATTTGGCTTCGCCATCATAAATACTAGTCTTTGTATATATTCTCCTTCTCTTCCTGAATCTCCTGCATTATAAATTTCCTCAATATCTTCTCTTTGCATTAAGCTTTGTACAATGTTAAATTGATTTTGAACATTTGGGATAATTTCATATTTCCATTCTTCAGGAATAAATGGCAATGTATCTAATCTCCAAAATTTTAGCTTTTCATCATACTTGTCTGGATAACTCATTGTTACTAAGTGTCCTACACACCATGTAATAATCCATTGATCTGATTCTAAATATCCGTTTTTTCTATTTGTTGTTATTTTTAAAGCTTTGGCAAATTCCATTGCTACTGATGGTTTTTCTGTTATTATTAATTTTTTGCCCATTTATATATCATTCCTTTTTGGTATTTTTTCTATTATTGAATATATTTTTTGTATTTTTGCTATCTCTATTAATTACTCATATTAATTTTTTGTTTGTCTCTTTTCTATATCAATCATTTCTTATCTTTTAATTAACTGTTTTCTAATCTAGTCTTTACATATTCTTTTGTAGTTTGATATACTTTTTCATATCTTCTAGATGTTTCTTTATCTTTGAAACTGAATCTATTATATAATTTGTCAATATATCCATTTTCATATACATATTGCAAACCATAACTAAAATGGTAATCATATACAAATTTAAAGTGTGCTACTAAAAGATCTGCTGGCCCTGTTATATTCATGTAATTAATTATTTTTTCTTCCATAGATTCTCTATATATTTCATCAGATATTCTATCTTCTGAAAAATCATATTTTCCATAAATCGCTTCTATATCATCAAATGTTAGTATATAAAAAATATCTGTTTTATCTGCATCTTTGATTAGTTTAGCATGTAGTAATTCTCTTTCACTTAAATTTTCTTCTATTCCACCTCTATTATGATTTAATATTGCTTTTTTTATAATTGTATCATATTGATTATCTTCAATGAAATCTCTAATCTTGCCTTGCTCAAATAGGATTTGTACTCCAAGTTGACCATGATTGATACTGTCTCTATCATTAAATGTGTGATATTTTCTGGCTTGTTCAAATCTTCCGATATCATGTAATATTCCTATTAATTCGGCTAATTCAATATCTTCTTTATTCAAATTTAAACTTTCTGCTATTTTTCTAGCTATATTTGCAGTTCTTTCTATGTGTGAGATTTTTAGTTTTATTTGTTTGTCTTCAGGGTTATAATTTTTTACATATTCTTTAAATGCTTTTCTGGCTTGTGTTAAATTAATCACCTTATCACCTCGTTTTGAATTCTATCACTTTTCTATTTTTTGTTCAAGCTATACAGATTAATAGCATAAAATTAATTTTTTTTGTCTTACATAGAAATACAAATATAACCAAGATAATACTATTTTTATATTTTGTAGTGAAATTGTGGGGACCGTTCAAAAATTCTCAAAAGTTTGTAAAAACTTTTGTTAGAATTTTTAGAATGGGGATAACGTAAAAATATAAAAATAGTATTATCTTGGTATGAGTAGTATATATTTATAAGACAAAAAAATTAATTTTATACTATTAACTTACATTTTTTTCTAATGTTAAAATTGTAATTAAACTGTAATTAATATTTAATATGGTTGAAACATATACTCTTACTTTTTATAGTATAATGATATTAATTATTATAAGGAGAATTAATATGAGCGTAGAATCAGATTTAAAAAAAGATGGAATAGAAGTAGTTAAACAATTAGATACATTAAAAGTAAATTCGCTTTCTGCAAATGTAGCTAAAAAGATATGTGATACATTCCCAGAATATGGCTTTAATCAAAATGAACTTTTTATCAAATTATCTAGACTAAATATGTATAAAGCTAAAATGCCTGAAGGAATGGCAGAAGCAAATTATTTTTATAAGAATACTTCAATTTACTTTAATGAACATATTCAAGATGAAGATTTAGAAGAATTTGCAATTCACGAATGTATACATTATATCCAAGAAGTAAAAGATAATCGTAATTATTTACTTAAAATGGGACTTTGTGATTACACAGAATTTAAAACATATGGTTTAGGATTAAATGAAGCTGCTGTTCAGCTTATGGCTTCTAAAATAAACGGTATTCCTAAAGAATATGTTAAATATTTCGGAATTAGTTTTGAAACAATAAGTCCATCATATTATCCTTTAGAATGTTGCTTAGTTAACCAATTAGCATATCTTATGGGAGAAGATTTATTATTTGAAAGCACATTAAAAAGCAATGATAATTTTAAAAATCAATTATCACAGTTAATTACGACTAAAAATTTTATGGCTATTCAAAATTCTATTGATGATATTTTATATGCAGAAGAAGATATTATAAAACTTAATAATAAAATTGCAGAAACTGATGATAGAAATAAACGTGTTGATGGCATGCTTAAAAAAATTGATGAACTTAAAAACGAAATTTTATTAACTTTTTTGAGAACTCAAAATTTAATTATATCTAGTTATTTTGATAATGCATTTAACAATATATCAAATTTAGAAGAGTTAGAAGCTTATCGTAAAAAATTATATTCTTTTAAAGATTGTTTAGGTATTGCAGAGGGTTATAGCTTCTTTAATAACTATTATGTTCGTAAAATGGAAGCATTAGAAGAAAAATATAATGCATTTGAAAATGGAACTTATGAAACTTCTTTAAAAGTATTATCAAAAAAAGAAAATAAAATAGTTGCATTCTTCAGAGCAATTAAGAAATTAATTTTTGGAGAATCAAAAGAAACAATAAAAAAGTACGGAAATTAAAATATTTTCCGTACTTTATATGTTTTATAAATTAACTAGATTTGTTTTTAATTTATCTGTAAAGTAATCTTTTATATTTTTTGCTGCTTCTCTTCCAGAATTTGCAGCCCATGCTACAGTGCTCTTTACTCCTGCTATATCTCCACCTGCATAGATTTTTGGATTAGATGTTTGATATTTTTCATTTACTTCTATATTTCCCCATCTATTTAATTGAAGTCCTAAGTTTGATACTACCTTGTCTGCTTTAGATCCTAAAGCCATTACTACATAATCCATTTCTATAATATAATTGCTACCTTCTACATTAACAGGTACTAATCTTGTTTCTCCCTCTTTTTGCACTAAGTCTGTTTTTATTAATTCTACTTTTTCTACTTTATTTGTTCCTATTATTTTTGTAATATTATTTTGAAATAAGAATTTTATTCCTTCTTTCATTGCATCTTCTACTTCTTTATCCTCTGCTGGCATTTGTTCCCTTGCTCTTCTATAAATTACTTTTACTTCTTCTGCGCCCAATCTTTTTATAGTCCTTGCACAATCCATCGCAACATTTCCACCGCCAACAACTGCTACCTTCTTGCCTTTATAATTAGGATGTAACTTATATTCTAAAAGTTCATTTCCTCCATATACACCATCTAAATCTTCTCCATCAACACCCATTTTAGAAGATACATTCGCACCTATACTTAAAAAGATTGCATCATATTGTTTTTCTAAGTCTTCTAATAATATATTTTTTCCCAATTCTTGATTATATTTTACTTGTACTCCTAAGTCTAAAATATTTTGAACTGTCTTTTTTACTATATCTTTTGGAAGCCTAAATTCGGGTATTCCATGAATTAATAATCCACCTAAATAATCATACTTTTCATAAATAGTAACTTGTACACCTTCCTTTGCAAGAAATGCACTACAAGTTAATCCTGCTGGACCTCCACCAATAACAGCAACTTTTCTATTATTAATAGCTTTTGTTGTATCTTTAATTACTGAATTTGTTGTTACAGTTCTATTTTCATTTAACTCCTTTTCCCAACATTTTGTTAAACTATAACCATTATTTGTTACATTATCAAAAACAAAAGCCTCTAAATCTCCAATTGAAACAGGTTCACCCTTTATTCCCCTTACACATGAACCTTGGCATTGTTTTTTATGAGGACATATTCTACCACAAATTCCTGGCAACACAGTAGTTTCAGACAATATTCTATAAGCTTCTTCATAATTACCTTCCTTAATCTGTGCTATAAAATTTGGTATTTGATTTCCTAATGGACACCCCTTTAAAGAACAAGGTTTTACTTTACAATTTAAACAATAATTCGCTTTTTCATTTATTTCTTCCATCTTTGTTACCTTCTATTTTATATTTTCTCCTTATTATTCTATTATATATATTAACCTAAGTCAATTTATTTTTAAGTAATTGACCAATCATTTAAAAAATTTGACCGAAGGGCTATTTCTTCGGTCAATTATTCTCTTTCAAAACTAATTTTAAATCATTAATAAAATCAATTTTCTTCGTTTCGTCTCTAAGCAATGCTGCTGGATGCCATGTTGGCATATATTTAATATCTTTTTTCTCTACCCATTTTCCTCTTGAAGCAGTAATTCCATATTCTTTACCTAATATATTTTTTAGAGCAACACTTCCTAAAAGTACAATAATCTTTGGTTTTACTAGCATAACTTGATTTCTTAAATAATTTAGGCAACTTTGCGCTTCATCATCTTCTGGATTTCTATTTGCAGGAGGTCTACATTTAACAATATTTGCAATATAAACATCTTCCCTTTTTAGGCCAACTGCTTGAAATGCCATATTCATTAATTTACCAGCTTTTCCAACAAAAGGTTCTCCTTGTTTATCTTCGTCTGCACCAGGTCCTTCTCCTATAAACATTATATCAGCATTTTTGTTTCCTACTCCAAACACAATGTTTTGTCTTGTTTTGCATAATTTACATTTATTACAATCTTTTATTGATTCTTCTAATTCTTCCCATGTTTCAAACATTTTTTGCTCCTTTTTTGAAATGATTTTTTCTCCGTCCTCAAAATTATCTCACACATTGTTCTATTAATTTTACTTTTTCATCTACATTTGTGTCAATTATAGCTTTTGTACCAATTGGAATTACTGTTTTAGTTTCTATATGTCCAAAATTATTTGATTTTACAATAGGAAAACTATATTCTTCTCCAATTACATCTAAAACTATTTTTTCTAGCGCTATTTCACTTTCATGTTGATAATTTCCTATCCATAATCCTTTTATCTTATCAAATACTTCATTTTGTTTCATGTAATATAAGAAATTACTTGCTAAAGCTGGATCTGTTTCATATCCTAATTCCTCAAGAAATAAAATTTTTCCTTCAAAATTCAATTTGTACTTACCAGCAACCATTCCTTTTGTTAGACATAGATTTCCACCAATTAATTCACCTTCTGCATATCCTTCTTTAATTGTCTTATATCCACTTTCTTCTTTTCCTAAGTCTAAACTGCATTTGGCAAATCGATTTAAAACTTCTTTGTAACTATAATCTGTTTCATCTGTTGCAATCGTTTTAAAGTTTGTTCCACTAAATGTTACAAGACCTGTTTTTGCAGTTATCATATTCGTAAGTGATGTAATATCACTATAACCACATACAATTTTAGGGTTATCCTTTATTAATTCATAATCTAAATATTCAAATGTAGAATTTGAATTTTCTCCACCTTTAGCACACCAAATCATTTTTATTTCTTTGTCTGCAAACATATTGTTTATATCTTCTGCTTTTTCTTTAGCTGAAGCTGAATATTCGTTAGAATTTGAAAATAAATTTTTTGAAAATTTAACTTTAAATCCGTCCTTTTCTACTAATTCTTTTGCTCGTTGTATTTCTTCTATATTATCTCCAATAATTGGGTCTGATGGTGCAACTACTCCTATTGTGTCTCCTTTTTTTAATCTATTTGGAATTATCATAAACTCTCCTCTTTTCAACTTGTTTATAACTATGAATTTCAATTTTTTCTTTTCAAATACTATTGTTTTAAGAAATTATATTTACATTTCAATATATTATATTTGTCAAATTATTTCGCAAACAAGAAATAATTTGACATTTTTATGAACTTTTTTCGTTTTATCGTAATCTTTGTTAACAATTTTGTTTAGTATAATTTTTATGTATTTAAGAGTATTAATATTTTTTCTCCGTCCCCAAAAAATCACTATAAATTATTTCAATTCGATTAATGCTGTATTTAGTCCATATCCTGCCTTTTCTGCTCGGTAAGAATGAACTAAATTAGAATTACATACACTACAAATTTTGCTATCTATAATATTTTCTGGTTTTAAACCTTGTTTTTGTAAAATAATCTGATTTATTTTTACAGTGTCAATATTCCATTTTTCTTTATTTTCTTGCTTTGCAATTATTTCTTTTTTATCTATATCTTTAAATTCTCTTTCAAATAAATCTTTTACATCTTTGTCTACTTCAAAATGACATTTTCTAATGCTTGGACATATACAACAAATGATATCTTTTGGATTACAATTAAATTCTTTTTTCATTTTTTCTACTGTTTTTGCTGATATTCTTTGCAGAGTTCCTCTCCATCCTGAATGTACATTTGCTATTACTTTTTTTACTGGGTCAAAAAATAATAATAAAATACAATCTGCATTTGTTGTAGAAAGTAGTATTTCTTTTTTATCAGTTACCAAGCCATCTGTGTTATAATATTCTGGTAAATTGATGTCAGGTTCTGTTTGTTTAATCTTCTTTTTTACAACTTTTATTTCATCTGTATGTTCTTGATTCGTCTTAACGATATGAGTATAATTGCTATCTATACAATCACATAAATTTCTATAATCGTCTATTGCTTTTTCATATTCTGTCTTTTCTAATTTTTGTTTATTTGCTCTTGCTGTTCTAAAATTCACATTTGTTCCTAATGAATATGCATGATTAATAATTTCTTTATATTCTAATAATTTTCTGAATTGAATATACTCAGTACCATTTACTTTAATATGTACTATATTTTCATTTGATAAATCCATAGTCATCCTTTCGTTTCTAAACAATTTCTTTTAATTTATCATATTTTATTTCTTCTTTTGTAAAATTGCTTAAATATTTTTCTCAATTATCCTAGCGATAAATTACTATTTATCAATTTCTTTTTTCATCATCATTATTATATCATCTTTCGACTTTTTATCAATAAAGTTATATTCGTTGCCATTTTGTTTTGCATTAAATCCGCAGATTGCTTTATATGAACAATATTCGCAAGGTGTTTTACCTTTTTTGTAATAAGGTTTTAAATCAATCTTTCCACTTAAAATTTCTTTTGCAATATCTTTAATTGTTTTATCTATATAGTCTTGTAAAATTTTAAATTGTTCTTTGTTTACTCCATTTGTCCATTTTTCATTTACTGTTCCAGAAACTGTTATTGCTGCTGGTACTAATTTAGAGCTTCCAGATTTTAAAGTGTTGTCATTCATTTTGATTATTTTAACATCTGCTATTATTAGGCCTTTCATTTTAAAATTTTTTCTAATCATTTCTTCTATTTCTTCATCAGATATCTTTTTATTTGCTTTTACCATTTGCTCTAATAAAGAAAAATAAAATACTCCTGCTGGCATAATATCTTCAGCTTTACAAATAGCATCTGAATAAGTTAAAAGTTGTATTTGTAACCCAGCATATACCTCGTTTAAATCTATATTTTTACTTGAAGATTTATAATCGATTATTCTTAAATATTTTCCATCTTCTGACTCAGCTGTATCTATTCTATCTATCTTACCTGTAATTTCAACCTTTTTGCCATTTTCTAATTCTAAAATAATTGAAGGGTATTCTCCTTTTTGATTAAATTCAATTTCTGTTCCTTGTATTTCAAAATCGCTATGTATCAACGTTTCTATAATATATTTTAATGCTTTACTAACAATTCTTTTTAATCTTTTTACTAAAACTTTATATTTCGCTGTTGCTGTAAATATGTAATTTTTACTTAAATTTAAGTTCTTGTCAATAATATTTGATACAATTTCTAATATTTGATTTTCTTCAATTTCTGTTAACAAGATTTTTTCATCTCTAACATATTCAAAAAATTCATCAATTGTTTCGTGCATAAATGAGCCTGTGTTAAAACTTTGCACTTTCAATTCTTCTTTTTCTTTTAATCTTAAGCCATATTGTAAATAATAAGAAAATGGACAGCTTCTATATTTTTCTAATTGAGATACGCTCGTACTTAATTTATTTCCATATAATTTATCAATGTTTTCTTTTTTTATATCATTTGGTAAATTTGTATAATCTAATCCTTCTAGGTCTTGTTTTAATTTTTCTTGCCATTCATTTTGTTTTTTATAATAATTGTATATCTCATACCATATTTGTTCGATTTCTTCTCCGCTTCTTAGCCTTGCTATATTTTCAATTAATTCTTCATAAGTAACTTCTTTGTTAACTACTTCGTATGATTTTTGGATTACGTCACTATGTTCTTGTAATTTTGGAAACATTTTTTTAATCTTATGAATTAACATAGAAGGTCTAAGTGATTTTGATTCACTATCTGTTGATACATATGACAAATATAACTGACTTTCAGCTGTTGTAAATGCTTTATAAATATTAAAGTTATCTTCATATAATTGTTCTAGTGTCCCTTTTGCAAGTTCTATTCCATCTTGTTTTAAGTTTTCTCTATCTGCATCATTAAAAAATCCCTCTTCTTTATTAATACTTGGGAACACACCATCATTTAAGCCTATTATGAATACATTTTCTACTTTATGACTTCTTGACCTATCTATATCTCCAAATATGACTTGATCTTGTGTTCCTGGTATTTTACCTAGACCGCTGTTTTGAAAACCTATTTTTAAAATTTTGCTATAGCTATCAATTGTTAATTTATCTTTATCAAAAATCAATACAATTTCATCAAAAATGTTCATTAAAATTTGATAGCTTGATTGATATTCATTTGCTAAATCAATTTTTCCGCTTTCTTCTAATTTTTGAATTTTTTCAATAACTTTTTCTTCTATACGTTGATTTTGAATAAAATCATATAAACATTTTGTAATATGAATTGCTGTTTTTTCTTGTTGTATTTTTTCCTTTAATTCTACTAATGGCTCTATTATTTGCTTTCTTAATTCATTTAGCCTTTCTATTTCTTGCTTTTTATTTTCATTTTCTAATTCATATATAAAATCTTTTTTCCACTTGTTTTGCTTAATTCCCCATTTGTTACAATAATTTTCTAATTTAAATATTTCATCTTGTTCTATTTCACAAAATCCTAATTTAATATAACTAAAAACAGCCTCACTAGAAAAATTTTTATTTAAAATTTCTAAAATAGAAAGCATATATTGAATGATAATGTTTTGGTTTAAATCTCTTTTTTCATCAATAAATACAGGTATTCCATATTGTGCAAAAATTACTCTTACTAAAGATGAATATGTATCAATATTTTTTGTAATAACTGAAATATCTTTATATCTTAAATTTTTATCTCTTACTAATTTTTGAATTTCCTTTGCTATATTTTCTATTTCTGAATAAGGATTTTTTGCTAAAAATAATTGTAAGTTTTCCACATTTTCTTCATATTTTGTGGATTTTATTGCATATAAATTATTTGCTATGTGTTTTAACTCTTTTGTTTTAAATCTATGTTGATTTTTTAAAAATACTGGTTCTTCTAGCTTAAAACCATTATCATTTACTAAATCAATTAATTTATACAACGTAATCTTGTTAGAATAATAAATATCTGAATCTGGATTAATAGCAGGATTTAAATTATCAATACATATTGTTATATTAACTTGCTTTGCAAGCTTTATCAGTTCCTTGATAATTTCATATTCTTGATATGTAAAACCTGAAAATTCATCAATATATATAATACTATCTTTTACTAAATCAGTATCTTTCAAATTATTTGCAAGAATATTCAATAACTCTGTTTCCTCTAAGTAGTTATTACTAATTTTGTTTTCGAATTTTTCATATAATAAAGTCATATCTTCTAATTTTGTCTTTAAATACATATCATCAGTTTTCTCTATTTCTTCTTTAAGAGCTTCAATGGTAACTCCATGTTTCTTTAGCTCTGTGATTGTTCTCATGCCAAGCTCTATATTTTCATCTGACTTTCCTAAAAATTTAAGTTCTTTTTTATATTTACTTAGTATTGAGTAAATTAACATAGCCTTTCCACATTTAGACAGACTAGTTTTACTATTACCACCAACTTCGTTCAAAACTCTATAAGCCATTCTACTTAAAGTAATAACTTCAGCATTAATAACAGCATCACTTTTTATAGCGTCCATTAATTTTTTTTCTGCTGTAAATGAAAACTGCTCTGGAGTGATAATAAAAATTTTTTCTTTATTATCTTTCTTAGTATCTATTAAATTAGCAATTTCAGAAAAGCAGAACTCACTTTTTCCAGTTCCTGCTTCTCCATAAATAATTCTTAATCCCATAACTAACCTCTTTTTGTTAAAAGTTGTCTTAATTCTTTGTTTTCTTTTTCATATTCCTATTGAATTGTACCATATTCTTCATTATTTTTAAATAAATTTCTTAAAGAAAGTGTTGTTTTAAATTATAAACTTTTTATAAGATTATTGTTAGATATGTAAAAATAGTTAAAAAATTTAAGTTAAAATGTATTTTAAAGAACATTTGACATATAATAAAAAATGTAGTATACTATATTTAGCTTAAGCGAGAAAATAAATCGAAGAACTCAAATGTTCGCAGAGATATGTTGACCACATATCTCTTTTTCTTTATAAAAATAAAGGCAGTTGACCAGACTGCCTTTGATTAGATTGTACTAATCTTGAGAATTTTGGTTTTCATTATTTTTATTATTACTAAGTAATAATAAAATAATTAATCGCCAAATTAAATCGAATGAACTCAAAATGTTCACCTCCTTTTCAAAAGATTTCCTTTATGAAAAGGATATATATATTGTACTTAATAAATGAGCTAATTACAACAAAATTATTGATTTTTTACAATTTTATTTATTCTTTAGACTTATTCATAAATTTCTTTTTTTAAATAACTATCAAAATGCCAAAAATACCCGGTCTGTTTGGCAGATTGTACTAATCTTGAGAATTTTGGCACTTAAGCCTCTCTTCTCCAATAAAATAAATATTGTTGTGCTAAACCTGCTAAATCCCCAAATTTCTCTTGAGCTATTTTTTCAATTTGTTTTTTACTTACTTTCGTTTCATCTTGTTGTTTTATATATAAGTCGTTCATAACTCTTCTAACCCATACATCAATTGGAAATACTTCAAATCTTTTTAAAGTAGAAAATAGCAAAATACAATCTGCTACTTTTGGTCCTACTCCTGATAATTTTAATAATTGTTCTCTTATCTCTATAGTATTTGGATTGTTTTGCATTTTTTCCAAATCAATTTCTTTGTTTAGTATCATATGTGTTGTTTCATATAATCTTATATCTCTAAATCCTAATCCTAACTTTCTATATTCTTCAACTGTAACATCTTTTAGTTGTTCTGGTGTAGGGAATGTATAATAAATTTTTCCGTTATAATTTATCTCATCACCATAATTTTTTGAAAGTCTTTCTATAATTCCTTTAATTCTAGGAATATTATTATTAGCTGATATGATAAATGATATGATTGTTTCCCATAAGTCTTGATTTAAAATTCTAATTCCTTGCCCATATAAAATACTTTTTTTCATATTTTCATCTATATTTGATAGTTGTTTCTTTATTTGCTCATAATCTCGTTTTAAATCAAAATAGTCCTCTACTACTGATTTAATATCTTTTTCACAAACTCCTTTGAATATGACATCTTTTCCTTCTTTTTTTACATTTAATACATTTTTACCAAAAACTCCTGTGTAGCTTTCGTCTTCTTCTTTATTCCATCTGAAGCATTGCCCACATTCAAATATATCTTTTAATTCAAATGAATTTGCGTTTTCTAATTTATATTTTTGCTCTAACATAATTCCTATTTTCCTTTTCTTATTCTTATCGTATTGTATCATATTTTTTATTGTTTTTAAATAGATTTTTCGAAGAAGTATTTAAAATTAATGGCGTTCATAAAATATGTTAGATTATGTTATAGAAAATGTTACTAATATTAATTAAAAAAATTTGGTAATGATGGTTATGCTAATTTCTTTTTAGAAGATACCGACTATAATAATTCTTTAAAAGAATTACGTAATCTTTTAAATGACAAAGAAAAATTTATTGCAAGGCTAAAAGAAATTATATCTAAAATTAAATAGAAAAATTGATACAGTGTGTTACTGTTCTTAACCTTAAATAGCTCTGAAATTATTATTACTGTAGGGATAGATAGTTTAAATGTTAGAAAAATTATATGCAATTTTTCTCTAAATAACATATACTTTCTTTCTTGTTCATCATTTTGTGTTTTAATGTGTTTTTGTAAATTAAAAGATTTTACAAACTGTTCTCTATATTCTTCAGCTTTAGCAATTTTATATTGTCTACCAATTTTAATGGATTTAATGATGTTATTTTGCAGTAAATGATAAGCTAATTTTTTACTGATACCACCTAGCATTATTCGCAATTCTTTAACATTTACAATATCAGGATATTTTTTAAACATAGATTTATAATAATTATTATTCATAGTGAACCTCCAATAAGTAATTATAAAAGAAGTATAACAAGATAATTTCTAAAAGTATACTGCAGGATTTTGCAATGTTTTTGCAAAAAATTATGTTAAACAATGAAAGTAAGAAAAAATTTATAAAAATGTAAAAAATTTTATTGACTTTTAAGAACATTTGTTTTATTATGAATACATAATGAAATTTGAGGTGATAAAGATGAAATATATTTATAATAAATTAGTAAGAGATAAAATACCATAAAATATTAATTCAGAAGAAGGAAAAAAATGTAATTATAAAATATTAAATGATAAAGAGTATTTGCAAGAATTAGATAAAAAGATATTTGAAGAAGCAAATGAATTTATAGAAGAACATTCTGCTGAAGAATTAGCAGATTTAATGGAAGTTATTTTTGCTATCATGAAAGATAGAAATATATCAATAGAAGATGTAAAAAATGCAAGAAAAATCAAAAATAGTAAAAAAGGTGCTTTTAAGGATAAAATTTATTTAATCGATGTTCAGCAAGAAAAAATAGATGAAAGAGAAGAAAAAGAATTGAAAAAAGAATGGAGGAAAAATACATAAAATATGTTAGACTATGTTATAGAAAATGTTACTAAATATATAAATAGAAAAAATTTTAAAAGATTTTTCGATTGGTTTATTTATAAGTTTGACTTAAATGATAAATCAGAAAAATTGGAGAAAAAAAGAAAAAATAATTTACATCCTGTAAGACCAAGAAAAGGAGAAATATATTTAATAGAATTTGGTCAAAATGTAGGAAAAGAATTATGTAATACTCATATGGGAATTATTATGCAAGATTCATATAAAAATAGTATTTCAAGTACGATAGTAGTAATTCCGATTTCTAGTTCGCCTAAATTGTATGATACACATGAAAAAATTTTAGAAACAGATTTAGAAGAAGGTAAGTTAAATAAATTACCATCTAAAGCAAAAGCAGAACAAATTACTTGTATAGATAAATCTCGTTTGGTTTATAAAATAGGAAAAATGACTCCAGCATTTATGAATAGGCTAGAAAAAAGGCTTTTAAAAAATCTGTCAATATTTTTTGATTAGTTCACCCTAAAAATAATATTTTAACTTGTGACTAGTTCACCCTTGAATAGTCACAA
>CANQNU010000027.1 GCA_947625295.1 uncultured Clostridia bacterium | reverse complement strand
TACTAATACTCTATTTACCTACAATGGATACAATTTTAATAAGCTCAAACAATATTTGAGATTTCAATATGTACTCATTTTTTAGTGTGTATGTAAATAGAATATTGAATTTTACACTTATAGCTCTCCTGATTACCTATTAATACTGGACAAGTTTAGTATTATTTTAATATTTTTTAATAGCCAGTTCGTAATCCCATATGTGACTCGTTTTAGCTTGGCATCTGAGGAATATAAAATTTCTAATGAGACATCAATATTCTTGTATTTTCGAATGAAATACACATAATATATATGACAATTTTAGCTTAAAGTCAACAAATTTGCCAGTTTTTGTTGAGAAAACTGAATAAATATGCTATAATTTATTATATAAAATTTTATTATGCTTTAAGTTTGTCAGTATCTTAGAGTTATAAATATAACAATATCATTGATTAATGGAGGTAAAAAAATGAATCGGCAAAAGTTGGCAACCATTGGTTGCATTATACTATCAATAGTCTTTTCTGTATTGCTCGGCATTTTCATTCATTTCAAAGCATTTATGCCGAAGGTATCTAATGTATATGAAAAGTTGTTGTATTATTCTGAAGATTTGTACAAAGAATATCAGGAAGAAGCAGAAAGGATAATTGTTAGTCATGAATACACTTGTCAGTATCCTGTAAAAACAACCATTTATTCTAAAAATGGTCGGACAACTTTGATAATAGAAGTTGGACAATATGATGAAGGTTTGGGATATTCTGATTATCTAACTGCGACTGTTAAGAACTTCGAAACGAATGAGCAAGAAGTTACTTTTAAGAGAAATAGAAAGAGTGCTGAAGATGCTTATGAAAGTGCTGAAAGATATAGAACTTTGATGGGCACATTCACTTTAGTATTTATTTTTATACTTATTATTTTTACAGCATATCTTATTATAAACTCTTTAAAAGGACTTTATAGGAGAGTACTTACTCCTATATTATTCATTGTAGTAGATATAGTTATTATTATTGCAATGCTGCATTTTTTATAGGAATAGAAATTAACTCAAAAACTGTCAAAACCTATGGATTTTTCTAAAAGAAAGTCCCATAGGTTTATTTATTAACAGGGAAACAAATTTATTGCATTATATAAATATAAATTCCTTAAATATAATTTCTTCAATTGAATTTTTATAATTATTCATAAGCCAACTCATTTTAAAGTATAAGTATTTTTAAATCTTCATCAATAGGATTTCTTTCTAGCATTTGTTTATAAGTACTTTAAATCTTCTTTTGGCTTGTTTATCAGTTTCTACAATATGTTTCCTTAAAGTCTTGTTTATAAACATTATTATGTATTCTGCTTTCTTATGATTTTTTAAATACTCCAATCTTAAATGACCATACTTTCTAATATTATAATCTTTTTCATAATCTTCCTTTTCTAAATATAAGTCAGGAATATAATAATATCCTTCTTTGTGATATGTAAATTTTATTATTCATTTTTAAAAATCTCCTAAAATTTAATTCTACTACTTTTAGACCTATAATTTTATATCTACTAAAGCCGTCTATAAAATCAATATGAATTTTTTATAGCTGGTAGAGCTAGAAATAAAAAAAACATATTAAGAATATGTAAGTTATTTGATGATTATAATATATCTTATTATTGCTTTTTAAAAAATGAAGATGATTGGGGATATTGTAATAAAAATCAAACACCAGAAGAAAAACAGAAAGAATTTAAATCATTAGGACTAAAAAATGATATTGTTTTAAAATTATTTAATAAAGACTTAGAAGGAGAAAAAAGTTCAAAAAATTTATTACTTGTTTTATCAGCTGGAAAAGCAGCACATATAGAGGCTGGAATTGCGTATGGTTTAAGCAAAAAATGTTATGCAATAGGAGAATATGAAGCAAAAGATACTTTATATAATATATTTGATGAAATATTCCCAAATCTAAGTAAATTAGAAAAATTTTTGAATAAATATAATAAATTGATAAATTAGAAGTTAGCAATATAGCTATTGCCCCAAAAAAATAAATTCAATTCTGTAATTTAAATATATATTATCTAAATATAAAATAAATAAAAAAGGTGTTGACTTTTTTTTTATGTAGTATTATCATAAGCATAAAAAGAACTATATGAGGTGGTACAATGAAAGTAACTGAAATATGTGGTTATCAATTTAGTAATCTTGGTTTTATTGCATACTATCATACAAAAATAAAAGATAGAAATATTATACTTCAAAGAACCTTACGATATAACATGACTACAAGCAAACGGAAAAGTAATTGGAAAATTAGATGATTATATTAATGTTGAAGATGATTTACGGTAATGATGAGCAATTAGTTGAACAAAGAATTCAAGAAATAATTCAAGGAGTTATTGAATTTCAAAATAGTGAAGATAGGGATTATTTTGTTGATATGACACCTATTCAAATGCAGAATGGAAGGGAAACAAATTTAAATTTAGCTAACATAATAATATACGATTACCATAGTAAAACTGATAGTGAAAATGCTATTTATCAATATTTAAAGAATGAAAAATTTGAAGATTTAAAGTTATATAGATTAGAACAATTAAAAAAAATTACTCAAAATAATTCTGATTTTTATAGTTTAGAAAAATATTTGGAAGAATATGAAAATCAGTCAGGAAATAAATTAAGTGAATTGCAATTAGAAGGGATAAGGAATTTTGACAAAAAAATTCAAGAGGATGTTATAATTGGTAAATATAATCTAGAAGACTATAGTACTTTTTTAAAATCAATTCCTGATTTATTAAGCAGAAAAAAAGCTTTAGCAATAGGTCGCTTTAATCAAGAAGGATATTTTATATTCACAGATGAAATATATGAAAAGATGCCAGATGTAAAAGACTTTACAACATATACTTATCATAGACTTAATAAAGGTGAAAATAGATTTGCAAAGGAAAATTTTGAAATATCATTACCAAGCATTCGAAAAAGAATGTGGCCGAAGCCTAATAAATCAAAATCAAAATTATGTTGTATAGACTTAAATAATGTTAATCAAGATACTCGTTATTCTGAACTTGATAAACCAAGACCAGTAAAAGTGCATGAAGTAGAAGAACATCCTAATATAAAAATTGTAGGAAAACGGTAATCGTTTTCCTTGGTATTCAGATGATAGTGGTATTTTATTTGCTGGAAGAGAAATAAATTATAAACCAATAGAACTTCAAATAGAGTTATCTGCGGACAATATAGCTATTGATTTAGCTGAAATATCAAGGGAAGGCTTAACAAATGAAGCTCAAGAACATTTGATTGACTTAGCAAATGAGAAAAAGGAAAAAGATGAAAGAAATAAAGAAGAAATATAAATTTCAAACAAAAGGAGGAGGTAAAAGTGTTAAGTCAAGAATATTGCGAAGCTATAGCTGAAACATTAGATATATTAGAACATACCCAAGAAGCCGATGTTAGTAAAATATCAAAAAATTTTATGGATTTTTTGAAAGAAAACACATCAATGACATATAAGCCTAAATTAGATTATAGTAAAAGAATAAAAGATATGGGCTTAAAAAATAAAACTATAGGTATTTTATCAATAATAAATAAAAAGTACTGGTGTAATGATGAAGAAAGAAAAGCATTCGAAGAAAAATTAAAACAAAATGAAATAAAATATCAAAAAGAGTTAAATGAAAAATATAATACAGATAAATTGTTTAAGGATAAAGAATTAAACAAAATAGCAAATACAAAGATGACAGATTTGAAAGAATGTATAGAAATTAAATGGTATCAAAAAATATTTGAAAAAATCTTAAAAATATTTAGAAAAAATTAATTTAACTATTGCTAAATCGAAAAAATTATGTTTAGATACTAATAGCAAATAAATTTATTTATATCGGTATAAATTGTTATGAAAGCAAAAAATAGAATAACATTTTATATATACATAAATAAAATAAATTAAAGGAGGAATCACAATGGACTTAAAAGGAACAAAAACAGAAAAAAATTTAATGGAGGCATTTGCAGGAGAATCACAAGCAAGAAATAAATATACATACTTTGCAAGTAAAGCTAAAAAAGAAGGATATGAACAAATTGCAGCAATATTTCAAGAAACAGCTGACAATGAAAAAGAACATGCTAAAATATGGTTTAAATTATTACAAGGTGGAGATATAAAAACAACAACAGAAAATTTACAAGCAGCAGCAGAAGGAGAAAATTACGAATGGACAGATATGTATGACAGAATGGCAAAAGAAGCAAAAGAAGAAGGATTTGACCATATTGCATACCTTTTTGAAGCAGTAGGAAAAATAGAAAAAGAGCATGAAGAAAGATATAAAAAATTACTAGAAAATGTAGAAAATGGACTAGTATTTAGTCGTGATGGAGATGCAATTTGGAAATGTAGAAACTGTGGACATATTGTAATAGGAAAACAAGCACCAGAAATTTGTCCAGTATGTGCACATCCAAGAGCATACTTTGAAATAAAAGCAGAAAATTATTAATAAAATAAAGAAAAAGAACCTAAGATTTTCTTCAAATTTTTATTTGATAGAAAATTTTAGGTTTATTTTTTTCAATTTATTTATATATTAATATAAATATAAATTTTAAACTAATGCAATACATTACTTGAAAAAAACATAAAAAAATCATATAATAATAATCATAAGAAAATAAAAGGGAGAAGTTATGCCGAAATTTTTTGTAAAAAATGAAAATATTATAGATAATCAAATAAAAATAGAAGGACAAGATGTAAATCATATAAAAAATGTTTTAAGAAAAAGAATTGGAGATAAAATAACAATATGTAATTCCAATATAGGACAAGACTATTTATGTGAAATTAAAAACATAGAAGAAGAAAATATTTTATGTGATATTTTAGAAAAATTAGAAACAAATTGTGAATCTAATGTAAAAGTTACAATATTTCAAGGGTTACCAAAGGCAGATAAGATGGAACTGATAATTCAGAAGTCAGTTGAATTAGGAGTTTATGACATTACGCCTGTTGAAATGAAAAGAAGTATTGTTAGGTTAAATGAAAAAGATAAAAATAAAAAAGTAGAAAGATGGCAAAAAATTTCAGAAGTAGCAAGTAAACAAAGCGGTAGAAATATTATTCCACAAATAAATAAAATAATTAGTATAAAAGAAATTTGTAATTTTGTCATGGAATATGATATATTATTAGTAGCCTATGAAAATGAAGAAGAAAATACCTTAAAACAAGAAATAGAAAAAATAAAAAATATACTTTTAAAACAAAAACAAATAAAAATAGGAGTATTGATAGGGCCAGAAGGAGGAATTGACTTTAACGAAATAGAAGAATTAAAGGAACATGGAGCAAAAATAATAACACTTGGGAAGAGAATACTAAGAACAGAAACAGTAGCATTAAATATACTAAGTATTATTATGTACGAATTAGAGAAATAGTAAAAAAATTAAGACAAATATAATATTAAAATAAATATAACAATAATATAGTAGACAATAGAAAGGGTGATATAAAATATGCAAAAGAAAGAAAAAGTAGAAGAAATAGAAAAAATATATGAAAAAAGAAAAAAAATACCTAAAGAAGTATCACAAGAAATATTAAAAAAAATATTTACTAATGTACTGAAAGCAATAGGAATTATTGTATATTTTATTGTATTAAATATATCATATATAAAATTTCAACAAGAATTATTAACAAAAGAAATAGAAATTTTTTCTGGAATATTCTTATTAGGAGGAATAATAGCATTAGAATTTGCTTATAAAAAAGATAGTGGAACAATTGCAATAACAGCAATAGAACTTTTGTGCTTATCATTACATACATTAACAATTACTCATATTGTTACAGTATTAAAATATGACTTTAGAGTATATTTATTAACATCTTCATATTTAATTGCAATTTATTATATATTAAAATCTATTGTTATATACACAAAAGAGAAACAAAAATATTTAGCAAGTTTAAGTGATATTTCAGACATTGTAAAAAAAGAAGAACCAATAAAAAAAGAAGCTAAAAAAAGAGGTAAAAGAAAATGATTAAAAGTATGACAGGATATGGCAAAGGAAGCCTATCAGAAAATTTAAGGAATTATCAGATAGAAATAAAAACTGTAAATCATAGATATTTAGACATATCAGTAAAAATGCCAAGAGCATTAAGCTATTTAGAGGAAGAAGTAAAAAAAATAATTTCAGAAAAAATAAAAAGAGGAAAAATAGAGGTATTTATAACTTTTGAAAACAATTCAACAGAAGGCAAAGAAATTAAAATAAATACTGAAATTGCAAAAATATATATTGATGAATTAAAAAAATTAGCAGACCAAGAAAACATTTCTTCTAATATAGAGGTAACAGAAATTTCTAAATATCCTGATGTGCTAAGTATACAAAATACACAAGATGATGAACAAATAAAAGAAGAATTATTAAAAGCAACTAATCTAGCAGTAGAAAAATTAGTTGAAATGCGACAAATAGAAGGAAATAAATTAGCAGAAGATATAATGAAAAGAATACAATATATTAAACAAAAAATTGAAAAAATATCAACACTATCTACTGGACTTATTGAAGAATATGTAGTAAAATTAGAGACAAGAATAAAAGAAATTTTGAAAAGCCAAGAAATTGATGAATCAAGATTAGCACAAGAAGTTGTTATATATGCTGATAAATGTTCAATAGAAGAAGAGGTAACTAGGCTAAAAAGTCATATATCACAATTTGAAAAGCTACTTTATTCTGAAGAAGCAATAGGAAAAAAGTTGGATTTTATTATTCAAGAAATGAACAGAGAAACAAACACAATAGGATCAAAGGCAAATAATTTAGAAATTACAAATGGTGTAATTGATATAAAAACAGAAATTGAAAACATCAGAGAACAAGTACAAAATATAGAATAAAAACTTCTTTTATTCTAACAATTTATAAAGAAATTTTAATAAAATATTTATTAGAGCAATATATATTGCTCGAATGGAGGGTTTTATGCAATTATTAAATATAGGATTTGGAAACATTGTTTCAGCAGAAAGAATAATAGCAATTGTGAGCCCAGAATCAGCTCCAATTAAAAGAATGGTTCAAGAAGCAAAAGATAATAAAATAGTAGTAGATGCTACTTGTGGAAGAAGAACAAGAGCAGTTCTAGTAATGGATTCTGGACATATGATATTATCAGCAGTGCAACCAGAAACAGTTGGAGGAAGAATTGACAAAACTATTTCAGCAGATGAAAAAGAATAAAAATTTATAAAATATAATTAAGGAGGAATTTACAATGATAGTAAAACCAAGTGTTACAGAATTATTAACAAAAGCTAACAATAGATATGAATTAGTTATTGCAACAGCAAGACGTGCAAGACAAATAGCAGAAGAAAGAGAAACAAAAACAAGTAAGAAAGAAGAATCACCAGTTACAATAGCTGCAAATGAAATTGCAGAAGGGAAGGTAACAATATGTTAGTTATATTATCTGGAGTTTCTGGAGCAGGAAAAGATACAATAAAAAAAGAATTAATAAAAAGAATGGAAGATGTTATATCTCTTCCATCTTTCACTTCAAGAAAACCAAGAGAAGGGGAAGAAGAAGGAGTACAATATCATTTTATAACAGAAGAACAATTTAAAGAAAAAATCAAAGAAAATGAATTTTATGAATATGATTTACATCATGAAAACTATTATGGTACATCAAGAAAATTGATGAATGAAAAAATAGCTAGTGGAAAAATTATAGTAAAAGATATAGAAGTAAATGGAACAGAAAATTTAATAAAGTTATTAAGTAAAGAGACAAAACTAGTTACCATTTTTTTAAAAGTAGAAAGAGAAGAATTAAAAAGAAGATTAATTTTTAGAGGGGACAACCTATCTGAAGAAGAACTAGAACTAAGGTTAGGTAGACTTGAATATGAAGAATCTAAAATAAAAATATATGATTATGTAATAAAAAATGATGATTTTGAAAAAACAGTAAATATAATTCAAACAATTATAGAAAATGAAAAAAAATTAGAAATGTCACAAAAATAGTATGTGACATTTTTTGTAATACAATTTATAGGAGAAGAAATGATAGCAGAAATAATAATTAATAGAACAGCAAAAAAACTAAATAGAACATTTGATTATCATATACCAAAAAAACTAGAAGACCTAATTATTATAGGCAGTAAAGTAGTAATCCCTTTTGGAAAAGGTGAAAAGACAGAAGAAGGATTTGTAATAGGAATAAAAGAAAAATCAGAATATGAAGTAAAAGATATTATCAAATTGGAAGATAATCTAAGTCAAGAACAAATTACACTTGCTAGATGGATGACTAAAAGGTATTTTTGTAATGTCTCAGACTGTATTAAATTAATGCTAACACCAGGAACTAGAAATAAAGATAAACAGAAAAGAATACAAGATAAAATAATCAATAGTATCTATTTAAAAAAAGACATAGAAGAAATTGAATTTGAAATAGAAACAGAAAAAATAAAATCAGAAAAACAAAAAAAGGTCATATCTTTTGTAAAAGACAATGAAGGTGCAACTATTCCTGAAATAGAGATGTTTACAGATTGTTCAAGAGCAATTGTTAATACTTTAATAAAAAATGGATATCTTGAAATAATAGAAAAAAAGATAGAAAGAAATCCATTAATAAACAAAAAAATTGAAAAAGTAAAACATTTACAATTAACAGACGAACAAAAACAAGCTTATGAAAAAATAAAAAATACAATAGAAAAAAATCAGTATGAGAGTTTTTTATTATATGGTATAACTGGCTCACGGCAAAACCGAAGTTTATATTCAATTAATACAAAAAGTATTAGAAGAACAAAAAACAGCTATTTTATTAGTGCCAGAAATATCATTAACACCTCAAATGATAGATAGGTTTATAGAAAGATTTGGAAAAGAAGAAATAGCAGTATTACATAGTAAATTATCAATTGGAGAACGACATGATGAATGGGAAAGAATAAGAAATAAAGAAGCAAAAATAGTAATAGGAGCTAGATCTGCTATCTTTGCACCTGTAGAAAATTTAGGAATAATTATTATAGACGAAGAACATGACTCATCTTATAAATCAGAGTCAAATCCCAAATATGATGCAAAAGAAGTAGCAAAATATATTGCAAAACAAAATAATTGTCCACTATTATTAGGAAGTGCTACACCTGATGTTAATCTATTTTATAAAGCACAAAACACAGACGAAATTGAGCTTTTAACATTGACAAAAAGAGCTAATCAAGCATCTCTGCCAAAAGTTCAAGTTATTGATTTAAAGCAAGAACTAGCAAATGGAAACCGTTCTATGTTAAGTGTAGACTTATATTCTGAAATTGAAAAAAATTTAGAACAAAAAAGACAAACAATATTATTTTTAAATAGACGTGGATACTCAACATTTATTATGTGTAGAAATTGTGGATATACTGTAAAATGTAAGAATTGTAATATTAGTTTAACTTATCATAGTTATGAAAAAAAATTAAAATGTCATTATTGCGGATATGAAGAAAACTTAGTAACAACTTGCCCTGAATGTCATAGTGACAAAATTAGATATTTTGGAACTGGAACTCAAAAATTAGAACAAGAAATACATAAGCAATTTCCAAATGCAAAAACAATTAGAATGGATGTTGATACAGTAACAAAAAAGAACTCTCATGAACAAATATTAAATAAATTTAAAGAAGAAAATATAGATATTTTAATTGGAACACAAATGGTAGTAAAAGGACATCATTTTCCTAATGTAACATTAGTAGGTGTAATTGCTGCAGACAGTTCATTAAATATAGATGATTATAGAGCAAGTGAAAGAACATTTCAAATATTAACACAAGTAGCAGGAAGAGCAGGAAGAGGCAAATTACCAGGCAAAGTAATTATTCAAACTTATAATCCAGACGAATTTAGTATTCAATGCTCAAAAGAACAAAATTACGAAATGTTTTACGAAACAGAAATTGCCTTACGACAACAGTTGAAATATCCTCCATTTTGCGATATAATACTAATTAGTTTTAATAGTTTATCAGAACAAGAAATTAGTAAAATTAGTAATGGAATATATACTTATTTAAAACCAAGACTACCAGAAAATTATAAAATTTTTCAACCAATGCCATCTCCTATTGATAAAATTCAAAATAGATATAGATGGAGAATTATAATAAAAGGAAAAATGAATGATGAACTTAACAAAATTTTAAATGATTGTTTGAAAAAATTTTATATGAAGGATATTAAAACAACTAAAATGTCAATTGATGTTAATCCAAATAATATGATATAAAGAAAGGTGTTAGAAAATGGCAATTAGAAATTTAAGATATGATGGAGATGAAATTTTAAAAAAGAAATCAAGAGAAATAGAAACAATAGATGATAAGTTGCAAATATTAATTGATGATATGATAGATACAATGCATAAATATAATGGAGTAGGTTTAGCTGCTGTGCAAGTTGGAATATTAAAAAGAGTAATTGTTATTGATTTATATGATGATAATGGACCAATTGTTTTAATAAATCCAGTTATTGTAAAAACAAAAGGAGAGCAAGAAGTAGATGAAGGATGTTTAAGTTTTCCAAACCAATTTGCTAAAGTCAAAAGACCGGCTGAAGTAGTAGCAGAATATATAGATAGAGATGGTCAAAAAAAGAAAGTAAAGGCAAAAGAGTTGTTAGCACAAGCAATTAGCCATGAAGTAGATCACCTAAATGGAGAAGTTTTTATGGATAAAATTATTCCTGGCACATTAGAGTATATAGAGCCAGAACAATAGTGTCAAAGGGACGTGTCTTTTTGACATACTTTTTTATATAAATTTTTCAATTGTATATAATAAATTTATTTAATTATTCGGCTACGTTACATTATAAACAAATTATAAAATTAACAAATAGGCCCCTCTCAAAGCAAGTTTGAGATTCTCCCATTTGTTAATTAAATAATTTGTAATATAATTTCACTAGCATTCATTATTAAATAAATTTATTATATACAATTGAATTTTGATTATTGTAAATATTAATGTGTCAAAAAGACAAGTCCCTTTTGACACAAAGGAGAGATGAATATATGAAAATAGTGTTTATGGGAACACCTGATTTTGCAAGAGATAGTTTAGAAGCAATTTATAAAGCAGGTCATGAAATTTTAGGAGTTGTAACAAATCCAGATAAGCCAAAAGGAAGAGGAATGAAAATGATTCCATCTCCTGTAAAAGAATTTGCGTTAGAGAAAAATTTAAAAATTTATCAACCAGAAAAGGTAAAAAACAATATAGAATTTTTTGAAGAAATAAAGAAATTAAATCCTGATGTTATATGTGTTGTGGCATATGGAAAAATATTACCAAAAGAAGTTTTAGATATTCCAAAATATGGTTGTATTAATGTACATGGTTCATTACTTCCAAAATATAGAGGAGCAGCACCAATTCAATGGGCTGTTTTAAATGGAGATAAAATAACAGGAATTACAACAATGTATATGGATGAAGGAATGGATACAGGAGATATGATATTAAAAGAAGAAGTTACAATAGGAGAAAATGAAACAACAGGAGAATTGTGGGAAAGACTATCTAAAATTGGAGGAAATCTTTTAGTAGAAACATTAAAAAGAATTGAAAATGGAACAGCCCCAAGGGAAAAACAAGGAGAAAACTTTACACTAGCACCAATGCTAAACAAATCAATAGCAAAAATAGATTGGGATAATCAAACTGCAGAACAAATAAAAAACTTAGTAAGAGGGTTAAATCCAATTATGGGTGCATACACATTTTTAGACGGAAAAAAACTAAAATTTTGGAAAGTAGAATTAGCAACACAAGATGAAATTATAGCAGAAGGAATAGAGATTATAGCAAATGGAACAGTAATAGTATCACATCCAAAAGATGGGCTATTTATAAAAGCAAAAGATGGAATTATAAAAGTGATTGAAATTCAAGGTGAAAATGCTAAAAGGATGTCAATACAAGATTTCTTAAGGGGAAATCAAATAGAAGAATTTAGTGTACTAAAATAATTAATGCATTATGCACCAATTAATAATTTTTTGAAATCAAACTCATTTGTCCAACTAATCAATCGTGAAAATTTAGTGAAAATGGTTGTAAAAAATATGAAAAATTGATATACTTATATAAAATTTAAGTATATCAATTTTGATATATCAAAGGAGGAAAAAATATGAGTGAAGAAAATAAAGTAAATGAAGAAGTAGTAGAATTACAAGAAGAAATAAAGACAGAACAAGAGGGAATACAAATATCAAATGATGTTATAGCAGTAATTGCAGGAGTAGCAGTATCAGAAGTAAGTGGTGTTGCTGGAATGGCAGGAGGATTTGCAGGAGGAATTACAGAAGTATTAAGTGGAAAAAAGAATTTAGCAAAAGGAATTAAAGTAGAAGCAACAGATACAGAAGCAAAAATAGATGTTAACATTATCGTTGAATATGGAACAAGAATACCAGATGTAGCATTTGAAATCCAAAATAGAGTAAAAAAAGCAGTAGAAAGTATGACTGGATTAAAAGTAGAAGAAGTAAACGTACATGTACAAGGTGTTAATACTCAAAACTCAAAGAATGAAGAAAATGAAACAAATGGTGAAACAGAAGAAAATAATCAACAATCATAATATAAATGCTTTATTAAGAAAATAATTAATAAGTAAATATAAATGATTTCTTAAAAGAATAATTAAAAAACTTAATAAAATAATAAAAATAAATAAAATATAAAATAAAAAATATAGGAGGAAATGAAAATGAAATTTATAGAAAAAGCTACACTAATTATATATTCTACAATAATGTTAGTAATATCAATAATATTATGTTTATTAATATTTGGATGGATAGATATGCAATTAGTAGGAAACATATTAGAAAATATAATAACAGGAGTAACATCAGGAAAAGTTCTTCTTGGAATTAGTGTTGTATTTATATTATTATCAATCAAATGTATATTCTTTGATTCTTCATCAAAACAAAAAGAAACTTCAAGACAAGGAGTATTACTAGAAAACGAAAGTGGAAGATTAATGATTTCAAAAGAAACAATAGAAAATTTAGTTAATTCTGTTGCATTAAACTTTCAAAGTGCTGAAGATGTCACAACAAAAGTAGAATTAGATAAAGATAATAATGTAAAAGTATATGTTAATTTAGTTGTAAATGCAGAAGCAATCATTAAAGACTTATCAGCTAATCTACAAACAAAAATAAAAGAAAAAATAAAAACAGCAACAGATTTAGATGTAAAAGAAGTTAATATTACAGTAAAAAAAGTTGCAGAAAAACAAGTAGAAGAATAAAAGCTTAAAATAAAGAAAGGGAGAAAATAAATGGATAATTTTAAGGAATTTTGGAATCAATTTAAAGGTGCCATTATAGGTGTTATTATAGCCATTTTGATTTTAATAACAAGATTACATGATTTAATTTTAGCAATAGTTGTATTGTTACTAGGAGCATTTATGGGAAACTACGTTCAACATAATAAAGAATATGTAAAAGAAAAATTGAAAAAATTTATTGATAAAATGTAAATAATTCTAATAAATATAGAAGGGGAAAAATATGAATAGGTCAGCAATTAGAGAGCAAGCATTTAAACTGATTTATAGCTTAGAAATTCAAAAAAAAGAAAATGTACAAGAATTAATACAATTATATATAGAAAGTAATAACTTAGTAGATATAAATGCACAAAAATACATTAATGAAGTTGTTATTGGAATAGAAAATAATAAAGATGAAATAAAAAATCAAATTGAAAAAAACTTAAAAGCAGAATGGAAAATAGAAAGAATATCAAAAATAGACCTAGCAATTTTAAAACTGGCAATTTATGAAATTAAATATACAGAAACACCATTTAAAGTAGTAATAAACGAAGCAGTAGAACTTGCAAAAAAATATGGTGAAGATACATCAAAAAATTTTGTTAATGGAATCTTAGCAAGTATTGTTAAAGAATAAGACAAAATGAACAGGTCTTTTTGGCAAACTTTTAAACATTTAGGTATGAAATAAATATTTATTAGTAAGTCAAAAGATTCTGTTCTTTTCAGTAGCGATAAAGTTATTATTTAACTAAAAATTAATTATTGTTCAAAAGGATTATTATTAAATAGGTAGCAAAATAAAAGGAGAAAATAATGAAATATACTGAAATGGCAATTACAGTTACTGATTTAAATCAATACATAAAAAATAAAATAGCAGAAGATGAGTATTTAAATGATGTATTAGTAAAAGGTGAAATATCAAATTTTAAAAATCATTATACAGGGCACATGTATTTTACACTAAAAGATGAAAACTGTTTAATAAAATGTATTATGTTCAAATCTTATGCACAGAAATTAGCTTTCATGCCAAAAGATGGAATGAAAGTTGTTGTATATGGAGGAGTTTCCGTTTTTGAAAGAGATGGAGTTTATCAAATTTATGTTAAAGCAATGGAGGAAGACGGATTAGGAGATTTATACACTAAATATCAAGAATTAAAAAAAGAATTACAAGAACAAGGATTATTTGATCAATCACATAAAAAGAAAATACCAGTAATGCCAAAAATAGTAGGAGTACTAACTTCTCAAACAGGTTCAGTAATTAGAGACATTATTAATGTTTCAACAAGGAGAAATCCAAATGTATATATCAAATTATTACCTGTTCCAGTACAAGGAGAAGGAGCAGCGGAAAAAATAGCTAGTGGAATTGATTATATGAATGAACACAAATTAGCAGATGTACTAATATTAGCAAGAGGGGGAGGCTCACTTGAAGACTTATGGCCTTTTAATGAAGAAATAGTAGCTCAAAGTATTTATAAATCTGAAATACCAATTATTTCTGCAGTAGGACATGAAACAGACTTTACAATAGCAGATTTTGTAGCAGATTTAAGAGCACCTACTCCATCTGCGGCAGCAGAACTAGCAGTTTCAGATATTTATGAAATAAAACAAAAAATACAAACATATCAAGGAAGATTAAGAAGTTCATTAATTAGAAAAGTTCAGCTAATGAGGCTTAGATACGAAAAGTGTATTTCAAGTACAGTTTTAAAAGAACCAACTAGAAAAATAAATGAACTATATATTCAAATAGATAACTATACTAAACAATTAGAAAACTTAATAACTACAAAATATGAAAAAGAAAAAACAAAATATGCAGAACTTGTTGCAAAATTAGACGCATATAGCCCTTTAAAAACATTAAGTAGAGGATATTCAATTGTAGAAAAAGACAAGAAAATAATTAAAAATATTAAAGAGTTAAATACAGGAGATAAAATTCAAATTCAATTAACTGATGGAAAATGTCAAGCAGAAGTCAAGTAAAAATGCAAAAATAGAATTTTAACTAAAACCAATTGACATTTAGGAAGGAATAAGATTAATATGGATAAAAGAACAAAAATAATCATTGTAATTACTAGCATTGTAGTAATTTGTTTATTAGTAATAGCAGGATATTTTGTTTTTAAAAAGCAAAATACAAGTGTTGTAAATGGTGAAGATGAAAATACAATTATAGAAGAAACAAATGAGAACGAAATAGAACAAGAAGATACAAACTCATTACAAGAAGACAATACTATTGAAGAAGAAAATACCATAGAAGAAAATATAATAAACAATGAAATAAGCCAAGCTGTACAAAATAATCAAGAACAACCTAAAGAACAAATTATAGGAAGAGAAGAACAAGAAAGTATTAGTGAAAATAGAGGGCAAACAGATGAAGAAAAGGTAATAGAACTAGTAAAAAATACTTGGGGAGCAAATGATAATTCAGTAACTTTTAATATCGTAAACCATGATGGAGATATTTATATGGTTTCTGTTAATAATAAAGAAACAACAGCAGTTTTAACATGGTATCAAGTAAACATAGTAACAGGAGAAGTTACAGAGTAATATTAGTATAAGTTAAAAGGAGAAGAAGAAATGAGCAAAAGTTTCGAAGAAAAAATGGAGATGTTAGAAGAAATTGTTACAGAACTAGAAAAGGGAGAACTTAATTTAGACGATTCTGTATCAAAATTTGAAGAAGGAATTAAGATTTCTAAAGAATGTAACAAAATATTAGATGAAGCAGAAAAAAAGATTACTATTTTAGTAGAAAAGGATGAAGAAATGATAGAAGAAGATTTTAAAGCAACAGAATAGTTATTGATAAATGCACTGAAATAATGAGAGGGGAAAATTAAAAATGAAAAATGACTTTATAGCTTGTGTGCAAAATAAATACATATATATACCATTTCTTTTATGGTTTGCAATTCAATTATTTAAATTAATTTATGATTTGGTAACAACGAAAAAATTTAATTTTAAAAGAATTATTGGAGCAGGTGGAATGCCAAGTTCCCATTCAGCAGTAGTATCAAGTTTAGCAACTCTTATTGGAAAATATGAAGGAGTAAGTTCACCTATTTTTGCATTATCATTAATTATGGCTTGTGTTGTTATGTATGATGCATGTGGTGTAAGAAGAGCAGCAGGAAAGCAAGCAGCATTATTAAACAAAATAATAGAAACACCAGGACTTACTAGTTTGCAAGTATCAGAAAAATTGATAGAAGTATTAGGACATACTCCTATACAAGTATTTGTAGGAGCATTAATAGGAATTTTTGTAGGAGCAATTGCTTAAAAATTAGTCCCTAGAAAAAATAAAAAGGAGATGTGATATAATGACAGATATAGAAATTGCAAGAAATACAAAATTAGAGAAAATAGTAGATATAGCTAAAAAAGTTAATATTAGTGAAGAAAATATTGAACAATATGGAAAATATAAAGCAAAAATTTCTAATGAAGTATATGAAAAATTAAAAGACAAAAAAGATGGAAAATTAATTTTAGTAACAGCAATTAGTCCAACTCCATTAGGAGAAGGAAAAACGACAATGTCTATTGCAATTGCAGATGGATTAAGAAAGATAGGAAAAAAATCTGTTCTAGCATTAAGAGAACCATCCTTAGGTCCAGTATTTGGAATAAAAGGAGGAGCAACAGGTGGTGGAAAAGTACAGATTGCACCAATGGAAGATATAAACTTGCATTTTACTGGAGATATACATGCAATTACATCTGCCAATAATTTACTTGCAAGTTTAATTGACAATCACATCTATTTTGGAAACGAATTAGGTTTTGAAAAAGTTGTGTGGAAAAGATGTGTAGACTTAAATGATAGACAACTAAGAGAAATCGAAACAGGACTATCAGGTGAGCAAAAAATTGTACCAAGACACGATAAGTTTGATATAACAGTTGCATCAGAGATTATGGCAATATTGTGTTTAGCAAAAGACTTAAAAGATTTAAAGGAAAAATTAGGAAATATTTTAATTGGTTACAACAAAGAAGGACAACCTATTTACGCAAAACAATTAAATGCACAAGGAAGCATGACAGTTTTATTAAAAGATGCCTTAAAACCTAACTTAGTACAAACATTAGAACACACTCCAACAATTGTTCATGGAGGACCATTTGCAAATATTGCACATGGTTGCAATAGTATTATTGCAACAAAGTTAGCATTAAAATTAGGAGATTATGTAATTACAGAAGCTGGATTTGGAGCAGATTTAGGAGCAGAAAAATTCTTAGACATCAAATGTAGAAAAGCAAATTTAAAACCAGATGCAGTTGTATTAGTAGCAACAATTAAAGCATTAAAATATCATGGTGGAGTTGAAAAAGAAAAAATTCAAGAAGAAAATATAGAAGGACTAGAAAAAGGAATTGACAACCTATATCGCCATATAGACAATATAAAAAATAAATTTGGATTAAATGTAATTGTTGCAATAAATAAATATAATCAAGATACAGAAAAAGAAATAGAATTTTTAAGAAAAAAATTAGAAGAAAAACAAGTTAATTTAAGTTTAGTAGAAGGATGGGCAAAAGGAGGAGAAGGAGCAACAGATATTGCAAATAAAATTGTTGATTTAACAAATAATGATACAAAATTGCAATATATGTATGAATTAGAAGACTCTATCAAAGAAAAAATTGAGAAAGTAGCAAATAAGATATATGGAGCAAAAGGTGTAGAATATTCAGAAGAAGCATTAAAAGAAATTCAAAAAATAGAAGAATTAGGATATGGAAATTTACCAGTCTGCATTGCAAAAACACAATATTCTTTTTCTGATGATCCAAAAAATTTAGAATGCAAAAATAATTATAATATAACAGTACGAAATGTAGAATTAAAATCAGGAGCAGGATTTGTTGTAGTACTTGCTGGAAAAATAATGACCATGCCAGGACTTCCAAAAGTGCCAGCAGCAGAAAATATTGATATAGATGAAAATGGAAATATTATAGGGATATTTTAAAAGTGTCAAAAGAAACAAGTCTTTTTGACATATATATGGGTTATAATATGTTAAAAAGACTTGTTTCTTTGAATACTATCACAATAAATATAGAATTTTATATTGGGGTATCGCCAAGCGGTAAGGCATCGGACTCTGACTCTTGTCGTTATACCTCGAATAATAAATTTTGTAAT
>CANQNU010000026.1 GCA_947625295.1 uncultured Clostridia bacterium | reverse complement strand
TTAAAAAGCCCTAAGCTTTTTAAAAATTTAGGGCTTATGTTTAAAAAATTTTGGGACATTTTCAAAAATCATTGACAGTTCTATACGAATTTTATTGCTATTTATATTAATGATTAAATATGTAAACTATTAACTAGTAAAAAAGGCTAATATTATTGCTACTTCATTTTTGGTAATATAAAATTTATTTAAGCAATTAAAGATGTATTAAAAGTATATGTTTAAAGCTAAAAAATGAAACTAAAAATAGTGTTAAAGTCAAATCTAAACAATAAAAGCATAAGATAAAAAATATAAAAAGGGAGAGAAAAACAAATGTTAAAGATGAAAGAGAGAAACAAAGGAATTACATTAATATCACTAGTAATTACAATAATAGTATTACTAATTTTAGCAGCAATAACAATATCTGCATTATCAGGAGAAAATGGAATATTAAAACAAGCGCAAAGAGCGAGATTAGAAAATAAAAGAGCAACAGTAAAAGAAATAATAAAAATAGCAGAAACAGATGAATATATAGAACATAGAGAAGAATCAGATAGGGCAATATTAGAAGCAACTCAAGAGCACTTAAAAAATCCAAAAAGTCCATTATATGACCAAGGAAAGAAAGTAAAAGTAGATGAAAATATATATGGAGAAAATAGTGGAGAAATCTATTTTTATGTAGTAGTAGATGACGATATATATAAGGTAACAAGAGAAGATGTAGAAATAATAGGACAAGTAAACCAAGAAAATGTAGAATTACAAAAGGAAGAAATGAAAATCAATCAAAATCCAACAATATGGACAAATGATAAAGTAAAAATAACAATAGTAGTAAATACAGATAAAATAATAGACTATGCAATAAAATACAAAATCCACTATAAAACAGTAGAAGAAATAGAAACAGAAAAAGTTACAGGAGATGCAACAGAGAAAGTAGCACAAACAAGTACAGAACGAGCAGCTACAGAAGAATGGCAGACATATACAAATGAATTTGAAGTAGAAAAGAATTGTATAATATATGCAAAACTAGAAGGAATAAATGGAGAAACAGCAGTAGTAACAGGAAATGTAATGAGGATAGATAAACTAAATCCAAAAGAATTTATACCAGAAATAACAGAAGTAACAACAAACAGTATAACAGTAAAAGCAAATACAACAGATGCGGACGCAACAAATGAATATGGATGCAGTGGTGTAAAACAGTATAGATTCAGAGAAAAAAATGGAGAATGGTCAAACTATCAAGATAATGGAACATACAAATTTGAAGATTTGTCACAAAAGACAAATTATACAATAGAAGTAGAAGCAAAAGATGAAGCAGGAAATACAAAGGTAGGAACAGTAACGAAGCAAACAGAAAGTGTACCAGGACTACAAACAAGTTCAGCAGGTCAAACAGGAAATGTAACATTTACATATAATCCAACTACAGATACAAGTGGAAATGTAAAAGTAACAATTACCCAAAATATAGGAAAAAATGGATATACACTACAATATAGAACTTCAAAGGACGGTCAAGATGGAGAAAAGAAAGACTGGACAGAATACAAAGGAGAAATAACATTAGGAAGAAATCAAAATATATATGCAAGGTTAGTAGATAGTACAAATCAAGGTGGAGATTTTGCAACAGGAACAATAGCGAATATAGATAAATTACCACCAAATACTTTTACACCAACTACCACTGCAGCTACTACTAGTATAAAAGTAACAGCAAATACTTCAGATCAAGCTCAAAATAATGATTACAAATCTACAGGGAATATACAATATAGATTTAAGAAAAATAGTGAGCAATGGTCAGAATATCAATCAAACGGAAATTATACATTTAGTGGATTAGCACAAAATACAGAATATACAATATATGTAGAAGCAAAAGACAATGTAGGAAATACAATAGAAGTAAGTGAAAAAGTAAGAACTTTATTAGCTACTATAAACTTATCACAAACAAGTGGAAAAGTACTTTCAGGAAAAAGCGTAACAGTTAATATAACGGGACAAAATTATGGACAGCTAAATTGTAGAAGTAGTGACACCAATATAGCAACGGCAAGTATAAGTGGAACTACATTAACAGTAAACGGAGTTAGTACAGCAAATGGAACTCAAACTGCAACTATTACAGTAACAGGGTCAGATGGAGGAAGCGCAACATATACAATTCAGTCACATAAGCATTGGGGAGATGAAACATCAGGTACAGGATGTTATACTAAGGAAAATATAGGATACACCACGTGTAGGGGACGTCTTAAGGCTGTTAAGACAGGTAGTTATATTTGTAATGGAACTCAAGAATACCGATCAGTTGAATTGTTAGATGGACAATGGGAATGGGGACGAGTTACATTCTTTTGTTGGGGATGTTTACGCTATTACGAGCATACATATGTTAGAACAGCAGAAGGATGGTTTGATAAATGTGGTCACGAGAGGTATGAAGGAAGCGCAGACGATTGGACGCACCCCTGCGGTAATGAGATAAAAGAGGTTTATTATGAGTGCGAGGTATGTTCTACAGAATGCGTCTTTAGTGACGATGGTGAGATTCATACGAATTACTTGTGTGGAGCTAAGACAAAAAAATACACATACTATACAATGAACTGTGGATTCTAAACGCTAATGACCGAGGACGCGTCCCCTATTCATTACTAAAACAGATGAAATACACCATAAATGTTAAACAAAAATTTAATATTTAAAGGTGTATTTTTATATTTAAATAATGATTTAACAAGAACTAAAAATAACAAAATAAGACAAAGATAATGAGACAAATAATAACTGTCCCCATTGTCTCACTGTTTCAACTTGACAAAACAGCTATTTGCGAGTAAAATATAGTAGAATAATTAGAAGGAGAAAAGTATGCAAAATAACAATAGAAAAGTATTTGATACACTAATGTCAAAAACTAAAATTTATTTAGGAATTATATTTATTTTGTTAGTTGTTATCTGCGTGGAAAATACAATTATGATACTTCCATCAATTGTAATATATATAGGTATTTTACTATATTCATATTATGCAAATAATAAAAGAAGAAGTGAGATATCTGAAACATTACAAGATTTAACGCTAACAGTAGATACAGCAGCGAAAACGAGTTTAATCAATTCGCCTTTTCCACTTATAATAATGCAAACAGATGGAAATGTTATATGGAAAAGTTCAAAATTCAATTCAGAATTTGCTAATATAGATATTAATTCATATACAGATGATTTAATTGCAGATATAAAAAATGAAATTGAGTCTAGAAAAGATGATAATAAAAACAGAGATATAGAAAGAAAAATACAAATAGATAAAAAGACATATTTAATAAAAGGAAGATATGTAGACTTTAAAAATAAGAATAAAGATAAAGAAAAGAAAAGTAAAAAGGGATATATGGTAATTTTATATTTTATAGATGATACAGAAAATATAAAATTGCAAAAAGAATATAAAGACTCAAAAACTTGTGTCGGAATGTTAGTTATAGACAATTATGAAGAAATAATACAAAGAATTGAAAGTGAAGAAAAGCCACAAGTAATAGCTGAAATTGATAAATGTATTTATGACTGGACAAATTTGACAAATGGTGTATTAATAAAGCAAGAAAAAGATAAATATTTATATTTTTTTGAACAAAGATATTTAGAAGATGTAAGAAAAGACAAATTTAGTTTACTAGATAAAATAAAAGAAATTGATACAAAAGAGAAAGTGCAATTTACTTTAAGTATAGCAATATCAAATGAAGGGGAAACAGACAAAGAAAAATATAAATCAGCGCAAGATGCTATGGATATCGTATTAGGACGTGGTGGAGACCAAGCTGTTATAAGAGAAAATGAAATTTATAAATTTTTCGGAGGAAGAGCACAAGAAGTAGAAAAAAGAACAAAAGTAAAAGCAAGAGTTGTAGCACATGCATTAGAAAAATTAATAAAAGAATCTAAAAAAGTAATAATAATGGGACATACAAACCCAGATATGGACTGCATAGGAGCAAGCATGGGTATATATCGATTGGCAAAAAGTTTGGATACAAATGCATATATCATAAACAATGAAAATACGAAATCTTTACAAGCATTTGAAAAATCAATCGAAAAAGAAGAAGAATATGAAGATATTTTTATAAACAAAGAAGTTGCACTAGAAAATATAGATGAAGACACCTTATTAGTAATTGTTGATACTCATAAGTCAAGTTATGTATCAGTACCAGAATTATTAGAAAAGACTGAAAAACTTGTAATTATTGATCACCATAGAAGAAGTGCTGATTACATTGAAAATGCAACACTTACTTTCCAAGAAGTTTATGCTTCATCAGCAGCAGAATTAGTCACAGAATTATTACAATATGTGGAAACAAAAGTAGAATTAAAAACGATAGAAGCAGAAAGTTTATATGCAGGAATCATGATGGACACAAAGAACTTTACTTTCAAAACAGGAGTTAGAACTTTTGAAGCAGCAGCATACTTACGAAAATGTGGAGTTGACATTATAAGAGTAAAAAAATGGTTTCAAAGTGATTTAGAAGATTATAATAAAATCGCAGATATTGTAAAAAAAGCAGAAATAGTAAACGAAACAATTGCAATTTCAATTTACAAAAAGAAATCAAAAGACGCAAGTCTAATTTGTGCAAAAGCAGCAGATGAACTACTTACAATAAGCGACGTTACAGCATCATTTGTTATAGGGCAAATAGGAGATAAAGTATGTATAAGCGGTCGTTCAATAGGAGACATTAATGTACAAGTTATTTTAGAAAAGCTAGGAGGCGGAGGCCACATCACTTTAGCAGGAGCACAAGTAGAAGGAATGACCATAGAAGAAACAAAGCAAGAATTAATAAATAGAATTAACGAATATTTTTCAGAAATAGAAAGTTAATCAAGAGTTGCCAATGGTTCCGGGTTGCCAACGGTTCCGGGTTTAAATGGCAACATGCATTTAAAATAGTAAAAATATAATTATGCGAAAGCATGTTGCCATTTAAACCCGGAACCGTTGGCAACCCGGAATCATTGGCAACTCTAATGAAAGGATGCGTGATAAAATGAAGGTAATTTTAAAACAAGATATAAAAGGGGTAGGAAAAAAAGATCAAGTTATAAATGCTTCTGATGGATATGCACGCAATTTTTTATTTCCAAAAAATATGGCAGTTGAAGCAAATGCTGGAAATATGAGTGAACTAAAAGCTAAACAAGATTCAAATGCATATAAAAAGGAACAAGAGAAAGAGGAAGCTCAAAAAGTAGCAGATAAATTATCTAAAATATTATTGAAAATTGAAGTTAAATCAGGTGCAAATGGAAAAATATTTGGAGGAGTATCTTCAAAAGAAATAGCAGAAAGTTTAGAAAGTCAGTATAAAATAAAGGTAGATAAAAAGAAGATTGAATTAAAAGATACAATAAAAAATTTAGGGATATTTAATGTAAATATCAAATTGTATGAAGGTGTAATTGGTAATTTAAAAATAGATATTATATCAAATTAATAATAGACATAGGCGCAAATATAAGTAATGAAACAATATATATGGGGGATAAAATATGGAATTAGGAAAAGTACCACCACATGATTTAGAAGCAGAACAGGCAATTATAGGAAGTATGCTTACAGATAAAGATGCTGTTATATCAAGTATAGAAGTATTAAAAGAAGATGATTTTTATAGAGAAGATAATAGAGCTATTTATTCAGCTATTTTTAACTTATATAATAGAGCAGAGCCAATAGATATAATTACTGTAAAATCAGAACTAGAATCAATGGGAAAGTTCGAAAAAATAGGTGGACTAGAATATTTAGCAGAACTTCCTGAAAAAGTTCCAACAACTGCCAATGCGCAAAAATACATAAAGATAGTTGAGGAAAAGTCAATTCTAAGAAAATTAATCAGAACAGCAAATGAAATAATAGAATTAGGATATAATCCAACAGAAGAAGTAGATGACATAATGGAAGGCGCAGAAAAGAAAATCTTTAATATCATGCAAAATAAAGACCAAAAAAGTTATACACCATTAAAAGATGTATTAGTTGAAAGTTTTACTCAATTAGAGGAATTATATAATAGAAAACAACATATAACAGGAGTTCCAACTGGATTCACAGAACTAGACTACAAAACAGCAGGATTACATGGATCAGAACTAATTCTAATTGCAGCAAGGCCTGCTATGGGAAAAACAGCATTTGCATTGAACATTGCTACAAATGCTGCAGCAAGAGCAAAGGTTCCAGTAGCAATATTTAGTCTAGAAATGTCAAAAGAGCAACTAGTTAATAGAATTTTATGTAGTGAATCAATGGTAGATAGCAATAAAGTAAGGACAGGAAAATTACAAGAAGATGACTGGACCAAATTAGCAGAAGCAATTGGACCACTATCAGAATCAGAAATATACATAGACGATACACCAGGAATTTCAGTTGCAGAGATTAGAGCCAAATGTAGAAAATTAAAAATTGAAAAAAACATAGGAATGGTTGTAATAGATTATTTACAATTAATTCAAGGAAATAATAAAAGAAACGGAAGTCGTGAACAAGAAATATCAGAAATCAGTAGATCATTAAAAATACTAGCAAAAGAGCTAAATGTTCCAGTAGTAGCATTATCACAATTATCGAGAGCAGCAGAACAAAGACCAGATCATAGGCCAATGCTATCAGACTTAAGAGAATCAGGGGCTATAGAACAAGATGCAGATATCGTAATGTTTTTATATAGAGATGATTATTACAATCAAGACAGTGAAAAAAAAGACATAGCAGAAGTAATAATCGCAAAACATAGAGGAGGAACAACAGGAACAATAGAATTATTATGGTTAGGAAGTTACACAAAATTCGTTAACCTAGAAAAAAGATTCGATGATTAGTGCCAATAGTTCGGGGGTTGCCAATAGTTCCGGGTTAAAATGGCAACTGCCAACTGCCAACTGCCATTTGTTCCGGGTTTAAATGGCAACTAATATTAACTGGAACTATTGAATTTTATAAGGGGCTATTTATATATAGGGGGAGTTATAACAAGAGGAGGAGTAAATATGTCAAGAATACCTAAAAAATATATGAATACGTCTTTTTTTCATATTATGATACAAGGAATCAATAAAGAATACATTTTTAAAGAAGAAAAAGATATAAAAAAATATATCAAAATAATAAAGGAAACAAAAGAAGGAATAGAGTTGCAAATTGTAGCATATTGCATTATGAATAATCATGTACATCTATTAATTTACACAAATGACAAACAATCTTTAATAAAATTTATGCATAGGACCAATCTAATGTATGCAAAATACTATAATAATACACATAAAAGAGTTGGATATGTATTTAGAGATAGATATAAAACTCAGCCAATACTTTATGAAAGACATCTGTATAATTGTATAGATTACATACATAAAAATCCAGTTAAGGCACATATATGTAGTAAATGCTCGGAATATAAATATTCAAGTTATAACCATAATCTTTTTGAAGAAAAAACACAAATAAATCAAAATATTAGAAAATATATAAATTCTAAAAAATTTGAAAATGAAAATGACGAAACTTTTATATTGCTCGAAAATGAAGAAAAACAAGAAATATGTGAAAATATTATATATGAATTCTTATCAAAAAATAATATAAAATTAGAAGAAATACAAGAAAATAAAGAACTACTAATAGGACTAATAAATAACTTAAGAAACGAATATAAAATATCCTATAGAATGATACAAAAGAATATTGGAATAGGCAGAGAAACTTTAAGAAAACTATGCCAATAGTTGCCAGTTGCCAATAGTTCCGAGTTTAAATGGCAATTACCGATGCAAACAATTCTGCCAATAATTCCGGGTTTAAATGGCAATAAATATCAATATAGAAATCTTGTAAAGTATAAAGAGGTGTAACAATTGAAAGATTTAGAATGTAAAATAATAAATACAATAAAAAAGTATAATATGATTGAAAAAGGAGATAGAATAGTATTAGCAGTTTCAGGAGGACCAGACTCTATGTGTATGCTAAATGCATTTATAAAAATGCAGAAAGAAAATTTAAGTTGTCACTTAAACCCGGAACCGATGGCAGAAAATTTAAGTTGTCACTTAAACCCGGAACCGATGGCAGAAAATTTAAGTTGCCACTTAAACCCGGAACCGATGGCAGAAAATTTAAGTTGCCACTTAAACCCGGAACCGATGGCAGAAAATTCAGGTTGCCACTTAAACCCGGAACCGATGGCAGAAAATTCAGGTTGCCATTTAAACCCGGAACTGATGGCAATCTCAGTTGCACATGTAAATCATATGATTAGAGATGAGGCTTCTGAGGATGAATTGTTTGTGAAGGATTTTTGTGAAAAAAATAATGTTGATTTTTATTCAAAAAGTATAGATGTTCGAAAACTTGCTAATAATAATAAAATAGGAACAGAAGAAGCGGGAAGAATCGCAAGATATGATTTTTTTGAAGAAGTTTTACAAATAACAAATTCTAATAAGATTGCGATTGCTCATAATAAAAATGATAATGCTGAAACAGTTATTATGAATTTGCTAAGAGGAAGTGGAGTGACAGGGCTTAAAGGAATTGAGCCTAAAAGGAAAAATTATATTAGACCTCTTATTGAGTGTGAAAGAGAAGAAATAGAGCAATATTGTAAAGAAGAAAATCTAAATCCAAGAATTGATAAAACTAACAGTGATAATATTTATACTAGAAATAAAATAAGGAATATTGTTATTCCGTATATAAAGAAGGAATTTAATCCAAACATAATTAATACTTTAGGTAGATTATCTAAAATTGTATCTGAAGAAGAGGAATATATAGAAAAACAAGTAGAAAATATATTTTATGATATATTAATTGAAGAAGTATGCAACGAAAATAATGGCGGAAATAGTGGAGAAAATAGCAATAAACATAGTAGTAAAGAAGATAATAAAAAATATAAAGAGATAGTTTTAGACTTGAAATTGTTTAATGAACAAGAAAAAGTAATAAAATCAAGGCTTGTATTATATACTATAATAAGAATTTTTGGAAATGCACAAGGAATTGAAAAAATACATATAGAAGATATAATAAAATTGTGTAGTAACAATATAGGTAATAAATATTTGACTCCTAATAAAAAAATTAAAATATTAGTAAAAAATCATAAAATTTATTTTATAAGCCAAGTATAAGTAGCCGTAAAGAAGATAGAAATGCATACAAAATGTAATAAAAAAGTCATATAAAAATGATTGAAAAATAAAAATTTATATGTTATAAATTCAATGTAAATTGAACATGAGGAGGAATTATTTTGAAAAATGGAATTAAAACATTAGCTATGTGGCTAATTATAGGAGTAATATTTATTGTTGTTTTATCTTCAATAGTAGAAAACAGTGATTCTAAGTTAAAATATTCAGAATTAATTGCAGATATTAACAGTGGAAAAGTAGAATCAATAGAAATTGACTCAAATGGAACAACAGCAATGGTACAATTAAAAGATGAAAAGATTAAGAAGGAAGTAAATATACCAAATATGGAAAGCTTTATGGCTTATTCAGAAGATTTTCTAAAAGATGGAGCATTTACACTTGAAGAAAAATCTGAGTCTATATTTATTACTATATTAAGTTTATTAACACCATTTGGATTATTGATTATCTTCTTTATCTTCTGGTTCTTTATGATGGGAGGAGCAGGAAATGGAAATCCAGGAAATAAAACAATGTCCTTTGGAAAGAGCAAAGCAAGAATGATGACACCAGCAGAGAAAAACAAAATAACATTTGAAGATGTTGCAGGTGTTGATGAAGAAAAAGAAGAATTAGAAGAAATAGTAGAATTCTTAAAAAATCCAAAGAAATTTACAGATATGGGAGCAAGAATACCAAAAGGTGTGTTACTAGTTGGGCAACCAGGTACAGGTAAAACACTTTTAGCAAAAGCAGTAGCTGGAGAAGCAGGAGTGCCATTCTTTATTATAAGTGGATCTGACTTTGTAGAAATGTTTGTTGGTGTTGGTGCTTCAAGAGTAAGAGACTTATTTGATCAAGCAAAGAAAAATGCACCATGTATTATATTTATTGATGAAATTGACGCAGTAGGAAGACAAAGAGGAGCAGGACTTGGTGGAGGACATGACGAAAGAGAACAAACATTAAATCAATTATTGGTTGAAATGGATGGATTTGCTGAAAATGAGGGCGTAATAGTATTAGCTGCAACAAACAGACCAGATGTATTAGATAAAGCTTTACTAAGAGCAGGAAGATTTGATAGACAAATCGTAGTAGGTGCACCTGATGTAAAAGCAAGAGAACAAATATTAGAAGTTCATAGTAGAAAGAAAAGATTAGCAGATGATGTAGACTTAAAAGTAATTGCGAAAAACACATCAGGATTTGCAGGAGCAGACCTAGAAAATGTATTAAATGAAGCAGCACTTTTAGCAGCAAGAAGAAACTTAAATGAAATTGGAATGAAAGAAATAGAAGATGCTATGGTTAAAGTAACAATGGGACCTGAAAAGAAAACACGAGTAAGAAGTGAAAAAGAAAATAGACTAGTAGCATACCATGAAGCAGGTCATGCAGTTGTAAGCCACTATCTAGAGACACAAGACCCTGTTCACCAAATATCAATTGTACCAAGAGGTATGGCAGGAGGATATACAATGTATAGACCAACAGAAGACAAATCATTTATGTCAAAAACAGAAATGGAAGAAAACATTGTATCACTTCTAGGAGGAAGAGTTGCAGAAGCACTAATACTAAATGACATATCAACAGGAGCAAGCAATGATATAGAAAGAGCAACAAAAATTGCAAGAAGTATGGTAACAAAATATGGAATGAGTGACAGAATAGGAGCATTAATGTTAGGCTCTAACCAAGAAGAAGTATTCCTAGGAAGAGACTTTGCACAAAGTAAAGAATACTCTGAAGAAACAGCAGCAATTATAGATGAAGAAACAAAGAAAATAGTAGACAATGGATATAATAGAGCAAAACAAATATTAACAGACAATGTTGATAAGCTACATCAAGTAGCAGGAATTCTATTAGAAAAAGAAAAGATAGAAGCAGAAGAATTCGAAGCTATCTTTGGAGAATAAATAAAATGAAAAAATGATACAATAAGGAAAGACCTTAATTGTGTCATTTTTTTGATGCTTTTTGTCGAATTTTGAATATTTTATAAATCTGAAAAATTAAGATTAGAAATTTAATATAAAATAAAAGTAAAGAAAAAATTAAAATAAATTACAAAATTTTAATTTTCTATTTATTTTTTTTTTATAATTGTATATAATAATTCAAAACAGTTATATTTTTTAAAAATAAGAACTATAAAAATGAAGAAAAAGGGTGCAATACTTATGAAAAATTATTATGAAATATTAGAAGTAAATGAACATGCATCAGAAGAAATAATAGAAAAAGCATATAAAGTTTTAGTAAAGAAATATCATCCTGATTTATATGCAGGAGAAGATAAACTATATGCAGAACAAAAAACAAGAGATATTAATGAAGCATTTAAAATCCTTTCAGATAGTTTTTTAAGAGAACAATATGATTCAGAGATGCAAAAAGACAAAATGATGAATTATACGAAAAAGCAACAAGAAGTTAACAAACAAACAAATAAAAATTTTATAAATAAGCAAAATAGAACTATAGAAAATAAAAAATATGATAAACAACAAAAGTCTAATAATTATCAAGTAGGTAGTATCAAAAATATAATTGATATAGTAAAAGAAATCTTTAAAAACAGAAAAAAAATAAAGGATATAGAAAAAATAGATGTATTTTCGCTAGTATTAACAATTGTAATACTTGTTATATTAGGAATTGTGTTATGGTTTGTACCATTTACAAATGGATGGATGAGACAATTATTATTTGAAAATCCTATATTTCAAATAATAGGAAGATTATTTGGAAAATAGTTATAGCAATTTAATATTATAGTAAAAAATGTTATTAATGTAATTAATAACAAATAAAAATTAAAGATAAATGGAGAAATGGAAAAATAAATACTTCATTTATAGAGATAGGAGTTAAATATATGAATTATGCAGATATAAAAAAAGCAGATATAGCAAATGGGTTAGGTGTAAGAGTATCTGTTTTTGTAAGTGGATGTAATCATCATTGCAAAAACTGCTTTAATCCTGAAGCATGGGATTTTAACTACGGAAAAGAATTTACCGATACAGAAATTAATAAAGTCATAGAAGAATTAGATCATTCATATGTTACAGGGTTAAGCTTGCTAGGAGGAGAACCATTAGAACATAGCAATCAACAAGGATTGTTACCATTACTTAGAAAAGTAAAAGAAAAATTACCAGATAAAAATATTTGGTGTTATACAGGATATACTTTTGATAATGACGTTATGGGAAAAATGTGCAATAACTGGGAAGAAACACCAGAACTTTTATCATACATAGATGTAATTGTTGATGGTAAATTTGAAGAAGAAAAAAAAGATATCAAACTAAGATTTAGAGGATCAAGCAATCAAAGAATAATAGATGTTAAAAAATCACTTAAAGAAAAGAAAGCAGTATTATATGAATTTGAATAAATTGTAAAAATTTTATTTTTACAAAAATAAGTATACAAGTAAATACTAGATTATAACAGTAATTTTAACAATAAAGAATATAAAATTTTACCTATTGACAAGTAAGAACCTTTAATGTATAATATAAACGTTATAAAAGTTATCCCGCATACAGTTCGTATGGGCCGGAAGGAGGGGAATATAGATGTCAGAGATAAAAGTTAATAATGGAAATATAGAAGATGCTTTAAGAAAATTTAAAAGACAATGCGCTAGAGACCAAGTTATTCAAGAAGTTCGTAAAAGAGAACACTATGAAAAACCTAGTGTAAGGAGAAAAAAGAAATCAGAGGCTGCAAGAAAAAGAAAATTCTAAATATGAAATATACGAAATTGGAAGAATTAAGAAAAACAAACTTAATACTTCCAATTTTTAAAATTTACCAATAAATTACATATTTATATTGTTATAATTTGAAATAAATAATTAAAAAATGAATTAAAAACAGCAAAAACTGTTAATAATATAATAAGATAAAAAATGAAGATACACAATAAACAAGAAAAAAGATTTTCACTGAATTTGTGCCTAGAAAGGAATGTGATTAAAAATGGAAAATATAAAAAAAGAAATTAAAAAAGGGATTAATCTTCATATGATAAAAACAGATAAATTCAAAACAAACTTGACAGCAGTCTTTTTAACTACAGAATTAAAAAGAGAAAACGTAACAAAAAATGCTTTAATTTCATCTATCCTAAGAAGAGGCTCACAAAGCATGAATTCACAAGAAGAAATAAGTAAGCAAATGGAAGAAATGTATGGAGCCAGTTTTGATTGTGGACTAGACAAAATAGGAGATAACCAAATTTTAAAATTTTATATAGAAGTAATTAATGACAATTTTTTACCTCAAAAAAATGAAAACATTTTGCAAAATTCCATTGAAAAAATACTAGATATAATATTTAATCCATATATTGAAAACGATTCCTTCAAACAAGAATATGTAGAACAAGAAAAAAATAATATAAGAAAAATCATAGAAGGAAAGATTGATAATAAAGCAAGATATGCAATGGACAGATGTATTGAAGAAATGTACAAAAATCAACCATATGGACTATATAAATATGGATATACAGAAGACTTAGAACAAATAAACGGAAAAAATTTATATGAATATTACAAAGAATTTATTCAAGAATGTAAAATAGATATTTTTGTATCAGGAATAATTAATGAAAAAACAGAAAAATTTATAGAAGATAATGAAAATATCAAAAAGTTACAAGAAAGAAACCCAAAATACATTATACCAAAGGTAGAAGTAAAGGAAAAAAGTTCACAAGAAAAAGTCATAACAGATTCTATGGAAGTAGCACAAGGAAAATTAATTATGGGATTAGATGTAAGCCTTGAAAATCCAGATTTAAGATATGTTACTTTAATATATAACGGTTTGCTTGGAGGAAGTGCAACTTCAAAACTATTCCAAAATGTAAGAGAAAAAGCTAATTTAGCATATGTTGCTAGCTCAAGTTATATAAGATATAAAGGAAATATATTAATTAATTGTGGAATTGATATCGAAAATTATGAAAAAGCACTTGATTTAATAAAACAACAAATCGAAGAAATGAAACAAGGACAATTTTCTGAAGAAGAAATACAAAATATAAAACAAGGAATAATTGATACAATAAAAACAATTAAAGATGAACAAGACACCCAAATTTCTTATTATTTTTCACAAGAATTATCACAAGAAGATGTTTCGATTGATGAATATATTGATAGAATACAACAAGTGACAAAAGACGACATTATAAAAGTTGCAAACGAAGTTACAATTAATACAATATATTTCTTAAAAGATTAGAAAGGAAGGAATAATATGCAAATTATTGAAAATTTGAAAGTAAAAGAAAAAGTATATCAAGAGAAATTAGACAATGGACTAACAGTTCTAATTATTCCTAAAAAAGGAGTAGAAAAGAAATATATGATATGGGGAACGAACTATGGGTCAAATGACAGTACTTTTATCGTTCCAGGAGAAGAAAAAGAAACAGCAGTACCAAATGGAGTAGCACACTTTTTAGAACACAAGTTATTTGAACAAGAAAATGGAACTAATAGTCTAGATACACTAACAGCATTAGGAGTAGATGCTAATGCGTATACTACAAACGACCATACAGCTTATTTATTTGAATGTACAGGAAATTTTTATGAAGCAATGGACGAATTAATGGATTATGTGCAACATCCATATTTTACAGATGAAAATGTAGAAAAAGAAAAAGGAATTATTGGCCAAGAAATTATGATGTACAACGATTACCCTGACTGGAGAGTTTATTTAAATGCAATGCAAGCAATGTATCATAATAACCCAATAAAAATAGATATTACAGGAACAATAGAAACAATTAGCAAAATTGATAAAGAAATATTATATAAATGCTATAATACTTTTTATAATCCATCTAATATGGCATTAGTAGTAGCTGGAGACTTTGATCCAGAACAAATGATAAAAGAAATACAAAAAAGATTAATAGATAAAAAATCCAATGGAAAAATCACAAGAATTTATCCAGAAGAACCAGATAACATTGTGCAAGCTACTATTGAAGAAAAATTAGAAGTAAGTCAACCAATTTATACAATAGGAATCAAAGACAAAGTAAAAGAATGTTCTTTTGAAAATAAAAATGAAATAGTCAAAAAACATATAGCAATTGAAATTTTATTAAAACTAATACTTGGAAGAAGTTCAAATTTATATCAACAATTATATAATGAAGGTATTATATCTGCTCAACCAAGCCTAGATTACGAATTTGGAAAGACATATGCTCACATTTTAATTACTGGACAATCCGAGAAACCAGAACAAGTTTATGAAAGATTTAAAAAAGAAGTGAAAAATTTAGAATCAGAAGGTATAAATGAAGAAGATTTTAATCGAATCAAAAAAACAATATATGGTGCATATATAAAAGAATATGACGATGTTGAAGACATGGCAAAAATGTTTTTATCAGACTACTTTAAAGGAATTAACAGTTTTGATTATTTAGAGGAAATAGAAGGAATTAATGTAGAATATGTAGAACAAATGTTAAAAGATGTCTTTAAAGAAGAAAAAATGGTACTTTCTATTGTGAAAAATTAGAGAAATTTGTATAAAGACAGAAAATAAAAAAATGTAAAAAAAACGGGATTATTAATATAAAATAATAATTGCCGTTTTTTATTGTCGTAAACGGTCGAAATATTAAAAAAAATGTCTTACGAAAGTTGATAAAAACCCTTGCAATTACTTGACTTTAACGATAATCATATGATAATTTATAAATATACAAAAGAAGACAAATAAAAAGAGGAGAGATAAATATGTTGGATGAAGAAATTTGTAAATTGAGGAATAAATTAAACAAAAGTATAGAAATGGGAGAAGACTATGCAATTATTTATCAATTAAGTATAGAATTAGATGAACTTATAGCAAAATATTATAGAATTATGAGTTATTAATAAAATAAACAGGCTTCTTCGACATAGAAATATAATGATAATTTTCATTAGAACTATCTAATTCTTCTATAAAATCTATTTCAAATTCTCTGTTTAATACTTCATGTTATATAAGCATATTCTTTTATTTTTAATCCATTTTAGTATTAATAAGATCTTTATATGCTATAAAAGCTATAAAGCTTATTATAATGTATAAATTTTGTTTTTTCTTAACTTGTTTTATAATTTCATTATTGTAGAAATTATCAATAAAATTAAAGTTTTTTTCATTATTGTAGAAATCATCAATAAAATTAAAGTTTTTTTCATTATTATGATTTATTTTTTTAAAATTTAAGTTTGCAAATAGTTAGTATTTTTTCAAAATTTAACTTTGCAAATAGTTAGTATTTTTTCAAATATATCTATAGAATCATTTATAAAATTCGAATATAACTTTTAACAATTGAATACCTTCTTGATTACTCTTGATTTATTAAATATTTTATTATATAATACTATGCCAGATAAAGGAGATAAAAATGATAGATAAACAATTTTCGCAAAAAGATTATCAAGAAAATAAAAAATACATAGAGCAAGAGAAAAATCAAGCAAATTATAGAGGTTTTAAGCAAATAGTAAATATATTTTACAATGAAGAATTAGAAGGAATGCATGATGAAGAAGAAATCACACTGAAAAATAAAGGAAGCATACGATTAGAACCAAAAATTATTTATGATAAATTCTCAGGAGAAATAAAAATTGAATTTAAAATAGGTTCTACAAAAATGTATAAAATAAAAAATCTATCTGAATTTTACACAAGAATGTTAGAAAAGGAATTTTATAAATATGGAGACAAGCTTCAATTTGTACATACAAGAGAAATGTTTGAAGAAGGAAGTAAAGAACTATTAGATTTTTTATTAAAATATGCAGAAATTATCAAATATGCAAATTCAAATTCTAATAGCAATTATCTTTATTATGGCAAAGCATTAAGCGAAAGTAACATCATTGTTGGAAATAGTGGCTTAGATGAATTATTTGATATATTAAAAGGAAAAAAAGTAGATATGCAAAAAGATTATAAAAGCTCTATAATCGAATTCACAGAAGCACAGCCTAATATAGAATTTATATTAAAACAGACAAAAGAAAAAGAATATGAAATTGTACCAAATATCGAGATTTTTAGTGTAGCTATAATTAAAGGAAAAAAATATACTTATATACTAGATGATAAAAAAATATATAGATGTTCTAAAGAATTTGAAAAATCTAATTTAAAATTGTTGGAAATATTCAGAAAAAATTACATATCAGAACTAAAGCTTGGAAATAATGAATTGCCACAGCTATTTTCTATTATTTTACCAAAAGTGAATAACGCCATAAAAATAAAAGACATACCAGAAGAAGAAATAAAAAAATATCAACCACAAGAATTATTCATAAAAGTATTCTTAGATTTTGATAATAAAAATTATTTAATAGCAGATGTGAAATTTATTTATGGGAATCAAGAAATTAATCCACTAAATGAAAAAGTAAAAGTAGATTTCCCAAGAAATCTTATAAAAGAAACAAAAGCCTTAAACGTATTTAGAAAAACAGGATTCATGTTAGATACAAAAAATTTGAGATTTATTTTACCAAATGATGAAAAAATTTATCAATTTTTAACAGAAGATATTAATGAATATATGCAAAAATTCGAAGTTCTAGTAACAGACAATTTTAAAACAAAACAAATTAAGCAATCAAAAATAAATGGGTTAGGAATTAAAATTGAGAATAATTTATTAGAAATCGATTTAGATGGAATGAAAATTGATAAACAAGAATTAAAAGAAATCATGGAAAAATATTCTTTAAAAAAGAAATATTATAGACTAAAAGATGGAAGCTTTTTAAATATTGAAAATAATCAAAAAATTGAATTTTTAAATCAATTAGCCACAGGAGCAGATATAGATTATAATAAGATAGTAGACGGAAAAGTTCGTATACCAGTGTATAGAAGCTTATATATAGATCAATTATTAAATAATTTAAAAGGTGTTAACATACAAAAAAATGATGAATACAAAACATTAATTAATAATTTGAAAGAAGATAATATAGAGGAAATACCAGTACCTAAAGAATTTGAACATATTTTAAGATATTATCAAAAAACAGGATTTCAATGGTTAAAAACTTTAGATTATTATAAATTTGGAGGAATTCTTGCTGATGATATGGGACTTGGAAAGACAATACAAGTTTTATCTATCATTATGGATTACATTAATAATGACAAAGAGGATATTATATCAGGACAAGAAACTCTAAATATAGGAAGTGAAAAAAGAACTAGCTTAGTTATATCACCAAGTTCCCTTACTCTGAATTGGAAAGCAGAAGCAGAAAAATTTACTAAAAACTTAAAAACAGAAGTTATCATGGGAAGCCTATCAGAGAGAAAACGAAAAATAGAAGAACTAGATAAATATGATCTTGTTATAACATCATATGACTTATTAAAAAGAGATATTGAATTATACAAAAATAAAGACTATCAATTTAGATATATTATTGCAGACGAAGCTCAATATCTAAAAAATAGTAATACACAAAATGCAAAATCAATTAAACAAATTAAAGCAGATACAAGATATGCACTTACAGGAACGCCTATTGAGAATGCCTTATCTGAATTATGGTCAATTTTTGATTTTATTATGCCAGAATATTTATTTTCATATAGAAAATTTAAATCTCTTTATGAAATGCCAATTATAAAAAATAATGATCAAGATGCAATGAAAAAATTAAAAATGTTAATAAAGCCATTTATTTTAAGAAGAACAAAAAAAGAAGTATTAACAGAGCTTCCAGAGAAAACAGTAACAGTTTTAAATAATGAAATGGGAGAAGAACAGAAAAACATTTATTTAAGTTATTTAGCTCAAACAAAACAGGAAATTGCAGAACAAATTGATTTAAATGGATATGAAAGAAGTCATATTCAAATCTTAGCAGCATTAACGAGATTAAGACAAATCTGTTGCCACCCAAGTCTATTTATTGAGGGATATAAAGACGGAAGCAGTAAATTAGAACAATGTATAGAAATCATACAAGAAGCGGTAACCTCAGGACATAAGATTCTACTATTTTCAGGTTATACATCAATGTTTGAAATAATAGAAAAAGAACTGAAACAAAAAAATATATCATATCTCAAATTAACAGGTTCAACAAAAGTTGAAGAAAGAGTAAAGATGGTAGACGAGTTTAATAATAACCCAAAGATTCAATTATTTTTAATTTCATTAAAAGCAGGAGGAACAGGATTAAACTTGACAGGAGCAGATATGGTTATACACTATGACCCTTGGTGGAATTTATCTACCGAAAACCAAGCAACAGATAGAGCATATAGAATTGGCCAAAAAAATAACGTTCAAGTGTATAAATTAATTACGAAGAACTCAATAGAAGAGAAGATTTACGAACTGCAACAAAAGAAGTCACAACTAATAGATAATGTCTTAGATAACCAAACATCATTTATTAGCAAATTGTCAAGAGAAGAAATTATGGACTTATTTAGCTAGACGAATTGCCAAGGTTGCCAAGGGGTCGAGGTTGCCAAGGGCTCGGGGTTGCCAACGGTTCCGGGTTTAAATGGCAACTAGTTAGTTGCCA
>CANQNU010000025.1 GCA_947625295.1 uncultured Clostridia bacterium | reverse complement strand
TTCTTGTATCTTTTCTGCTAACTCTTGTAACCATTCACTTTTGTCTTTATCATAGTTTTTCGCCATTTCATCCATTATTACTAAATCTATTGCTTCTTTTATTTCTGCTTTTTTCGTCTCTTCTCTTGCTGCTTCTGCCATTGTTAATAATCCATTTTCTCCTGTTAATGCTCTTATTGATATTCCTGCCAAAATTAATAACACTATTATCGTTATTACTAGTGCTATTAATGTTATTCCTTTGTTTCTTTCTAATTTAGATTTTGGAAATTTCTGCTTTATTATTTCATTATCTTTTCTCTTATTTTTTCCATTAGTTCTTATCATTGTTTTTTCCTCCATTTTTTCTTTTGTTTATTATCTTACATATTAGACACATTTTAATTCTATCTAATTACTTTTTTGCATTCAAGAATTATGAAGGTTTTAGATAATAACTTTTTTACATAATCTTTTTATATATAAAATGTGTTTCTTAATATATATTGGAAAAAATATAAAAGAATCTCCTTACATTATATTATTTCTTTAATAGCTTCTTGAATTTTCTTACATTTCTGTTATAATATAAATAACTATTAATTGGGATTTCCCGTTTTGCTTTTGTTATGGAGGTGTGTCCTTATGAAAAAAGCAGCATTAGTAGTGTTATTTGGATATCTTTTGATAATTCTATATTATCTTAAGATTACTAAACTAATTAAGGACAGCTTTCCTGCTGGCCTTAAAGTTAATGCTAATATCAGTTCGAAATCATAATTTCGGACGGTATAACAGCAAAAACAGCTAAGACAAAATCTTAGCTGTTTTTGATATTACTTCATTTTTTCTTCAACTATTTTTTATTCTTTTGTTAACTGTATTAATCTTTATTCAGATTTTCTATTATTCTTTTTGCTAATTCTTCTGTAACGCCTTTAACCTTCATTAATTCTTCTGCATTTGCTTTTTTTATTTGCTCTATACTTCCAAATTTTTTCAATAATGCCTGTTTTTTTACTTTTCCAATTCCAGAAATATAATCTAATTCTGATTTTGTAATCTGTTTATCTCTTACTTTTCTATGATATGTAATTGCAGTATCATGAACTGTATCTTGAAATCTAGTAATCAAATTCATTAGGTTTTCAGATATTTCTAACTCTTTTCTATCTTCATCCATTAACGCTCTCGTTTGATGCTTATCATTTTTTACCATTCCAAATACAGGAATATCTAATTTATATTTTTCAATTGCGTTTTTAGTTGCCCTTATTTGTGTAATTCCACCATCTGCAAAAATTACATCAGGTAATTTTCCAAATCCTCCATTTGGGTTTTCAATAGAATGTTTTAATCTCCTTGTAATTACTTCCTCCATACATTTTGGATCATCTTGTGAATAAACTGTTTTTATTTTAAATCTTCTTGATAAATTTTTCTTTATGATTCCATCTTGCATAACACACATTGCTGCTACCATATATTCCCCTGAAATATTAGAAATGTCATACGTTTCAATTTTTCTTGGCATTTTATCTAATTGTAATACTTCTTTTAATTCTAGTAATACTTCACTTTTGTCTTTTTCTCTATTTTCTAATGTAACTTTACTATTCATTTCTGCCATTTCTACAAAACGTAACTTTTCTCCTTTTTTTGGTGTCTTAATTTCCACTTTTCTTCCTAAAATTGTGGATAACCACTCTTCAATTGCATTTTTATCGTCAATTTCTTCTCTTATCATAATTTTATTCGGAATATTTGGGTTGTCTAAATAGTATTGCTTTATAAATCCAGATAAGATTTCTTTATCTTCCATATCTTTAAGTTCACTGTAAAAATAATGCTCTCTTCCTATCATTTTGCTGCCACGTACAAAAAATATTTCTATACATACTTGTAATTCAGATTTTGCAATTCCAATTACATCAATGCTATTTTCTGAAATGTTAGATACCTTTTGTTTAGCTGATACTCTGTCTATTGCTTGTATTCTATCTCGTATTTCTGCTGCTTTTTCGAAATTCATTTTTTCTGACTCTTCTTGCATTTGTGTTTCTAGCTCTTTTAAAAGTTTGTCTGTTTTTCCTTCTAGCAAGTCCATAATTTCATGAATTTGTTTCATGTATTCTTCTTTTTTTACATATCCCATGCATGGTGCTAAACATCTCTTTATGTGATAATTTAAACATGGTCTTGTTCTTTCTTTTATTGTCCTACATTGATGAATCTTATATTTTTGTTTTATAAAATCTAGCATTTCTTTTGCACTACCTGAGTTTGCATATGGTCCAAAATATTTTGAGCCATCATTTATGAGCCTTCTTGTGATATAAACCCCTGGGAATTCTGATTTTAAGTCTATTTTTATATAAGGATATGTTTTGTCATCTTTTAATAAAACATTAAATTTAGGTCTATTCTTTTTGATTAAATTACATTCTAAAATTAATGCTTCCGCTTCATTATCTACAACAATATATTCAAAATGGTCAATTAAACTTACCATTTTTTCAATTCTTGCTGTTTTATTAGTTTTTCTGAAATATTGTCTTACTCTGTTTTTTAAAGAAATTGCTTTTCCTACATAAATAATGTTGTCGTCTTTGTCTCGCATAATGTATACACCTGGTTTACTAGGTAATTTCTTTAGTTCTTCTTCTATAATAAACATTTTTCCACCTTTTATGCTGAATTGATATTTACTAATTTATTCTATCATATTTACATGTTTTTTTCAATTTTTATAAATATTTATTCTATGAATAACTTGTGATAAAATCACCCTATAAGTATTTATCTTTACTCAAATATTATCTCCTTAATACTTTCCAAATTATCTACCATAGCATGATAACCATATTGATAGCAGTCATCCAGCTTATCCACTTCTAAAAGACCTGTCTTATCTGTTTGAATTGTTAAAATAAAATCACTTTTTTGAAGACTTTCTTCAGATATTTTATTTCCCATTATATCAATTGTTCTCATTGCTATATCCATCATATTGCTTTCGTCGTCAATATCATCTGCCTTAAAATTAATTGCAATTACTTTATCTGCTCCCTGTTTTTTCACTTCTTCTACTGGCACATTATCTAATACTCCTCCGTCTAGGAATTTATGTTTTTTAAAATCACATGGAGAAAAAATACAAGGAAAACTGCTACTTGCTCTTACAGCTTTTCCTATTGGAATATCTGTTATATAATGGCTCTTTTTCTTAGTTCCATCTGGTATTTTATTTGTAAAAATATATTTTTTCGAGTCTACAACATCTACTGCTGGTATTACTAATGGCATTTTTGTAATATCACCTATTTTTTTTATTCCTTTTCGTAATGCTAAACTTTGGTATGCGTTTTCGATGTTTTCTCCATTTTTAAATCCATTTATAGAAATTTTTTTATTGAACATAAAATCTCCTATTCCAGTTATAATAGGACCTGATTCAATTTCGCTTAATTCACCAGCATATCTTTTAAATAATATGTAGATATAATAAGGTGAATATCCCATTGCATATAATGATGCTATTATTGAACCTGAACTTGTTCCTCCAATAATATCTACTTTTATATTATTATCTTCTAATGCTTTTAATGCTCCTGCATGTGCAATTCCTCTAATTCCACCACCTGACAATGCTACTCCAAGTTTCAAATACAAACACCTTCTTTTTTTATTTATAATAGTATTTACTTCTTTATATGAATTTAATCAAAAAAGGTGCCAAAGGTTCCGGAGGTTGCCAATGGTTCCGGGTTTAAATGGCAATTAAAATTGCCATTTAAACCCGGAACCATTGGCAACCCCCGGAACCTTTGGAAACCTGAGCCCTTGACAACCCCGGCATCCCCTTTGGCATCCTTAGTCATCTGTATAATAAAACTCTCCAAATCCATATGTTACTTTATAATATTTTCCTATAAATGATGGCTCTATCTGTTCTTTTAATTCATATGTTGGTTCTATAATTGTTTTTCCTTGTGAATTAATAGCTCCCCATTTTCCATCTAATTTTACTGCTGCAAAACCATATTGGTTAAATTCTGTTATTTTTTCATATTTATAATCTATAACTACATTTCCGTTTTTATCTACAAATCCCCATTTGCCACTGTCTTCTTTTGCAAATAGCTGATTGTTTGGGTATACTTCTGCATTTGTTAATTCTTTTCCTTCTTTATTAAAGTATTTTGTTTGTTCATCGTTATATATTTTTATATAATTGTCATTTGTTTCTACTAATGCATTTTCCATTTCGCATATTTGATTCATTTCATTAGAATATAGTTGCGTTGTATTTTCTTGTGTTATAGTTGTTTGTATTATTTGTGTATTTTCTATCTTTTGTATAGAGTCATATTTAATCTCTATTTTTACGTTTTCTTTATCATCAATTACTCCTAATTTTGAGTTTTCGTTGCTTACGATAAAGTAGTTATCATATAAGTATTCTATATAATTGTATTTTTCTTCTATAATTTGTTTTCCGTCTTTTCCAATAATTCCATATCCATTTTGTTTGCTACTGTCAATCCTTATTCTGTATTTTTCATTTTGTGTTTCTATTATTGCTATATCTGTATCAATATTTACTTGATTTCCTTGATTACTATATACTGTAGTTCCTTGATCATTTTGTGCATATAAGTAAATTCCATTAATATCAATTTGTTTATATTCTACAGGTATAATCATTTTTCCTGTTAAATCTACAATTCCATATTTTTTGCTTTTCTCTATTGAAAAAAGTTTATTTACTTCATCATAATGAATAGATTGATATTCGTTTTTTATTAGCTCTTTTCCGTTTTTGGTTATACCATATTGGCCATTCTTTGCACATAAAATATAGACATTTTCATTATCTTCTATATGTGTTACTCTTGATAATTCATTATATTCTATTTCTTCTATCTTCTCTCCATTATAGTTAATATATCCGTATCTATATCCCTCTTCTGTAGTATTTGATACGATATATCCTGCATATTTATATTGATTTTCTTCTGTATAGTATCCATCTACTGTAATTTGGTCATATTCAATATTTACTTTTTTATTTCCTTTAATATTAATTACACCATATTTTCCATCTTGCTTTACAGTTAATTCTCCTTCTTTATAAGGTAAGCTATCTATTTCATCATATATTGCCTTTGTTATCTTTTTTCCTTCAAAATTAATTAATCCGTATTTCCCGTTTTCTTCATATTTTAGTACACTTTTTTCATACATTAAATCACTTGCAATATTTTTTAATCTAATTGCTTCTACTTTTTGATATTGTGTTAGGATTGCTTCTTTTTTATCATTTAGTACCTCAACATTTTCTCCTGAATAACATACAAATACAGCTTTTTGTGGATTAGGTATTTTTATATCATCATATTGACTTTCTATGATTATATCACCATTTCTGTTTATAACTCCATATAGATTATCTTGTTTTAATACAAAATAATTATATTCAGTTATTTTTTCTATTTCATATTGTTTGTTTTTAATTTTTATTAATTGGTAAATGCCAATTGCAATTACACAAATTACTATTATTGCTATTATTGTCATACGAATTCTAAACGCTTTTTTCATATTTAATTTCATCCTTTCTTTAGTTGATATCATTTCTAGAATAATTGTTACATAGATTTGTATATTGATTTTATTTGAAGTAAAATTTCAATAATTGTACGTTTTTATTTACTTTCATCGTCTTTTATTATTTCTTTTTCGTTATTTTTACAAGCTTTTATTTTTAAAATTCTTTTATCTTCATATTCTTCTATTTTGTATGTTACTTCCTGTGTTTCAATAATTGGTGTTTCTTCATCTTCAGGAATTCTACCTAATTTTTCTTGTAAAAATCCTGATATTGTATCATAATCTCCTTCTGGTATTTTAGCATCTAATAGTTTATTAACATCATATATTGTCATGCTTCCACTTAAAATATATGTGTTTTTATCTAATTGCTCAAATTCTTTTTTTTCTTCATCATATTCATCATAAATGTCACCAACTAATTCTTCTAAGATATCTTCCATAGTTACAATTCCTTCTGTTCCACCATATTCATCTACAATGATTGCCATTTGAATTTTGTTTTTTTGCAACTCTTTAAAAACTTCGTTAATTAATCTATTTTGTGATACAAAATATGCTTCCTTCATGACATTTTTAACTTTAAATGTTTTCTTATTAATATTTTTTAATACATCTTTTACATATAAAATTCCTTTAATTTCATCAATTGTTTCATCATATACAGGAATTCTACTATATCGATATTCTTCTTTAGAAAGCTCACTAATTAGCTCTTCTGGTGATGTACTTATATCAATTGCAAAAATATCAGTTCTATGTGTCATAATTTCTGACACGGTAATATCATTAAATTCAAAAACATTATTAATTAATTCTTTTTCTTCCTCTTCAATTGTTCCTTTTTCTTCGCCTTGATCAACTAACATTTTAATTTCTTCTTCTGTTACTGATTCTTCTTCATTTTCTTTTACACCAAACAATCTAGACACTGCATTTGTTACAACTGTTAATAATTTAACAAATGGAGCAGTTACAATAGATAAACCTCTAATAATTCGGATTGTTCCAAATGCTATTTTTTCATAGTTTTTCATTGCTAATCTCTTTGGCACTAGCTCTCCAAAAACTAAAGTAAAAAAAGATAATATTATTGTAATTACAACTATTGATATACTTTTCCATACACCTAAACTTAACATTGGAATTGTTTTATATAAAATAGGTGCTAATCTTTCTGCAAATGCATCTGACGCAAATGCACTTGATAAGAAACCTGCTAACGTAATTCCTATTTGTATCGTAGCTAGAAATTTGCTTGGTTCTTTCAGCATTTTTCTTATTTGCTTTGCTTTTTTATTTCCTTCTTTTGCCTGTTTTTCTATTTTTGCATCATTTAATGTTATAAACGCAATTTCACTTGCCGCAAAAAATGCATTTAAAAATATTAAAATCAATAAAATTAAGATTTGCCAAAACATTTAGTATTTACTCCTTTTTCCTTTTATTATATTGTTCTCATTATATCGTCTTTTTATTTTTTTTTCAATTAATTTTATAAATTTGTGTCAAAATGGACGTGCCTTTTTGACATTATTAAAAATTATATTAATTATTAATATTATCACATTTACTTATAAATATTAATAACATTGCAAAAAGCTCTCTCATACATAACAATGATATGTGTGAGAGAGTTTTATTTTTATGTCAAAAATCCACGTCCATTTTAATACTTTTTCGTTACATTCTTTTTTATTACATTCCTGTAACTGGTAATTTCTTTGTTTGAGTTACACTTTCTTTTTCAGTTTTTATTTCTTTTTCTTTATTAGTTTTTATAACTTCTTGTGTTACTTCTAATTCTTTTTTAGATGTTTCTATTATTGGCTTGTCTTCTTTATTGTTATTGACTGTGATTGTTAATTGTTGGTTCAATGATATATCTATTTTTATAAGTTCATCATAACTTAAATATCCGTCTATTGGATTAGTTTCCCTTAAATAATAAGTTCCTGGTACAATATCAGTTATTTCTATTTTTCCTTCTTTATTTGTTTTTAATCCTTGATATGCTATATTTTTATTCTCATCTAAAAGTTCAAATTCAACACCTTCTAATTTGTCTTTTGTTTTTTCATCTTGTTTAATTATTGTAATTTTTGTTTCATTTTTAAAATATTCATCTTGAATATTTCCTGTACCATCTTCATATGTTGCATATGTTAATGCATAATCTTGTAAGCCTGCATTAGGAGCTGTTCCATATAATATTGGTTTTGTTTCAATTTTTGCTTCTACTTTTAATGCAATTTTTCCTGCTTCTTTCATGTTTTTAAGTGGAATTAAAATTTTAAATTTTTCATTCGGACTAAATTCTGTTTTCTCTTTATTTTTTTCATCTGTTAATTTTATTCCACCTAAATCTCCTCCATTTTCTTTTGTTAATGTAATTTTATAATTTTTAATATTTGCTCCTGCTGTTACCTCGTATGTTTTTGATAAATAATTTTTTTCTATACTATCTTGTTTCCATTCTGCAAAATTTTTGTTAATTTTTATTGTGCTAGAAATTTTATTTTCTGTTGAATTTTGTGCACTACTGATTATTTTACTCATTGCATTTAAAGTTCTTTGACCAGCTACTCCAATTGCAGCATAATCAGATAATTTATTACCATGAATATAACAATAAATTGCTTGTTTTGTTGCTGTGAATGCTTCTTCCTTATTTGCTACTCCTAATTCTTGAATAGATTTATATGGATATCCATTGATAATCATTCTCCATAATCCTACATCTTTGATTGAATCTTGAACAGAAACTGTATATCCATTAGTGTCAGCACCTACTTTTGTTTTGTCCATACAGTAAGCTGGATAATGTGCTCCATCTTTTATATATTCAACATAATTTGCTTTTACTACTATACCTTTATATGTTAATAATTCTCCACAATCACCTATTGAGTGTATATATGCACTATTAATATCACTTGCATTAACAGAGTTTATAAAACTTATTGCGTTAAGTCCTAATATTAAAAATAATACTAGTAATTTTTTTAATATATTTTTTTTCAAATTGTTTCTCCCTTCTTTTATATGTGACTCTTATTTGATTTTTATTACGTGTTCTATATTGTTCGTTTTATATTACGTGTTTTATGTTATTTGTCTTATATTACGTATTTTATATTATTTGTCTCATGTTACTTTTATTTCATGTTACTTTTATCTAATGTTACTTATTTTCTTCTCCTTGAATGCATCTTCTGTATTCTTTTTGATTTTCTACACATGTTATTAATGTAATCCTATTTTCTTCCGTATTTTCTAAGTTAGTCCAATCTGTATCTTTGATAATGTAATGCTTTGTAACACTATATTCCTTTGTAAAATTTTCATATCGATAAATAATCTTATCTCCTTCTTTCAATTTTTTAAGATCTGCAAAATAATTTTTTTCGTATCCTCTATTATGTGCTGCTAAGCCAATATTACCATATGTTTTCTGTGTATCTTCAAAATGTCCTACATATTTGTCCATTACTTCCTTTGTTGTACCTTCGGCAATTTTTGCTTTTAAATTTATAATTGGTATTTCTATATACCAGTTAGTATTACTGATATCCTCATTTTGCTTTTTCTCTTTATTTTTTTCTCTATTTTCTTCTATATTTTTTACTTGCAATAAGTTCTGATTTAAATTATTTTGAATTAAATTATCTTGATTTAAATTATCTTTTTGAACTGCATCTGTATTTTGACTGCTTATAGAGAATCCAGCTTTTAATGATGCTTTATGAGTGAATAAATCTAAATTTGAATAAATTTGCATAAATAGAAAAAAAATACAAATTGATATAAAAAAACTAACAATATTTACATAGATTATACTAAATCGAAATCTATATCTATATTTAAATATACATATACCATCTCCTTTTTTGTGTATTGTTCTTATTATTTGTGGGATAAATAAGACTCTATTTTTTCGAAAAAATAAAAAAAAGAATAAAATTTTAATAATTGAAATCAATTTCTTCTACTATCATAATACATTTTTTTCCATTTGTAAAGTATTTTTCATCGCAAAATTCGACAAACTTTAAAATAAATTGTCGAAAGGTTGCGGGGGTGCCCCAGAACCTTTACTCAACCATCGGCAATTCAAAATAAAATTCGACACCATTCTCTTTATTAATTACACCATAATCATTGTTATAATTATTCATAACCGCTCTTACAAATGATAATCCTATTCCGCTTCCTCCTGAATTCCTATTTCTAGATTCATCTACTTTATAAAATCTTTTCCAAATTCTTTCTAAATCTTCTTCTTTTATATTCTTTCCTGTATTAAATACACTAATATGTACCTTATTTTTTTCGACATTTATATCATTTCGTATTTTAATATATTTTTGATTATCAACTTCTTCTATGTTTTTAATTGCATTAGTAATATAATTGCTAATGACTTGCTCTATATAAAAGTCATCTGCTAATACATTTATTTCATCTTCTGTTTCAAATTTAATCTCTATTTGCTTTTCTTCTAACATTACTTTTGACTTTCTTATTTCTTCTTTTTCTAGTTCAACAATATTAAATTTTGTGTCATTAAATTCTCTTTTTCCATATTCTAGTTTCATTAATTCTAATAATTGTTTTACTAGTTTATCCATTTTATTTGTTTCATCTAAAATTACTTCTGCATAAAACTTTCGGCTTTCTTCATCTGAATTAACATTCTCTAATAAACCTTCACTATACCCTTGGATTAGTGCTATTGGCGTTTTTAATTCATGTGATACATCAGAAATAAAACTTTTTCTCATCTCATCTAATTTTGATTTTTCCTCTATATCTTTTTCTAATTCTGTATTTGTTCTTCTTAACTGTTTAATTGTTTTTTCTAATTTTTCTGACATAGCATTAATACTTTTTCCAAGATTATTTATTTCATCATCTGCATCTGTAAGCTGATATCTATGGCTAAAGTCCAAATTTGCCATTTTTTTTGCTATGTCATTTAGTTCTAAAATTGGATCTGTAAATTTTCTTGTTACATAAGATACAATAACTGCAGCTATAAGAATTGCAAAACCTGCCATTAAGTATAAAAAGTTATTTGATATTTTTACACTTTCTTGAATTGAATTGATTGGTATTCTTATATATAATAAATAACCATTATCTATAGTAGCTGACAACAAAATATAACTAATTCCATTTTTATTGTCTCTCATTCTTTTTATAGTATATTTACTATTTTCTTCTATAACCTTTCCTGCATTATCAAATCTACTAGACATTTCATTCATTTGTCCTAACGTTGAAAAAAAGTCTTTATTAGACGTATATATATTTACATTTTGGTTATTTTTTATTAAAATATCAAAATTATTTTGAATTGCTATTTTTTCTAATTCTATTTCTATATCGACACTTTCTGAATCATTATAATAACTATTTACAGTTTCATAAACTGTCTTTAAAGCTTTTGTTTTACTATATAAATAAAATTGTCCAAATACAAAATTATTTACTAAAATTAAAAAGGTAATAATTAATAGTATTACTAATGATAATGTTAAAAATAGTTTGATTCTTACTGATTTAAATGCCTTTTTTACTTTGCTCATTTTAGTATCATTCCTTATATAATATATTTAGATTTTTAATAAAGGATTTACCCATAAACCTACTATAGCTATAAGTCTATATTTTTCTATTTTGTTTCGAATTTATATCCTACACCTCTGATAGTTTTTATGTATTTTCCTTTTTTTCCTAATTTATGTCTTATCTTTTTTATATGACTATCTATTGTTCTTGAATCTCCATAATAGTCATAATTCCAAACATTATTTAAAATTTTATCTCTTGACAATGCGATATTTTCATTTTCAACTAAGTATGTAAGTAATTCATATTCTCTTAAACTTAATTCTACTTGTTTATCATCAACTGATACCGTTCTTCCTTCTTTATCTATTTTAATTCCGCCATATTCTTTTTTACTTTGTATATCTTTATTCGTTCTTTTAAGAATTGCTTCCACTCTAGCAACTAATATCTTTGGACTAAATGGTTTTGAAATATATTCATCTACTCCTAGCTCAAATCCAAATAGTTCATCTTGTTCTTCTCCTCTTGCAGTTAACATGATAACAGGTATTTGAGACTCTTGTCTAATTTGTCTTAATACAGACCATCCATCTAATTTTGGCATCATTACATCCAATAATATCAAATCGATTTTATTTTTATTTTTTTCATACATTTCTAATGCTTCTTCTCCATCTTGCGCTTCTATAATGCTATATCCTTTTACTGTTAGGAAATCTTTTATTAATTTTCGCATTCTTTGTTCATCGTCAACAATTAATATACTATTATTTATCATTTTTATCTCTCCTTATATAAGCTTTATTATATATTATAAAGAAAAATTATGTCTATATTGTGACCAAAAATTGACTAAAGGTGATCAAATGAACAGCTCTTTTTACACACCTATTATATAAGTCTTTAATTTAATTGCAAATTATAAAAAAGTGTCAAAAAGAACCATACCTTTGGTCACCTTCGTTAATGCATTTCGAACATGTCTTTTCCTTCTCCACATACTGGACATACCCAGTCATCTGGTAATTGTTCAAATGGGGTCCCTGGATTAATTCCTGCCTTTTCATTTCCAAATTTCGGATTATAAATGTATTTACATTCAATGCATTCATACATTTGTGTATCTGATCTATCTTGTTGAAAATTTTTATATCCTAATCCTAATGCTACAATAACCATTAATAAAAATGATAATGCTTTCCATATTCCACTATCTAATAATATAACTGCAAAAATTCCAAATGTAGCACTGATTCCATATAATATTAGCACAGCCTGTTTTTGGCTAAATCCTCTTGCAACTATTTTATGATGCAAGTGTCCTTTATCTGCCTTAAATATTGCTTTAATTGATTTTCCTTTTATAATTCTTCTAATAATAGCCCATAACGTATCAAATATTGGTAATCCTAAAACAATTAGTGGTAATACAATAACTGCTATAGTATATGTTTTTGCCATTCCTAATATAGAAATGATTGATAATGTAAATCCTAAAAAGTTTGAGCCTGTATCACCAATAAATGTTTTTGCTGGTGCAAAATTAAATGGTAAAAATCCTACTAGTGCACCTGCTAATGCTGTTACTAAAATAATTGATATTAATGGCGAACCATTTAAAACAAATATGATTAGTAATGAGATTGCAGATATAACAGATATTCCAGATGATAGTCCATCTAGTCCATCTATTAAATTTATAGCATTAGTAACTCCTACTATCCATCCTATTGTTAAAATAATTGATATAATTTCGTTCATTTCTGGTATATTTAAAAATGGAATTGTTACAGCATCAATTCTAATTCCAAAACTAACTGCTATAATTGCTCCAAGAATTTGTCCGAACAATTTCGTTAGTGGTTTTATTGTTTTTATATCATCTATTACACATATTATAGACATAACTAAAATGCCCAAAAATAATCCTAACAATTTTTTTCCATATTCTTCTTGCCCAAATAGATTGATTGTTCCCTCCATACTCATTACTATTAATAAGTATATTGTCGATATTAAAAATCCTAAGATTACTGCAGGGCCACCAAATTTTGGCATTACTTTCTTGTGCATTCTTCTTTTATCTTTTGGAATATCTATAGCTCCTATTTTTTTTGCTATCTTTATTGTATATGGTGTTGCCATAATCGTAATAATGAATGCTAGCAAAAATGCTATTGCTACATCTCCCCACATAGCATATGCCTCCTATTTCATGTTTTATCTTCTATTTCATGTTTTTATCTTCTATTTCTTCAATCATTTTTAATCTTTCTTGATATCTTCCGCCTTTGAATTCTGATGCTAGCCAATTTCTTATAATACAAATTGCTTGATTTGTATCTAAGTAATCTCCCCCTAAAGTTATTACATTAATATTGTCATCAGTCTTTGCAAATTTTGCTGATTCTTCATCTATAAGTGAAGCTGCTCTTATTCCTTTGAATTTATTGGCTACTATTGTCATTCCAAATCCAGATCTACATATAAGTATACCATTGTCACATTCTCCATTTTGTATTGATTCTGCTACTTTTTTAGCATATATTGGATAATCTGTTCTTTCTTCACTATTTGTACCAAAATCTTTATATTCTATTCCAACCTCATCGAAATATCTTTTTATCTCTTCTTTTAATTTATATCCTCCATGGTCACTTCCAATTGCTATCATATTTATCCCTCCATTTATTTATCACTATATCATATAAAGCCTAAAAAGTCTAGTAATTAACTAAATTATCATACAAAATAGTTTTATTAATTACCCATATTTTTTAATCTATTAAGATACTTTATATCAAACTCTTCTACTTTTTTCTTACTTTTACTAATATATTGTGTTTTCATATTATCAAATTTCATTGTTTCTTGTTCTTTAATTATATCAATATAGGATGTTGTAATTATTTTTATCATCTTTGTTATCATTTTTTTATCATCTATTGATATTTCTCTATATTTTTTTAATATTTTAGGAATATTTTCCTTTAAATTGCTAGAAATTTCTCCAAATGTATTGGCTTCTGTTGAATAGAACAATTCAAATATTGCATCAACAAATATTTTTCTTTGCTCATTTGTCGTTGTTTCTAGCCAATCTGTTAGCGTTTTGTCAATATTTTCACTTATATTAGTATTTTTCTCAGCTTTTACTATATCGTCTCTTAAAACTTGCCAAGAATATATGTCGTGTTGCCATATCGCCTTTTCATTACTAAACACAATTGTCATTTTTTCTTTATGATTTAAAATTCTTCCAATTATTGAATCTTGTGGTATATATGTTTCAATTTTATCTATAATTTTATTACTTCCATATTCATCAATTATTTTCTTGTTAAATCCTGGTCCATCATAATTATAGACTTTTATAATTCTTTTTTGCATTTCTTTCGGAATAGTTATTGCTGAATAGATTGCAACATTTCCACCTTTTGAATGTCCACCGATTCTAATCTTTTTATCATGATATTTGTTTAAAATTTGCTCTGCATATTCTTTTCCTGAAATCTGACATGGAACATTATCCATAAATGCCATATTAAGATCTTCTTTCCAACCATGTATAGTACTATCTGTACCAATATAAGAAATATATAATTCTTTATCAGATATGTGAATAGTAATAGCTCCAAATTGTTTTTCACTTTCTTTATCATTTGTCTTTATATAATCTGTTACAATCATATCTTTAAATCTTTTACTTTGTCCTAAATTTGTAATTAATTCTTTATCTCCATTATATAAAAATTCTTCATTATCAAAATTTTTCATTTTCTTTGAAATTGATTCAATTGTTTCCTTTTGTCCCATTTTAATTTTATGAAATATTAAATAGGAAAATCTCGCTAGAATCATGCTATCAATCTCATTAAATGGAAATTTATATGTTATTGGAATATCCCCTCTCCATAATATATAATCATTTATATTAGCCATTTTTTCTCCTTTCAGATTATATTGGTCTTAATTACTTGCAATAAAATTTTTTATAATGCATTATAAAAAATTTAAATTTGACCTGTATTTATATATCTAATTATATATTATAATATTTATTTAGTAAATAATTTTATTTACAATATATTACTAAAAACTTCATAATACTTTCTAACAAATAAATTGCAAATAAAAAATCTTTAATTATATAAATAAAGAACTACTTTTTTAATAGTAGTCCTTGAAAATAAAAGGGGATGTTTTTACTAGATTATTCTAGCTTTATAATTTTATATCATACTTTTATGAATTTTTGATGAACTTTTTATGAATATTATTGTTTTTATTATATATTATAAATTTCTTTATTTCACAAAAGTTACTTTACTTCTTTAAAAATTAATTATTATAAAGTTGTATTAAAACATTATTATCTATTAGTAAGTTATATTGTTCTCAGTTTAAAAAATTACGTTATATTAAGGTTATTTATTAAATTTCTTAGAATGTCTTGCCAAATTAGTAAAAATGTGATAGAATATGATATGTTATAGTTTAATATAGACTAAGAGGAGGTGCTTAATTATGCCAAATATAAAATCAGCAAAAAAGAGAGTTAAAGTAATTGAGAAAAAAACTTTAAGAAATAATATGATAAAATCTGGATATAAATCAGCTGTTAAAAAATTTGAAGAAGCTGTAAATGCTGGAAATATTGATGAAGCTAAAGTTTTATTATCTGAAGCTACAAAGAAAATAGATCAAGCATGTAGTAAAGGTGTTATTGTAAAAAATACAGCAGCTAGAAAAAAATCTAATTTATCAAAAAAATTGAATTCAGCAATGGCTTAAGACTATAAAAATAAAGATTATGCATAGTTTTTATTTTCAAAAGGATATTCTAATTAACATAGAATATCCTTTTTTATTATTTTTTATAAATTATATATCTTCCATTATATTAAGGACATATAAAAAATCTTAATTTACTATTTAGAATTTATTTCCATTGTTTTTACTAGCTTTTCATGTTACGATAATTATGTACATATTAATTATAAAGAGGTGTATTATGATAAAAAAGATAATAGAAATTTATAAAAATTTTGATAAAATGACACATAAAATAATAAATAATGGATTAAAATTTTGTTTAATTATTTGCTTAGTTTCTGTTTTTATTTTACTTACATATAATTTCACTTTTCAATCTCCTTTAATTTATTACATAGGAATTTCATTATTTAGATTAAGTTTAATTTTCGGAATTGAGTTTATTATATGTGGTTTTGTAGTAGAAGGAATAAAAAAACAATTTATATAATGATTTCATAAAATCTAATATAAGTCATTATAAGTTGTTATATATGCATAAATTTCACTTTTAATAAATCAGTATAAGTTATTATAATTATATAAAATTATTAATTTAACATTCAAAATGCCAAAAGATTTAAATTATTATAAAAAATCTTTTGGCATTTTATATTTTATTATCTTAATCCTATCTTCCTATTTATTTAACTCTTCTAAAAACATCTTATTTAACATTTGTGGATTTGCTTTTCCTTTAGTTTCTTTCATAGCTTGACCTACTAAGAAACCTAGTGCCTTATCTTTACCACCCTTATAATCTGCAATAGATTGTGGATTTGCTTCTAATATTTTTAGTACAACTTCCTTAATTGCTCCCTCATCAGAAATTTGTATCCATCCTTTTTCTTTAATAATTTCTTCTGGGTCTCTAGGATTTTCAAATAATTCAGTAAGAACCTTTTTTCCAATACTTGAACTAATCGTTCCTTTATCAATTAAAACAACTAATTTTCCTAATTGCTTGCTATCAAAAGGTATTTCTATTGGATCCATTTCTGTTTCGTTTAAAATTCTTGAAATATCAGAAATAATCCAATTATTAACTGCTTTTGGATTATTGCATACTTTACTTGCTTCTTCAAATAAATCAGATAAATATTTTGAAGATGTAATTAAGTTTGCATCTTTTTCAGATAATTTATATTCTTCTAAATATCTTTGTTTTCTGCTTTCAGGCAATTCAGGAAGTCCCTTTTTAATATTTTCTATATATTCTTCTGAAAGCTTAATTGCAACTAAATCTGGATCTGGAAAATAACGATAATCTTGTGCATCTTCTTTATCTCTCATTGAAAAAGTTTTTCCTGATACATCATCCCATCTTAAAGTTTCCTGTTCTATAATTCCACCATCTTCTATTACATCTATTTGTCTATCTACTTCATATTCAATCGCTCTTACAATACTTCTAAAAGAGTTCATATTTTTCATTTCTGTACGAGTTCCAAGTTTAGTATCTCCTTTTTTTCTAACAGAAACGTTAACATCTGCTCTTAAAGAACCCTCTTGCATTTTACAGTCTGATACTTCTATGTATTCAAAAATAGATTTTAATTTTCTTAAATATGCTTCCGCTTCTTCTGCGCTTGATATGTCTGGTTCAGAAACAGTTTCAATTAATGGCACACCTGCTCTATTTAAATCAACTAAACTTCCTCCACCAAACTCATCATGATTTAATTTTCCTGCATCTTCTTCAATGTGAATTCTTGTAATTCTTATCTTTTTCTTTCCATTTTTTGTATCTATTTCTACATATCCATTTTTGCAAAGTGGTTTATCAAACTGAGAAATTTGATAAGATTTTGGAAGGTCTGGATAAAAATAATTTTTTCTATCATTTTTACTGTCTCTTGCAATTTCACAATTGGTTGCAAGTCCAGCTTTTACTGCATATTCAACTACTTTTTCGTTTAAAACTGGTAAAGTTCCTGGCATTGCCATACAAATTGGACAAGTGTGTGTATTTGGTAATCCTCCAAATTCAGTTGGACATGAACAGAATATTTTTGTTTTAGTTGATAACTCTGCGTGAACTTCTAATCCTATTACAACTTCATAATCTTCTCTTGACATCTATTTTCCTCCTTTTAAAATGTATACACAATCTTTTTCTAAATTGTATAAATAGTCAATAAATTTGTCTCTCTAAATTACATGAGCAATCTGTAATTTTATTTGCTCAAGCATTTTGCTTAAACTGTGGTTTATATTTTTCTCTAAATTTTACTTCTTGTTCAAAAGTATATGCTGCGTTTAATATTGTTTCTTCGCAGAATTTATTTCCGATTAATTGCATTCCTATTGGCATTCCTTGGCTATCTACTCCACATGGTATTGATATACCTGGAAGTCCTGCAATATTAACTGATACTGTGCAAATATCTGCTAGATACATTTCTAGTGGATTGTCTGATTTTGATCCAATATCAAATGCAACTGTTGGTGATGTTGGTGTTAATATTACATCATATTTTTCAAATCCTTTGTTGAATTCGTTAATAACTAATGTACGTACTTGTTGTGCTTTTTTATAATAAGCATCATAATACCCTGATGATAATACATATGTACCAAGTATAATTCTTCTTTTTACTTCTGCACCAAATCCTTCACTTCTTGATTTTTTATATAATTCTTTTAAATTTGTAAATTCTGGCGTTCTATATCCATAACGTATTCCATCAAATCTTCCTAAATTTGAACTTGCTTCTGCACATGCTATTATATAGTAACTTGCTAATGAATATTGTGCAATATCTAATGAAAATTCTTCTACTTCTGCACCTAATTTTTTATATGTTTCAATTGCTTTTTGTAATGATTCTTTTACTTCTTTATTTATTCCTTCTCCAAAGAATTCTTTTGGCACTCCTATTTTTAATCCTTTTACATCATTTTTTAGGCATTTTGTATAGTCTACTTTTTCTCTACTAGCTGATGTAGAGTCTTTCTCATCATGACCTGCAATAATATTTAAAAGTATTGCACTATCTCTTACATCTTTAGTTATTGGACCAATTTGGTCAAGTGATGAAGCAAATGCTACTAAACCATATCTTGAAACTAGTCCATATGTTGGTTTTAGTCCAACTACTCCACAAAAACTTGAAGGTTGTCTGATAGAACCTCCTGTATCTGAACCTAAAGCCCATGGAACTAAATTGGCTGCAACTGCTGCTGCTGAACCTCCTGAAGATCCCCCTGGTACTTTATTTAAATTCCATGGATTTCTTGTCTTTTTGAAATATGAATATTCTGTTGATCCTCCCATTGCAAATTCATCCATATTTAGTTTTCCTAAATCAATAATATTTTCATTATTTAATTTTTCAACTACAGTAGCATCATATGGCGAAATGAAGTTTTCTAACATTTTTGAGCTACACGTTGTTTTTACTCCTTTTGTACACATATTGTCTTTAATTCCTATTGGAATTCCAGCAAACTCTCCTGTTATCTCACCTTTATTTATTTTTTCTTCTACTTCTATAGCCTGTTTCTTTGCCTCTTCTGTTAGCGTAGTTACAAATGCTTGTACATCTTTTTCTTTTTCGTTAATTCTGTCTACATATGCATTTGTTATTTGAGTTATTGTTAATTCTTTGCTTTTTATTTTTTCTTGCAATTCATGAACTGTTAATTCTGTAATGTCCATCTATTTTCCTCCTTTTTAGATAGATATTTTTAATTTATCGTAATCTTATCTTTATTTACGATTTTATTTACATTTTGATTTATTTTTTATTTGCATTTTGATTTACATTCTTATTTGCATTTTTCTTTGCATTTTGATTTACATTTTTCTTTGCATTTTTTTTTACATTTTTCTTTGCATTTTTATTTACATTTTTATTTACATTTTGATTTACATTCTTATTTGCGTTTTATTTACATTCTTATTTGAATATCTTAAAGAACCTTTGGAATTTTGAACATGTTTTGGTCTTGTGTTGGTGCATTTTGTAATAAACTTTTGTTGTCTTCGAATATTTTTATTTCATCTTTTCTAAATACATTTTGTGCTTCATTGCTACCTATTGTAATATCTAGTCCTTCAACTGGTGCATTGCTTACTATATTTGCAAAGTTTAATATTTCTTGTAAGTTTGATAAGTATTTTTCTACTTCGTTTTCTTCTAGTATTAAGTCTGATAAATTAGCAATGTGTAAAATTTCTTCTTTACTTACTTTCATGTAATCATCTCCTATTTCAATTTGTTCACTATTATATACTTTTTTTACCAAAAAAACAAGCCCTAAAGGCTTGTTTTTATATTTTTAAGATTAATTATTTTAATTCAATAACTGCTCCAACTTCTGCAAATTTAGCTTTTAAATCTTCAGCTTCTTCTTTGCTTACTCCTTCTTTAACTGTTTTTGGAGCTCCATCTACTAAATCTTTAGCTTCTTTTAATCCTAATCCTGTAGCATCTCTAACTACTTTGATAACTTTAATTTTTTGATCTCCTGCTTCTGCTAATACTACATCAAATGATGATTTTTCTTCAGCAGCACCTCCTGCTACTGCTCCTCCAGCTGCTGGTGCAGCTGCTGCTACTGCAGATACTCCATATTTTTC
>CANQNU010000024.1 GCA_947625295.1 uncultured Clostridia bacterium | reverse complement strand
TTTAAATGCATCTGCTAATTTAGATTCTTGTACTGTTCCTGCAAAAGGTGTATTTGTATCTCCTGTTGCTGTTACTGCACCCATCCATGCATACTTAGCCACATGTGCACTGTAATGAATAACATAAAATTAATCACAATAAAAATGGCTTATTATTAGTACTTGAGTAATATCGATATTATAAATAATTATTGAAAATCTAACTAAAATCTAACCAAATTACTTATGATTGTTTAAAATTAAGAGCAGATGAAATAGCTTCTGCAGATAAAAGTTTAGCATTTGTATCTAAATGTGCATAGATATTTGCAGTAGTAGAAAAGCTAGAATGACCAAGCCATTCTTGAATAGCTTTCATAGGAATATTTTTTGCAACTAATAAGCTGGCACAAGAATGTCTCAAATCATGAAAGCGTATATGTCTTAATCCAATATTTTTTAGAAGAAGAGGGAAGTGCCTTGTTACATAGTCTGGCTTAATTAGGGAACCATTTGCATGTAGACAAACATATTCCTTATATTTAGTTATATAATTTTTTTTGAATTTTTTCTGATTTGCTTCTTGTCGTTTTTTTTCATCTTTTAGAGCTGTCATTACTTCTTTGGTTAAAGGAAGTGTTCTATGACTAGAATTTGTTTTAGTTCTGTCTTTTGCTAAAACTTGCTTTTTTCCATTCATTTTTACTTCTACAATAGTGTGTTGGATGGTAATGGTTTTTGCTTCAAAATCAATAGCAGACCATTTTAGTCCTAATACTTCACTTCTTCGTAGACCATAAAAGGCTGTTAATAAAATAACGAGGTGTAGGGGGTCATCTTTGGATTTTTGGAACAAGATATTAAATTCATTTTCAGAATAGAAAGAGCCAACAAATAAATTCTTTTTTGGTGGTTTTACTTTGTCAGCAGGATTATTGACAATTAAATTTTGTTGAAATGCATATTCTAAGGATTTTCGAATAATAGCATGATAACGGAGAATAGTAGTAGGCTTTAAATTTTCGGCTAATAAAAAATCATAAAAATTTTGAATATGTCTTGGCTCTAGTTCTAATAGTTTAATAGGATTTTTTGTAAAATATTGTTTGATTCTAAAATTAATCATTTGCATATGAACAGCATATGTTGTGGGCTCAATAGTAGGTTTTACTTTGTCAATCCATAATGTTATATATTCAAAAAAAGAAATTGTTTCATCATACTTTTTTGAAGTATCTAAATTATACAGAATTTCTCTAAATAACAAGTATTTTTCAGCTAATGCTGCGTTTTTTTGCTTTAGTTGTTCTTTTTCACGAAAAGAATATGCGAATTGTTCTCTAAATTCTTCAGCTTTTTGTAAGGCTTTTCGTTTGTTTCCTCTTGCAGCTTTTATTCTTGTGGACATCCATTTTTGTTTTCTTTTGTTATTGTTATCTCTGTAATTAATTACAGCTTGATAGATGTTGTTTTTCTCGTGTATACTAACTGTAATATTTGACATAGTCGTATCATTCCTTTCTTATTATTTTTTAGACATTCTAGTATTATAGCATAGCTTTTTTCAAAAATCTACATAGTGTTTCTTTGATATCTAACCAAAATCTAACAAAAGGATTAATAAAAAATAATAGTTGCTTTATTTTTTATTGAATGATAGAATATATTAAAAATAAACTTGTGATTTATGAATGGTAATAAAAATATCAGAAGTAAAAAAATAAGGATTTTAAGGCAAATGACTATATAGAAAAAGAAGACATCAAGAACGAAAAATAAAGAGGAGAAAAAATGATAGATTTTCATTCACATATATTACCTAATGTTGATGATGGCTCACGCAGTATAGATGAAACATTCAATTTATTAAAAGAAGCAGAAAAAGCGGGATTTGAAGGTGTAATATCAACATCTCACTATATAGAAGGTCGTTACGAAGTAAATGCAGCAGAAAGAGAAGTATGGATTAATGGAATATATGAAAATTTAAATGTGAAAGATATAAAACTAAATTTATACTTAGCAAGTGAAATATATTTTTCAGAAAATATTATAAAATTATTGGAAAATGAAGAAGCTTCAACAATAAATGATACAAGTTATGTCCTTTTTGAATTACCAATAAATAGTGAACCTCTTAATTTATATGACATTATTTATGAAATGATGTCATATAAATTAGTACCTATATTAGCACATCCTGAAAGATATAGTTTTATCCAAAAGAAACCAGAATTAGTATGTGATTTAATAAAAAAAGGGGTATTAATGCAATGTAATTATGGTAGTATATTAGGACAATATAATACTAAAACACAGATAATGGTACGAAAATTATTACAAAATAATTGTGTACATTTTTTAGGAAGTGATGCACATAAAGAAAATACAATTTACCCATTAATACCATCAGCATTAAAGAAAATAAAAGAACTAATAGGAAAAGATAAATTAGAACAAATAACCACAATAAATCCAAAATTAGCTTTAACAAATAAAAGAATAGATATTGACGAGCCAAAAGAGATAGAATTAACAGCAAAAGAAAAAGTGATAATGTTTGATGGAGGATATTTTTCTAGACTAAAAAGTATGATGGGTCATATAATAAAATAATAACATCTATAATACAGATATAAATTATATTTTTAATTTCAAAAAGGGAGGAACAAAATGAGAAAATATTTTGGGACAGATGGAATAAGAAGAATTGCTAATACTGAGTTAACACCAGAATTAGTATATAAAGTTGCAAAAGCAGGAGCATATGTATTATCAAAACATACAGACCATGCGCCTACGATTTTAATAGGGAGAGATACCCGTATTTCTGGAACATTAATAGAAAGTGCAATGGTAGCAGGTTTTTTAAGTTATGGAGCAAATGTAAAACTATTAGGAGTAATTCCAACACCAGCAGTAGCATATTTAACAAGAAAATTAAATGCAGATGCAAGTGTAGTTATTTCTGCATCACATAATACATATGAATTTAATGGAGTTAAATATTTTAGTAATAAAGGAACAAAAATTTCAGATGAATTAGAAGAAGAAATAGAAGAAGTAATGGATTCTGGAAAAATAAATGAATTAAGAGCTGTAAATGATAAAATAGGAATTTCAGAATACAGCTTAGAGTTAATGGATAAATATATTGATTTCTTTAAAGAAATATTTAGCGATAGCATGAATAAAAATTTAAAAGACGATTTTATAGTTGGAATTGATACTGCAAATGGTGCAACATATAAAGTAGCAGAAGAAGTATTTAAGACATTAGGAATAAAATACAAAATAATAAATAATAATCCAGATGGAGTAAATATCAATAAAAACTGTGGTTCAACACATTTAGAACAAATAAAAAAATATGTTGTAGAAAACCAACTAAGTTTAGGAATTGCATATGATGGAGATGGAGATAGATGCCTTGCAATAGATGAAAAAGGTAACGAAATTGATGGAGATAAAATACTTGCAATTATATCACAAAATTTAAGAAAAAAAGGCATGTTGAAAAATGATACAATTGTTGCAACAGTAATGAGCAATTTAGGGTTAAATAAGTATACTAAAGAAAATGGATTACAGCTATTTCAAACAAAAGTAGGAGATAGATATGTATTAGAAAAAATGTTGCAAGATGGCTATAATCTAGGTGGAGAACAATCAGGTCATGTTATTTTATTAGATTATAACCCAACAGGAGATGGAATATTAACATCTTTAATGATTATTCAATCAATTTTAGAAGAAAATAAAAAAGCTTCTGAATTATCAAGTTTAGTTAAATTATATCCACAAATATTAGTTAATGCAAAAGTAAATTCAGATAAGAAATATGATTACGAAAAAGATAGCGATATAAAAAATGCAATTGAAAAATTAGAAAAAGAATTTGCTGGAAATGGAAGAGTATTAATAAGACCTTCAGGAACAGAACCTCTTGTTAGAGTAATGATTGAAGGAGAAAATCAAGAATATATAACACAAAAGGCAACTGAAATAGCGAATTTAATTGAAGAAAAATTAAAATAAATGTTACCATATTAAAATAAAATATTACAAATTGTAAAAAAATCATAAGTAAAGAATTTTATTGTAACAAAAATGTAATATAAAAACATCAAAAGAATATTGCCAATTAATAAATTTAATGATATGATAGTAACAATAACAAAAGAAAAAACGGAGGAATAAAAGATGATTTTAATTAATATGACCAATCCACTAACACTAATATTAATGTTAATAATTACAGTATTACTAATATTTTTAGCACAAGAAGTAAAAAAGAGTTACATAGGAGCAATTGCTTTATTTGGATTTTTAGCATTACTAATTGTACATGTATTTCAAATCCTAACATTATCAGAAGAGTTTAGAACATTATTACCTGTATTATCAAGATGTATAGCAATAGATTTTGTATTTGTCTTTATAACATTCTTTTCATATTTATGGGTAGATGACATTGAAACAAAAGTAAAAGGAAAGAAAAGTATTGATAGTAGTTTAGATTGGTTTTGGAAAAAAATATAAGCGCAAAATTAAATTATATTCACAGCTTTATACTAGTATTATAAATAGTATAAGGCTGTTTTTATATTATATAAATATACCAGATTATAAGATTTTTGTTATAAGTAATACAGTAACTGAATATAAATATATATAGTAGACTTAAGATGAGGAGAAAAATATGTTCAATGTTACTGTATTAAAAATGAAGGATATAATGAAGTTCTTCATAGGACTAATATTCTTATTAATTATTATTTATATAAGTAAATATTTTTATGGAGAAAACAATAAAGAAAAAATTGCAGATGGCGTAAAAAACGGTATTAAAATTATAGCAAAAACTAATATGCTAGGATGCATAGATACAACTGTTCCGACAATATCAACAATTAACAAAGAAAATGTTAAAGAGGGAACAGAGGAAGATAGATATAAAAGTCAAGATAATATTTTAGAACAAATATTAAAAACAGAAATTAGTAGTATTAGTGGACTGGAAGAAATAGAAAAAAGAGCAGAAAAAGAAAATGCTGAACAATTGGCTAACGAAGATAAAAGTGCACAAAATCAAGAACAACAAAATGAAGAACAAATTCAAATGGCTCAAACAGGATTACCAACACAAGTCATTACCAACAACCCAATTCAAGAAAGTTATAATGTAGAATATGGAAAAGTTAAAATAAAAAATCAAACAGGGTATGAATTAACACAAGAAATGTTAACACCAGATATTACAGTTGAAAACAAAAATGTTATTTTATTTCATACACATAGCTGTGAAAGTTACACTTCAAGTGAAAAATATCCATATACACCAACAGGAAACTTCAGAACTACAGATTTAAATTATACAGTAACAAGAGTTGGAACAGAGTTAGAAAATCAATTAAAGCAATATAATTACAATGTAATACACAGTACAGATTATCACGATTATCCAGCATATAATGGTTCATATACACGTTCATTAGCTACAGTAGAGAATATATTAAAAACAACACCAAGTGATATTATTATAGATGTTCATAGAGATGCAGTAGGTGCAAGAAGCGACTATGCACCTACAGTGAAAATAGGAGAAGTAGATGAAGCAGCTCAAATAATGTTTGTAATAGGAACAAATGCAGGTGGACTATGGCACCCGAACTGGAACCAGAATTTAAAATTTGCAATTAAAGTACAAGAAAAAGCAGAAGAAATGTATCCAGGATTATTCAAACCAATAATGCTAACAGAATCTAGATATAATCAACATACTGGAAAATATGCAAGCATTATAGAAGTTGGAGCAACAGGAAACACTCTTGAACAATGTTTAACAAGTATGAAATACTTAGCAAGAGTAATGAATGAAGTAATGTGAGACAAAGGGGGGAGATAGAGTCCTCATTTGTCTCTTTATTTTTTCAAATATGAAATAGATGAGAAATATCATTTTAGTTTCAAAAAATAAAAATTGTTATTGAATTATATATAAATTTTTTATATAATGAATTCATCAAAAGAAAAGAGAGGTAAGATAAATGAGTGAAATTAAATTAAACTTAAAAAATAGTGATATAACAAAAAAAAGTATAGCTGAATATAAGCAAAAAGTAGAAAATATACATAAAGAATTACATAAAAGAGCAAATGATGAAAAGGATTTTGTAGGATGGCTAGAGCTACCAAGCAATTATGATAAAAAAGAATTCGAAAGAATAAAAAAAGCTGCAAATAAAATAAAAAAAGAATCTGATGTGCTAGTAGTTATAGGAATAGGTGGATCTTATTTGGGTGCAAGAGCTGTGATTGAATCTCTAACAAGCTCATTTTATAATATGTTGTCAACAAAACAAAGAAAAAATCCAGAAATATTATATTTAGGAAATAACTTAAGTCCTAATTATATAAATGAAGTGATTGAATATATAGGAGATAAAGATTTTTCTGTTAACGTTATTTCAAAATCAGGTACAACTACAGAGCCTGCAATTGCTTTTAGAATTTTTAGAGAAATATTAGAAAATAAATATGGAATTGACGAAGCAAGAAGCAGAATTTATGCTACAACAGATAAAGAAAAAGGAGCTTTAAAAACGCTTGCAGAAAATGAAGGATATGAACAATTCGTAGTTCCAGATAATGTAGGGGGAAGATATTCTGTTTTAACAGCAGTAGGATTACTTCCAATTGCAACAGCAGGAATTGATATCGATAAATTAATGGAAGGAGCAAGAATTGCACAATCAAGATATGATGATCCAGATGTTAAATATAATGAATGTTATCAATATGCTGTAGCAAGAAATATACTATATGAATCAGATAAAAATATCGAAATATTAGTAAATTATGAGCCAAAGATGCACTATTTTACTGAATGGTGGAAACAACTTTATGGAGAAAGCGAAGGAAAAGAACAAAAAGGGATTTTCCCAGCAGGAGTTGACTTTACAACAGATTTACATTCTATGGGACAATATATTCAAGAAGGAAGAAGAAATATATTTGAAACTGTAATATCAATAAAAAATTCTAATTCAGATATAATAATAAACTCAGATGATGACAACTTAGATGGATTAAATTATTTAGCAGGTAAAGGTATGGACTATGTTAATAAAAAAGCAATGGAAGGAACTATACAAGCACATGTATCTGGAGGGGTTCCTAATATAGAAATAACTATGGAATACTTAGATGAAGAAAATATTGGGGAATTAATATATTTCTTTGAAAAAGCTTGTGCTGTATCAGGAATGATTTTAGGAGTAAATCCATTTAATCAGCCAGGAGTAGAAGAATACAAAAAGAATATGTTTAAGCTTTTAAAAAAGCCAGGATATTAATATTAATTTCAATTATATATAGTAAATTTATTTAATTCTTCGGCTACGCTACATTATAAACAAATTATAAAATTAACAAATAGGCCCCTCTCAAAGCAAGTTTGAGATTCTCCCATTTGTTAATTAAATAATTTGTAATATAATTTCGCTAGCATTCATAATTAAATAAATTTAATATATATGATTGATAAAATAAGTAGTTTATAAAAAAGTGACAAAAAGAAATGATTACTTTGTCATAACAGAAAGGAGAATGTAATGTATTTAAGTCATTAAATATATTATAGAAATAAAATGATATACAAAGATAAATTTAAATTAGGACTAAAAGATATAGGAAAAGATAATAAAATAAAAAATAGAGCAATTTTAGAGTTTTTAGAGGACATAGGAAGCTATCATTCAGATATCGCTGGATATGGAGTAAATAATATAGAAGAAACAAAAGTATCATGGGTATTATTAGATTGGAAACTAGAAGTGATAGATAGACCAACATATGGAACAGAGTTAGAAATACATACATGGGGAAGAGGGATGAATAAATTCTTTACATACCGTGATTATGAAATATATGATGAAAGTGGAAAATTACGTGCAAGAGCAACTTCAAAATGGACACTTATTAATATTGAAAATCGAAAATTAGAAAGATTAACAGAAGAAATTATGGAAAAATATCAACCAGAAGAACATAGAGTGTTTTCAGAAGAATTAGGAAAAATAGAACAACCAGACGAAATAATTTCTACATTAGAGTATACAGTAATCAGAAAAGACATTGATTTAAATAAACATATGCATAATTTGTATTATCTTGACTTAGCATATGAAGCATTACCAGAAGATGTATATGAAAAAAGGCCATTTGATAATGTAAGAATAGTATATAAAAAAGAAATTAAATTAGGAGATAAAATAAAATGCCATTACGCCAAAAAAGACAATAAAAATGTGATAATAATAAAAGGAGCAGATGATAAAATATTACATTCTATTATAGAGTTGTATTAAAAACTTAAATTATATAAATATATTATATTAAATAAAATAAATCAAAAATATGTTTGACATTTTTTTGTTTGTATGATATGATGTAACAAAATAAAGGAAATGGAGTGATAAATATGCCAAGAAAGAAGAAACCAGAGTTAAATAAAAGAGAAAAAGCAATATTAAAATTTATTGAAAAACAAATAATGACACAAGGATATCCACCATCAGTAAGAGAAATAGGAAAAGCAGTAGGACTAAGTTCAACAGCAACAGTACATGGATATTTAGCAAAACTAGATGAAAAAGGATACATCAAAAAACAAGACAAAAAAGGAAGAACATTAAGACTACTAAAAGGAGGAACAGGAGAACCAAAAGCAACATCAAGCAAAGATTTCTACACACAAAAAGAATTAGTAGAAGTTCCAATAGTAGGAAGAATAACAGCAGGAGAACCAATTTTAGCAGTAGAAAATATAACAGATACATTTCCAATTCCAATTGACTTTGTTGGAAATTCAGAAAGTTTCATGCTTACAGTTAGAGGCGAAAGTATGATAGAAGCAGGAATTTTAGACGGAGACTATATTTTAGTAAAGAAACAAAACACTGCCAATAACGGAGAAATAGTTGTAGCATTAATAGGAGAAGAAGCAACAGTAAAAACATTCTATAAAGAAACAGATCATATCAGACTTCAACCAGAAAATAGCACAATGGACCCAATAATAGTACCAAATTGCGAAATTCTAGGAAAAGTTGCAGGAGTATTCAGAAAGATGTAAAAATCTACAGGAATTCACACAATTTTCACAAAGCTCAGCTTGACAAAATAACACTGTGTCACATATAATGATACAGTGTTATTTAATTAAAGAGATTTAGATGCGTTCCTTTTTTAAAGAAAAAAGGAGCGTATCTTAGTACCGGGAGGAGTAAAGATGTTAAAAGTATTAAAGAACCTAAAGAAATCATTTTGGTCAGTAGTTATTATTGTAGTATTGTTATGTGTGCAGGCAGCAGCAGATTTAGCATTGCCAGATTATACATCAAAAATAGTAAATGTTGGTATACAAGCAGGAGGAATTGAAACTCTAGTACCAAAATTTATTTCAAAAGAAGATATGGAATTCATTTTTATTCTTACAAATCAGAATAAAGAAATTTTAAATAATTATACACTCTTAGGTAGTAGTTTAAGTAAAGAACAAAAGAAAACGATAGAAGAATATTATGGAAAAGATTATACAATTGAGCCTAATAGTGTTTATATGTTAAATGAAATAGAAGAAGAAAAAGAACAAGAACTTGCAAAGTTACTTTCTACTCCATTAATGGAATTAAATACAATAAAAGATGAAGAAATGTCAAATAAAATAAAAGAGCAAATGACAAGCAATATGCCAGAAGCTCAAAAACAGATGATTATTTCACAAAGTTTAATAGATATAATAAAAAATATGCCACAAGAACAAAGAAAAAGTCTATTAGAACAATATACAAAGCAAGTAGACGAAATGTCAGATTCTATTAAAGAGCAAGCAACAGTAGTAACAATAAAGCAAATGTATAAAGATTTAGGTGTAGATACAGATAAACTTCAAAATAATTACATACTACTTTCAGGAATTCAAATGTTGGGAGTAGCATTAATAAGTATGACATCAGCTGTTTTAATTATTTTATTCTCAGCTAGAGTTGCAGCAAAGCTTGGTCAAACACTTCGTAATAAAGTATTTAAAAAAGTATTAAGTTTTTCTAATAAAGAATTAAGTGAATTTTCAACTGCTTCTTTAATTACACGTAGTACAAATGATATACAGCAAATTCAACAATTAATTACAATGTTATTTAGAGTAGTAGTATATGCACCAATTATGGGAATAGGTGGATTTATCAAAGTTTTAACAAATAGTGACAATTCAATGGCGTGGATTGTAGGAGTAGCTATACTTGCAATTTTATTTATTGTAGGAACACTATTCTTTATTACAATGCCTAAATTTAAGAGATTACAGGACTTAACAGATAAACTAAATTTAGTATCAAGAGAAATTTTAACAGGTTTACCAGTCATTCGTGCATTTAATACAGAAAAAAGAGAAGAAGGAAGATTTGATGAAGCAAATCAAGAATTAATGAAAACAAATATATTTGTAAACAGAGCAATGTCAATGATGATGCCAATGCTTATGTTTGTAATGAACTCTATGATGATTTTAATTATTTGGGTTGGAGGACATGGAGTAGATCAAGGAATTATACAAGTAGGAAATATGATGGCATTTATTCAATATATGATGCAAATTCTAATTTCATTCTTAATGATATCTATGATATCAATTATGCTTCCAAGAGCATCTGTTTCAGCAAATCGTATAATGGATGTAATTGAAACAGATCCATCAATAAAAGAAAAGCCACAACCAAAAGAATTTGATCCAAACAAAAAAGGATTAGTAGAATTTAAAAATGTATGTTTTAGATATCCAGATGCAGATACTGAAATTTTAGAAGATATTAATTTTACAGCAAAACCAGGAGAAACTACAGCAATTATAGGAAGTACAGGTAGTGGAAAATCAACTATTGTTAATCTATTACCAAGATTTTATGATGTAACAGGTGGAGAACTTTTAATTGATGGTGTAAATATAAAAGATGTTTCAATTAAAAAATTAAGAGACATTATTGGATTTGTGCCACAAAAAGGAATTTTATTTTCAGGAACTATAGAATCAAATATAAAATATGCAGATGAAACAATGTCTGATGAGCAAATGATACAAGCAGCAGAAATAGCGCAAGCAACAGAATTTATAGAAACAAAGGAGAAAAAATACAAAGATGATATTTCACAAGGAGGAAGTAATGTAAGTGGTGGACAGAAACAACGTCTATCAATTGCAAGAGCAATTGCAAAAGATCCAGAAATATTTGTATTTGATGATAGTTTTTCTGCGTTAGACTTTAAAACAGATTCAGCACTAAGAGAAGCATTAGCGCAAAAAACAGAAAATAAAACAGTAATTATAGTTGCACAAAGAATAAGTACAATTTTAAATGCAAATCAAATTATTGTATTAGACGAAGGAAAAGTAGTTGGAATTGGTACTCATGAAGAGTTAATGAAAGACAATGAAACATACAGACAAATTGCTTTATCACAATTATCAGAAGAGGAACTTAGTGGCAATAAGATGATAGAAAATAATAAAAATAATAACGAATGTGAAGAAAAACAAAATAAACAAAGCGATAAAGAACATAAAATAGAAGAAAATAAAGAAACAAAGGGAAAGGAGGAATAGTTATGCCAGGACCAATGGGTGGACCAAGACGAGGACCAGGTGCAAGGGGACAAATTGAAAAACCGAAGAATTTTAAGGGAACAACTAAAAAATTAATTAATAACTATCTATCAAAATATAAAATTGCACTAATTATCGTATTTATATTTGCAATTGGAAGTACAATATTTACAATAGTAGGACCAAAAATACTTGGAAATGCAACAACAGAAATCTTTAATGGTTTAATAAGTAAACTATCTGGTGGAAACGGAATAGACTTTGGAAAAATTGCACGAATTCTATTAACTTTACTTGGTTTATATATTGTAAGTGCACTATTCTCCTTTATACAAGGTTTTACAATGACAGGAGTATCTCAAAAAATAACATATAAATTAAGAAATGACATTGCAAAAAAAATTAATAAATTGCCAATGAATTATTTTGATAAAAGGACAAATGGAGAAGTATTATCTATTATTACAAATGATATTGATACATTAAGTATGAACCTAAATCAAAGTATTACTCAAATTATTACAGCAATTTGTACTTTAATAGGAATTTTAGTTATGATGCTTTCAATTAGCTGGCAAATGACACTTATTTCATTAATTGTATTACCAATTTCAGTACTAATAGTAAAACAAATTGTAGAAAAATCTCAAAAATACTTTAAGAAACAACAAGACTACTTAGGGCATGTTAATGGTCAAGTAGAAGAAATATATAGTGGATTAAATGTTGTAAAAGTATTTAATGGAGAAAAGAAAGCAGAACAAGAATTTAGAAAAGCAAATAATGAATTATATAAATCAGGGTGGAAATCACAATTCTTATCAGGATTAATGCATCCATTAATGAATTTTATAGGAAATATATCTTATGCTGGAATAGCAGTAGCAGGAGGATATTTAGCAATTAAAGGAACTATTACAGTTGGTAATATCCAAAGTTTTATTCAATATAACAAACAATTTACACAACCAATATCACAAATAGCACAGATATCAGGAATGTTACAAGCAATGATAGCAGCAGCAGAAAGAATATTTGAGTTTTTAGAAGAAACAGAAGAACAAGAAACACCAAAAGGTGAAATTAATACATCAGAATTAAAAGGAAATGTAGAATTTAAAAATGTACAATTTGGATATAATCCAGAAAAAACAATTATACATAACTTTAGTGCAGATGTAAAACAAGGACAAAAAATTGCAATTGTTGGACCAACAGGAGCTGGTAAAACAACAATGGTTAAATTATTAATGAGATTTTATGATGTAAACTCAGGAGAAATACTAATAGATGGGCACAATATAAAAGACTTTACAAGAGGGGAATTACGTAAAATGTTTGGAATGGTTCTTCAAGATACATGGTTATTTGGAGGAACTGTAAAAGATAATATCAAATATGGAAAAGAAGATGCATCAGATGATGAAGTAATTCAAGCTGCAAAAGCTGCGCATGTGCATCATTTTATCAAGACTCTGCCAAAGGGATATAATTCAATATTAAACGAAGAATCAAGTAATGTTTCAGCAGGACAAAAGCAATTACTTACAATTGCAAGAGTTATTTTAACAAATCCTAAAATATTAATTTTAGATGAAGCAACAAGCTCAATCGATACGAGAACTGAAATTAGAATTCAAAAAGCAATGGATAATTTAATGAAAGGTAGAACAAGTTTTATAATTGCTCATAGATTGTCTACTATTAAAAATGCAGATTTAATTTTAGTTATGAATCATGGAGATATTGTAGAGCAAGGTACGCATGATGAGCTACTTGCACAAAATGGATTTTATGCAGATTTATATAATAGTCAATTTGAAGAGGTAGAAGAATAAATATAAATATATGTATAATAAATGTTTTTAATTGGTGTTGTAAGATTAAAAGAATTTATAATAGTCAAAATCCCCCAGTCGAATACTGAGGGATTTTGAGCTACAATTCGTATATTAACCTACGAATTGAGACACAAAAGTTTAAGTAGAGAATCAACTGTCAAGAAAATATAGCCGTTGGACAACAATGCCCACTGCGCTAACAGTTCTGGTGGCATAACACATCCTTCAGGGATAGAAGGTCCAGAATTGATCATTATTCTACCGTCTAAAGAATAATCAATGCAATCAAAGTCATTTAATTCAGATGACTTTGAGCTCCGCATGAAATTACATAACGCCCAAAACTCTTTTTCATTTTGAAGCAGCTCTACTTTTACATAGATCTTTGTGTTTTTTTCCATATAGAAACACCTCCTATAAAGAAAATCTATAATGCTACAAATATATATTAACATAAAATTAAATAAAATGCAAATAACTAAAATAATTAAAATAAATAAGAAAAAATATAAAAAAATTGTAATAAAATGAAAAAAAAAAGACTCTTATAAAGTAGAAGGAGGTAAAAAGTTATGCAGAATATCGAAGAAATATATAAACAATATTGCAATACAGTATATAGGTACTTATTCTGCCTAACACATAGTGAAGAATTAGCTGAAGATTTAACACAAGAGACTTTTGCCGTAGCAGTAAAAGAAATAAAAAAATTCAAAGGAAATTGTAAAGTATCTGTTTGGTTGTGTCAAATTGCAAAACATTTATGGTATAAAGAATTAAAGAAAAGTAAGAAAATTCAAAATATATCAATAGATGAACTAACAGAAGAAATACAAGTTCTAGAAACTACAGAAGATATTATATGCAACAATGAAGATAAAATAAAACTATTCAAAGATATGCAAAAACTGGATGATAAATCAAGAGAAATTGTGTATTTGAGGATGGTAGGAAATTTGAATTTTAATGAAATAGGAGAAATATTGGGAAAAACTCCTAACTGGGCAAGAGTCACATTTTATCGTGCAAAGCAAAAAATAAAGGAGGTAAATAAAAATGGAAAAGAAAACAGAATGTGAAATTGTACAAGATTTGCTATTAGGTTATGTAGATGGTATATTAAATTCAGAATCAAAAAAATTAGTAGAACAGCATTTATTAAAATGTAGTAATTGTCAAAAACGATTACAAGAGATACAAGAGGATATAAAGGAAAACGAGAATAACCAAAAAAAGGAAATTGATTATTTAAAGAAAATAAGGAGAAGAAGCAAGATTAAATCTATAATTTTCTTAATTATTGCTATTATTCTTATATTTTTATGTATTTACTTATATAAATTTTTTATATTAAATAGTATTTCTGTAAAAGTATCAAAAAAATTTCAAACAGATAATTTCTATATTGAAACAATATCTAATGCAGGATTTGAAGGAGATGGAATATTTATTGATGAAACATGGTATAAAGATGGAAAATTTAAAACAAAAAATTACATTAAAACAGAAAATGATGAAATTTCACAAGATTTTGGAACAATGTATGGAAAAATAGGAGAAAATGAAGTTTATTATTTAAACGAAAATAATAAAACAGCAACAAAGGAATATTTTCCATTTGAAAGAAAAAAAGAAACATTAGTAACTTTTCCTAATCCAATATTTCCATCAAGTATGAATAAATATATGTTATTTAAGCTAGGAGCACCATTCTTTACTAAAATTTCACATGATAATAAAGAAATTGGAAGGGAATATTATAAATTACAATTAGGCGAAAATGAATTGTGGGTAGATATGGATACAGGACTTCCTCTAATGTCTTTTGGATATAGTTCACAAACAGAATATTATAATGATACCAAAATTCCAAAAAGAAGCTCTAAAGGTATATGTCAATATAAATATGAATTTGAAGTTGTAACTGATGAGATGGTAGAAATGCCTGACATATCTGAATATAAAATAGAAGAAATCAATATGTTTGAATAAAACATTTACAAAATTGAAAATAAATGATAAAATATATAAGGTAACATAAAAAACAGCAAAAGGAGGATATCACATGAAAAGAGGAAAGATCAACATTCGGATTATTGTTTTAGGAGGTGCAGTAGTATTATTAGTTGCTATAATGATGCTTTTAATGATGCTTTTGATGTCATATAAATCAAAAGTAAAAAGTAGCAATAATGATATTAAACAAGCTAATCTCCCAGAACAAAGTGAAACTGTTGCGTCAACTTCAACACCAATGCCAACAAGCACACCAATTGTATACCAGTACAAAAAAGTAGTGATATACAAGAAAAAGCTAGCAAGCAAGCATAGCATAACCAATTATCACTCTTATGGAAATCGAAATGTCAATATGAAAGTGGCAGGAGAGATAATCAATGGAGAAGATAAAAAGGGTTATACATTGCAGCCAGGAGAAACTTTTTCATGGTTAAAAGTGGTAGGAAATACTACTGCTAAAAAAGGTTTCAAAAGTGCAACTGTAATAGTGAATGGGGATTTTGTTGATGGCATGGGTGGAGGTGTCTGCCAAGTAGCTAGTACTATTAATAGTGCAGCGATAGAAGCAGGATTAAAAACAATTTCAGAGCCTCATTCTGAATCAGTTGGATATCTGGGTCCAAATGACCATGAAGCAACAGTTACATATGATGGAGGTAAGGACTTAAAAGTAATAAACACTAAAAAAGTTCCAATCCGGATAAAAGTAATTACAAAAGGTCAAACCGTTACTGTTAAAGTTTTTAAACTGATTAAAAAGGTAAAAAAGGTAAAAATAACGGCGGACATATCTGAACAATGATGTGATGTCAATTGAAAAGCATTATAATGCTTTGAAAATATAACTTATGGACACGAATAAAGTAAAATTAACATTTTACTTTGTTCGCCGTCATAGGTTATGTAAAAAATATTATAAATATAACAATAGGTAAAAATACCTACTGAAGTTTGAATTTTTAATGCACATAAATAAAAAAATAAAAAAATAAAAAAAATTAGATTTAATTCTTGAAAAAAATTTAAAAATTATATATAATATATACGTTGAAAAAACGCGTATAATGGTTCAGCGTGAGATCTAACAGGTCTCACGTTTATTTTGTGAAAAATAAACCATTATAAAAAAAGGAAAGGAGGAAAAAATGGAGTTTTTTATGAAATTACCAAGAAATAAAAAAGAATTTGCTTTATTTATGGTAATAATTTCAATAATATCTGTCAATATAATAGCACCACTAATTACTTGCTTTGAAGTAGGATTTCATTTATATGTGTGGGCTGATGTACTTAAAGTAATTCCTTTTATTTGGTTAAGTGTAATAGCAGTTGTTCTTATTACATATAAACCTGCAGAATGGTTAACTGCACAAATAGTGGATGAAAAAGATAGTTTTAAATCACATATAATGATTAATATTCTTTGTACAGTCTTTTTAATGTCAATACTATTAACTGTTATTGGAACTTGGATTGGAACAAAACATATTAGTATGGAACCAATTCATATGTTCTTTTATAAATGGCCAAGAAACTTTACAATTGCATTTTTTGTAGAATGTTTTATTGCGCAACCAATAGCACGATTTGTAATGCTAAAATTGCATCAACTACAAAATGAAAATGAAGAACAATCTGAATTTAAAAAAGAAACAGAACAAATACAAGTAGAAAATTAAAATTAAGGGCGTAGAATAAAATTGCGTCCTTAATTTTATTTTTTTATATAATTTTAACTTTTTAAAAAAACTTTTTTTACATAAAGTCTATTTGCAAAAGATTGAACAACATTTCTTAAAAGATATTGTTCTTGAGTGAGTTTATTGTGATCAATATAATTTTCACCAATAAAAGTTAGTCTAATTGCTTTTTCTACTTCATTACAAAACAAATTGTATGCTTGTTTTGTAGGAGAAGTTTTTATTGCAAGTTCAATTAATTTTTTAATATCTTCTATACTATAAACTTGTTTTAAAGTAAATACAACAAATAGGTAAGCTATGTGCTCCTTACTATATTTTTTATTTATAGGAGGCTTTACAACACCATGTTTTACATAGTTATTAATCATGGTTTTTGTTATAAATTTACTATCTTTTTCATCATTTTCCTTTAAATAGCTAGATAAATAATTATCTAATAGAGATACAACTTGATCTAAATATAAATCTATATTTGGAAGTTCTCTCCATCTTGGAAGATGAAAATTTTTTATTTCTTCATTATAATTAATTAGTGTTTCTAGTGTTTCCATAAAATTACCTCTTATAATATTAGTATAATAGCTATTTATAAAATTTATTTGCAAAAATATCATAACATTTTTAGAAGAGTTAGTCAACTTTATTGACATGTTATTGCATATATGATAATCTAGTATTGAATACTAGATAAGGAGCAAAAGTATGGAAAGAGAAAAATATTTTGAATCACCTAATTGTGAAAATGTAAAAGAATTAATATATTATGCTGTAGAAAAATACGCAGAAAATATTGCATATATTATAAAAGAAAAAAAGGAAAAAGAAGTAAAATACAAAAATATTACATATAAAAAATTATTAGAAGATATAAATGCATTAGGTACAAAATTTTATGAACTAGGATTTAAAAATAAAAGAGTTGCTATAGTTGGAAGAAATAGATATGAATGGGCTATAACACATTTAGCAAATCTTTTAGGTGGAATAGTATCTGTACCACTTGACAAAGAGTTACAAGTAGATGAATTAGAAAGTTGTTTAATTAGAAGCAAAGCAGATGTAGTAGTTTTTGATGAAAAATATAAAGACAATATAAAAGAAATAGAAAAAAGAGGAAATGGAAACCTAAAAGAATATATTTGTATGAGTGAACTAGAAGGTTATAAAGATATAGCAACATTACTAGAAGAAGGTTACAAATTAATTGAAGAAGGAAAAAAAGAATACATAGAAGCAGAAATTGATGCGTATAAAATGAATATTTTATTATTCACATCAGGAACAACATCAAAATCAAAAGCAGTTATGCTATCACAAAACAATATTGCTTCAAATGTATATTCAATGTTATTAGTAGAAGAAATTTTACCAACAGATGTAAATTTGGCATTTTTGCCATGTCATCATGTTTATGGATCAACTGCACTAATAGTAATGCTTGCAGCAGGAGTAACAACAGCATTTCCAGATGGATTACGATATGTAGCACAAAATTTAAAAGAATATAAAGTAAGTGTATTTATAGGAGTTCCATTATTAATAGAAGCAATTTATAAAAAGGTAGTGCAAGGAATTGAGAAACAAGGAAAAACAAAAACAGTAGAAATTGCAAAAAAAGTTAGTAACATATTATTAAAATTCCACATTGATATTAGAAGAAAATTATTTAAGCAAATACTAGATGAACTTGGAGGACATTTAAGGTATGTTGTATCAGGAGGAGCACCTTTAGATAAAAAAGTTGCTAAAGGATTTAATGAACTAGGTATTAGGTTAGTACAAGGATATGGATTAACAGAAACAGCTCCAGTTATTGCATCAGAAAATGCAAGAAAACTAAAATATGGTTCAATAGGAATTCCAATGGAAAATGTAGAAATTGAATTTGAAAATAAAGATGAAAATGGAATTGGAGAAATTAAAGTAAAAGGTCCTAATGTAATGCTTGGATATTATGAAAATGAAGAAGCAACAAAAGAAGTTTTAAAAGATGGATGGTTCTATACAGGAGATTTAGGATATATAGATAAAGATGGGTACATATTTATTACAGGAAGAAAAAAGGATGTAATAGTTTTGAAAAATGGTAAAAAAGTATTTCCAGATGAATTAGAAGTTTTAATTAATAGATTAGACCTTGTTTCAGAATGTATAGTATTTGGTATGCCTAACGTAAGCAACAAAGATGATGTTAAATTATCTGTAAAAATTGTATATGATAAAGAAGTGGTAAAAGAAAAATATCCAAATAGTTCAAAAGAGGAATTAGAAGAAATTATTTGGGAACAAATTAAGGAAATTAATAAAACTTTTCCACCATATAAATATATTAAGCATATGATTTTAACAGATGAAGAATTAATAAAAACAACAACAAAGAAAGTTAAAAGAAATGAAGAAATTAAAAAATGTCTTGAAATGAAATAATAAATATAAAAATAGCAAATTTAATATTATTAGTTAAACTATAAGAAAATAAAAGGAAATTGAGTTTACTCAATTTCCTTTATTTTTAAATGATATTTATCTTCAAAAACTTTTTTCTTTGCAATATATTCTTTTGTTTTAAAACCTTTAACATCAATTACTTCTGTTGAATTATCTTTGTTAAATACAATAAAATCTGCTTTATATTTTAAGCCAGGTGCTAAAATAAATATAGGTTGTAAGCAGAATCCATTAATTTCTTGTGCTTGTAAGCGTAATTTAAGTTCGCAATAATAATCCGCTTCTTTTTGACTATCAAAAGTATGTCCATCAACAGATACTTTTGTAGATCTATATTTGCTTTTTCTTTTTGTTCCATTTGTGAAATTTTTGTAATCTTCAACACTCCAATGCTCCATAAATATCTTCTCCTAAGTTTTATTTCAATTGATATTATATAGAAAAAATAAAAAATCTGCAAGGGAATTAAGATATAATTTTGTTCGATAAATAAAATAAATTTCTTTATTTTTTATTTATTGCTGTTATAAGTTTCATTAATAAAAGCTTCAAAGTTAGAGTTTATTTTATAAACAACTTCATTAGAAAAACTTTCATTTTCTTTAGAATAATTATTTATAGTTTTAATATCTACTATATTAGTGGTTACTTCATCATCAATATGAAAATTATCAGAAGCTGTTAAATAAAAAGTTTTTCCATCTGTTTGATGAATAATAACAATAGGATTACCTTCAAAATAATCACCAGCGCCAAATTCATCATAAAAATTAGTATATTTTTCACATTTACTAGTCATATCTATAAATTTATTAATAATATTTGTATCACTAATAGTTACAGGTTTCAAATATGTACCATCATAAGAACCACTTTGAGTATCTGCAATTTCAATTGTAATGTATGAAATCGTATCAAATAGATTATTAGAACTACTGTTAGAAACTGACATATTATTAGATGAACCATTGTCTGAAATGTTAGTATTATTGTTAATTTCATTAGCATCTGTACTATTATCTAAAGAATTAGATACTTCTGCTTTGTTTTGTAATGCATTTACAGATAATTGCAAACTATCAACAGTATTTTGTAGTGAAACAACTTCTTTCTCAGATAAATTTTTTTGTTTATAAATGTTATAAGTATAAAATGACATGATACAAATAATTATTAATGCTATAACTAATAATGCGGTAGAAAAACTAATTTTTATTGCTTTTTTTTCTTCCATTAATTTACCTCGTATAATGAATATATAGAAAAACATTATACATATCCTTTCTTTAAATTTTTTTATTCTATATTTTTTTGTTATAATGTTTATATAGACTCTGTGGACTAGTATCTTTATCTATCGCTTGACGATTTCCTTTGGAGGCTCTAGCCACAGATGTTTATTAATTTGTTAATTAGTTAGATAACGCATGAC
>CANQNU010000023.1 GCA_947625295.1 uncultured Clostridia bacterium | reverse complement strand
TACTACAAGCACCTATTCCTGCAAATAATTCTATAATTCGTAATTTCATTTATTTCTCCTTTAATGCTTTATAATATCTTTCTTGCCAATCGCTATATGCTGGTACAAAATTAGAACAATTCATTTTTGGTATAAATGTATCTAATTCTTCTGCTCCACAACCCATACAATAGCGACATATATGCTTATCTTCTAACTGTTTCATTTAATTATTTCCTTTATACTTTTTTCTTCTTATCCATTCTTCTTCATAACATTTTTCACATACCGCAAAGCCAAATCCAATATAATTATGAATTTCAAGAGATGTATAGCAATCTCCAAATTTTATTTTTTTACCACAATGAGGGCAATTAACAATCTCATTCAAATCTTCACTATATAATTTACAATTCCACTCATCTGATATGTTATAAGGTTCATATATTTGTTTTTTATAATTCCATTTATTTAATATCATCTTCTGTTTTTTCCTCCCAACGTACTCTATTGTTATTATTGATAATCGTTTCAAATTCAATTCCATTTTCTTTTAAATCTTCAAGGCAATCATCTAAATTAATATAATTTAATCTAAAAGCATCTACATTATCCCAAATCCTATTCATTACTTGAGGTAATCTTTTCTTGCCAAATCCACATACATATCGTAATGTATATGCCACAGCTATACTATAAATATCTAAATATTCATTTATCATTTGTTTAGTTTTTTCTTCACATTTTGAAAGCATATCTTGATATACTCCATCAATCCATTTTCTTAATTTTTTTGGATCGTTAAAGACTTTTATTAATTGTTTTTCCGTCCTTTTAGTTAATTTCATTTTTAAATCTTCCTTTCAGAGCATTTATTAATATATTTGTTTTCTTAGCTTTTCTACAAAATATAATCCTTGTTGTCTTATTTTTTCTTGTATATAATTTTCTTCTATGTCATTTTGAAATTTATTTATTTTTTTATCAATCTTAATGTTTTTTCTTATTGCTAAAATTGCTATTAAAATTGTATTTATTAAATTTAAAATGCTAATTTCTACACTTTTAAAAAACAATATATTAAAAAAAACCAAAAAAACATTTATCAATAATATATCTACTATTGTTTCGGTAAAATAAGACTTTATTTTTGACATATTAGAATAATTTTCATAAGAAATTTTTATGTATTCTTCTATATTTGCTTTAATTATTAATTGTTTTTCTTTTTCAAATCTATCTTTTAATGCATAAATATCTGATATAATATTTCTTTTACTAGATAACAAAGATTTGTTTTTGTTTGAAAAATATAAATTTTCTGGTAAGTTTGAATAATATATTTCCCATTCAATATTACCTACACATCTATCGTTAAAACTAGTACAAACATGAAAATATCTTTTGTCTAGTATATTATTTATTTTTCTATTCATATCATTTGTTTTTATTATTTTTGTTGTTTTCATTTAATATTACTCCTTCTAAATAGCTTGAAAATATGTGAGAGGGAAAGATAGTTGTTATAGTACAACTATCTAAACCTTCTTGTTGTGTTTATGTATTATCACAACTACAATATAATAGATAGGGGCTTCTACTATATCACTTATTAGATTGTCGGAATATGATTCATATTTTCTAAAAGCATTATTTTATCTTTTAATTTATATAAATAAGCTATATAAGTTCTTTCTGACATATTCATATCTCTTTTTCGTGCCTCAATATCATTTATGCTATGTTGTATTAAATTCATTTCTTTCTTTGCTTCATCTAAGGTTTCTATATCTTCTATATTTTTAGCCAATCTATATCCTCTTGTGTGGCTATTAAATAGAACTGCTTTTTCTTTTTTCAATGTGCTTATTTTTTTTCTTATTGTTCTATCATTTAATCCTGTTTCTATTTCTAATTGTTTCCTAGTTTTAAAATACTCTGTACTCAAATAATATTCTATCTTCATTTATTGTTACTCCTTTTCATTGGATTCATTAAATCGTAAAATAATTCTTCTTGTTCTTCTGTAGATAATAATTCATAATCAGGATTCTTTTTTAAGTCTCCAATTATTTGAATTATTTTTTTGGGTTGCTCTTCGATTTTCTTTTTATATTTATTAAATAATATAAGATAAATTTCTTTACATTCTTGTTTGTGTTGCGTTGTTGTTGCGTTGTTGTTGGTTTGCTGTTGGTTTAATAATTCTTCAACTTGATAATTTCCCCATTTTTCAATGGTTATAATTGAAAATTTGTTGTTGGAATTTATACGAATCATGTGTAGTTCTTCTAACAATTTAAAATAATCATAAACAGTCCTATCTTTCATTTTTAATTCTTTACTTGCTTTTTTTCTACCAGTCACAAATTGTCCTTTTTCTAAATGTATTATTTGCTTTCCAACTAATTGATTTCTTTCTTTATGTGTAGCTTTTACTAAACACCATATCCAAATTTTCAATGCTTTTTCATTTTCAAATATGGGAGATTCCAATATTTTTCTATATAATTTAATCCAACTTTTATCTTCCATATCTCTCACCTTTTTAATAGTAAATTTCTTTCTTTAGCCTTTATAAATAACTTTTTCCTATTAATTTTATAAAATCTTCTCTTGTGTGCGTTTTCTCAAATTCTTTTTGAGTGTATATCTTTAATTGGTTTAATATTTTTTCATCTGAATGACATTTTCTGCATAGCTTTTTAACAAATCCATTTAGCATGCTTCTTTGTCTGTTACTACCTCCATATACTTCATGAGAATCTAAATGTTTAAATTTTCTATGACAGAAATCACATTCTCCATATTTAACAATTTTTTTGTCTCTCTGTCTTTCTAGTTTTGCTAATTTGTTACTTTTCTTTTTAATCTCTTTAACTTCTCTTTGTTTCTCTTTGACTTTTGATTTCGGATAAGGACTAAAACTATTACTTAAATCTTTTACTATCATTTCTTATCCCACTCCTTTAACAAACTTTTTATTTCTGCTTGTGTTTTTGTTTCTATCCCATATGTTTTACAATCTTGTACTACGCTATCTATAAGCCTACTCATCTGCTTTGTATTGAATGAACTTGATCCATAATAAGCATTAATTATTTTAAATTCGGTATCTCCTATTATTTCTGTGTCAAATATTTCACAAAACCAGGCTATCCCCTGACTTGTCCACATTTTTTCAAATGTATTTACATTGTTTTTTTCTATTTTAAATCTTCTAAATATTCCTAATTCCTTTACTCGTCTTTTATATTCTTCTTTCGTATCTATCTCTGCTAATTCGCATAATTCTTGTAATAACTTCCAGAAATAATTATTAGCATTTGTACTTCTTTTCTTTCTATATTTCTTTAAGTTTATATTTAGTTTATTTTCGTTTTTTAATTGTTCTACCACATCTATTTCACTTGTATCTAAAAGTAAACTTATTTTTGGCTTTCGTGTTTCATAGTCTATATTTATATCTTTAATGATTCCTGTAGTTTGCATTAAATCACCTACTTACTAGTTCTAAAATCATTTACTATTTTCATATAATTTTTTATTTCTATATCTTCTATTTCCGCATATTCATAATTGGCTAGAATTAAGCTAACAACTGAATTTGGTATTTTATTATTTTTAATTGCTTGCTTTAATGCATTCACTTTTTTTTCACTTATTTTTTCTTCTGCCATTGTTTCTTCTTCTGATTCTTTTGTTATATCTGCTCCTTCACTATCACTATAAATACTTTCATAAGCTAATTTTGAATTTTTTAATACCACTCTATCAAAACATCTTTTTAATGCCATTGCATAAGGATAAGAATTTTTACAATTTAACTTACTTATTTCTCCTACTTCATAAAGCCCTTGTTGTTTGTTTATATATGTGTAAACTAAACTATTGTCGTATCCTTCTTTATCTACTATTACACATTCTGGATTAAACTTAAGTTTTTCTTCTAATTTGTCATTTATTTTTAAACAACCATTATGACTTATTATCAACCCTGTATATTGCATTTTATTTGTTTTTGTTTCGTTCATTAATATCCAGAAATCTGCTTCTGTAAGTCCATATTCTTTTTTATCAATCAACTCAATGGCTCTTTTCTTTGCTTGTATATATTTTGGACTTTGCCAAACTGGTATTTTCTTTTGTTGTTTAGCTGAATATTCTTCTAATTGTTCATTAAACATTACGGTATCTTTCCAATCTTCTATCATACTATTTCACCTCTTCTTTAATCCAATTTCCACTAAAGAACCATTCAACTGTTTCTTTTATATTTTCTATTTGTTCCAATGTCATTTCACCATTCTTACCTTTAGGTTCTATTATCATACCTAATTCATTTAATACATAATCCTCTGCCATATAATCTTCTACAATTTTATTTGTTATCATTTCTCTATATTGATATTTCTTTTCCATACATTCTCCTTTTTAAATATTCTGCTGCATCTAGTGTTAAAATAACAGTAGAAATTTATAAACTAATTCTTTAATTGATAATCTTTAACTAGTTCTTTTATTTTATTTAAAATTACTTTTTCGTTATTATATTTGTTTGAACTAAGTAGATTGCTTATTTTTTTAATTAACTCTTCCTTTTTATTATTTTGTTCTAATATTTTTGTATTGTTTCTTACTTCCATAAGTCTTACTTCTTTTAGTTGTTCTTTTTCATTTGTTAAATTTTTTATTTTTATTTCAGCTTCCTTTAATGCTTTTGTTCTTGAATTTACTAAACTTTGCATTTCTTTTATTTTCTTAAAAAACACTTATATCACTCCTTTTTGTTTTTTATTACAATTCCTTTTTACATTTCAAATTCTTTGAACTTTGTCATATAATAAAACCTCCTAACATTATTGACTTTTGTTTTTTTATCTGCTATAATCGAAAAAAAGATATATTTTTAATAGACTATACTTATCCTTTTTCCTGACAGGGGCGAGTATAGTTTTTATTTTATTAAGGTATTAACAGAAACTTTTAATACTTTTGCTAATGACATTATTGTCTTTATTCTAGGATTATCATTTTTTCCATTTTCAATCATCTGTATAGTTGTTGCTGTACACCCTGCTAATTTTCCTAATTGAACTCTGTTATATCTTTGTTCTGCCCTTATTCTTTTCAAATTTTCTGCTAGCATATTTTCACTCCTTTAAACAAACAAAAAAACATATGATTTTTTCATATGTTTTTTTATATTAAATATTAAATTTATAACCGAATAACTTTGATTTTGTGCAATGTTGTATATTCCTTTTTTGGTCTTTTTTGCTCTCTTTCCTTCTCCTATCCGTGATTTCTCAAAATTTCTAAAATCGTTCTCCTTCTCTATTCGACTTTGCATATTTTTTGGAACAAAATTGACATATTGCTTATAGACTATTTAATATAAATAAACTGATTTACTTTTCAAAAATTCTTTATCGCATTTAAAGAAAAATGAATTGTCTACAAAAAATTTAAACAGTTCAATTGATTTAGCAATTAAAAATACTTGTTTAGGTAAAAATTCATATTTTAGATAGCAGTCTTTGTAGAATCTTTCCTTGTTCCACTTCTCTACCCTATGCAATGCTTTTTATCTTTTTCAACAATTTGTTCTTTTACCAAATTGTAATATCTATAAATTGTTCATCTTCACTCATATAGATATTTTCTTTAAATTCTTTTATGGTTATTTCTATTACATCAATCATGTTTAACTCCAACTATTTATCTAATATTCCCTTATTCTCTCTATCTCTCTTTTTTTCTAAATAATACTCAAAATCTTTATCTGTTAATATAATATACCCTAAATTTTTAGACATAATATTATTATAATTTTTAACAAAGTTTCTTTTTATAGATCTCATAACTCCATTATGAGTTACAACTAAAATTCTTTCATTATTCTTATATGTATTAAAAAGGTTTTCTATAAAATCGCATACTCTTTTATCTACCTGTGATGTACTTTCTGCTCCCGGCGGTGTATATTGACCTTCTCTGTATAAAGCTACTAAATCTTTATCAAATGATTCTTTTTTCTTGCCTTCCCATTCGCCTATACAAATTTCGGTAATTCTTTCATCAACAATTGGTGTACTATTAGGTAAAATAGCATCTAAAGTTTGTTTTGTTCTTTTTAATGGAGAACAATAAATGTAATCGAAATTTTTCTCATCTTCTTTTAGAACTCTCCTTGCTTGTTCAAATCCTTCTTGTGTTATATTGCAGTCTGTTCTTCCTGCAAAAATTCCTGCTCTATTTAATTCTGTTTCTGCATGTCTTATAAACATTAAATTTAACATATAAACACTCCTATATTTTTATAATTCTGGTTCAATATCTCTTTTGGTATAATCAAAATCTCCATATTTAGTTCGTGCAAACAATTGATGCATTTGACCATATATTGTTCCTGGACATCTGTACAAAACATTTTCTATATGCTGTTTTACATGTTCTGAATCCATACCATTTGTTCTAACTTTTACATCATTTCCAATATTAATACTTTCGCCCTTTTTAAAATATTTATTTCCAACTAATATACCATTATCCAAATATTCAATTGTATCATTATTATTTTTTAGCATAACTCCACATCCATGTGGGGTTAAAGTAATAACTTTATTATTTAAATTAATAGTATTTTGAGCTTTTAGGTTAGGGTGTACTAGAAAAATATCATTTCCTGGAGCAGTTAATAAAGTAAAATCCTCTTGCTCCCATTGGCAACCTATACATACAGCATTATTAGTTGGCATACCATAATGACTTAAATTAATAATTTCTTCATCTGCTAATTCTCCTAAAACAGCTTTACAAAAATATCTATTTCTATCTTTATTAATTTTTTGTAGTATATTAGCTAATTCAAAAAATTGAATCGCTTTTTTTCCATATATGTATCTTAAATATCTGTTTTCCTTATCATCACTAACTGTTTTTATATCATCATAATACCAGTTGCCTTCTACTGGATATAGTCCATATTGTAAATTATCTTTTTTTAGTTCTATTGCAGAAGCATGTACAATCATATATTGTCCCTCAGTAAGTTCTGAGTCTTTTTCATTTTGCTCTGCCAAAATTACAAAATGATTTCCTACATTATAATTCCAATAAAATTTATCTGCTCTTTCTAAGTCAATTGAATCTAGTATTTGAGAAGGTAGATGTGTAGATGCATATTTTAAATATGTTTCTCTATTTTCCATAACCTTATCTAATCTTTTCCTAAATTCTTCTATAGTAATTTTTTGATTTAATCTATAAACAGTAGTACCACAAACATTTACTGTTGTATCTACAGGAATAAATGGAACATCAGAATTCCAAGAATAACAAGCACCTGTGTAAAATCCACCTATCATTCTTGTTCCATTTTGTGCTATTCCTAAATCAGGCATTGCATATATTATACTTTCCTTTTGCGTTCCAGATAATTCTGTTCCTACTTTACTTAATAGTTTTGATGTTGTTTCTAAATGTTTCAATACTTTTTTTTGAGTATTATCATTTAATGAAAAATTTGTTACCATTTTAATTTTCTCCTAATTATAATTTTCCATATTTTTTTATCTTTTTCATAAATTTAAATGTGCGGATACTTTGATTTTATGCAATGTTATATTTCAAAAAAGATAGCCTACTTTTGTTTAGAAAGCTCCTCTTTCCTAATACCAATATGCTAATTTGATAAATGAATTTATAAGTTTAGTTTGTTCTTCTAAATCTTCTTCGTTTGCCACATTAAATTTTTTTGCATCTATATTTCTTGATTGTAAAGTCCATAAAAAAGCTTTTAATCTTGGAAATCTTTTTGTATTTTCTTTAATATAATTCATTAAATCAGAAATTCTTTTATATTGTTGACTTTGTTTTGATTTTTCTTCCTCATACTTCCTTACATCAGTCAATAATTCAAAATCATTTGCAATTTGAAGTCGGTAACTATTTTTATCAAACAATTTTATATAATTTCTGTAGCTTTCACAAAATATTCTATACATTATATTTCTCCCTAAATATTTTTAGTTTCCTTTCAAATTCGAATTTTTTACTTTCAAATAAATCAGTTCTGTTTAGAACTTCGTCTATTATTGTATTTAGCTTTTCTTTATTGCATGTTGGTATAATCTCATCCAAGTCTTCAATATCTTTTTGTGCTAATCTAATTATCTTACTTATAGCAATATCTTCTTTTGATATAATATACACGTTTATATATTTAAATTCTTCTAGCTTTTTTGCCCTATCCTTATATTTAGGAGATAAAATAGTACTTTGGTATTCTAACATATCATAATCTTTTAATAACGTGAACACTTTGCCATATTGAGCTGGATATCCTAAATCAACAAAGTCTATATCTAAAGTTGCTCTAGTTGTATATTCTCCAAGTATACAAGCACTACCACCAATTATATAGATATCAAAAGGCTCTAATTTAAATAGCTTTGTTACTTCTTCCATTTCATGAAGTGTTTGTAATAAATTTTCTTTAATCATCTTTTATCCCTCATCGTTATTATTTTTGCTCTTTTATTATATCACAGATATATTAAATTTAAAATATTTTTTATATTAATTGATAAGAATGTTCGGACACTTTGATTTTGTGTAATGTTACATTATAAGTTTGGCATTTAAAATTCCTCCTTATTTTTAGTTCTTAGATGCAATGATATATAAAATGGACCAAAGAAAAAATTTCTTCAGTCCATTCTAATTATTTAAATCTTCTTAAATAATCATCAATTTTATCGATAAATTCTTCATTATTTTTTGTTTTTGTCATTTGGCTAATAACCTGTTCTGTAACATCTGCAACAGGCATACTATTCATAGCTTTTCTTAAAGCAAATACTGTTTCTTTCTCTTTTGGTGTCAGTAATAAATCCTCTCTTCTAGTTCCAGATTTATTAATGTCAATTGCTGGAAAGATTCTTCTTTCTGATAACTTTCTATCTAAGTGTACTTCCATGTTTCCTGTACCTTTAAATTCTTCAAATATTACATCATCCATTCTACTTCCAGTATCTATTAATGCTGTTGCTAAAATAGTTAAACTTCCACCATTTTCTATGTTTCTAGCAGCTCCAAAGAATTTTTTTGGTTTATGCAGAGCTGCAGGATCAATACCTCCTGATAAAGTTCTTCCTGATGATGGAATAACTAGATTATATGCTCTTGTAAGTCTTGTAATACTGTCTAATAATATAACAATATCTTTTCCTTGTTCTATTAATCTTTTTGCTCTTTCTAAAACCATTTCTGCGACTTTTACATGATGTTCTGGTAATTCATCAAATGTTGAATGAATTACTTGTCCTTTTATAGAACGTTTCATATCTGTTACTTCTTCAGGTCTTTCATCTATTAATAATACAATTAGTTCAACTTCAGGATTATTTGTTGTAATACTATTTGCTACTTTTTTTAGTAAAGTTGTTTTTCCAACTTTAGGAGGTGCTACAATCATTCCCCTCTGCCCTTTTCCTATTGGACACATTAGGTCAATTATTCTTGTTGCATAATCATTTGAGTTTGTTTCAAGTTTTAATCTCTCATTTGGATAAATCGGTGTTAGTTCATCAAATCTTTTTCTTTTCATTGCTTTTTCAGGATGCTCTCCATTTACTTCTCCAACAAATATTAAAGATGGGAATTTTTCTCCTTCTTTAAATCTAGAAATTCCTTTTATAATGTCTCCTGTGTCTAATTTAAATCTTCTTATTTGAATCATTGATATATAAACGTCTTTATCACTTGATAAGAAATTTTCTCCTCTTAAGAAACCATATCCGTCTGGTAAGATATCTAAAATTCCTTCTACAATTTCATCTCCTTCATTAGTAAGTTTATAATCAATAATTCGATTTCCATTTATATCATATTCTTTTTCTATAATTGAATTATCATCTATTTCTTCATGTATAGTATTATCTGTAATGTTTAATAATTGTGATAATATAGTAATTAATTCTTCTTTTTTTAATTTAGATATATTTTTAATGTTGTTCTCTTTTGCTAATGTTTTTAAGTCTGTCAAAGACATTGAATTTAAGTCTAGCATAAATTCCTCCTTCTTATTATTTATTTAATTATTTTGGGATTTTTTTGATGAAATAAATATTAAATAGATTATAACATATTATTCCTGAAAATGGAATAATATCGTACAAAAAAGTAAAAAAATACAGAAAAATAGAATGTAATTTTTTACATTCCATTATCAATATATATTCTTTCGTTTGGATAATACATGTCTAATTTTTCTCTTGCTGTTTGTTCAATAAACTCTAAAGAATTAACATCTTCTTTTTTCTTTGCTAATTCTTCTTTATATTCTTTTTCTTCTTCAATTTGTTCTTCTAATTTATCTATATTTTTACTGTATTGATTTAGTGTTTTTTGTTGATTAGCTAAAGTTAATATGACATAAATTGCTATAATTACAATAAATAGCTTTCTATAAATTCTTTTATTTTTTTTCATAAGTAATCTCTCCAATTCTACTGTGCAATTCCTTACGGATATACTATTTATATTATTCTACATTATTTTTCAAAATCCTTCTTATATTTTTGCTTTTTTTGCATTATTTTTAGTTTTATTTACATTTTTAATAGAATTATAAATATTTTTTAATAAATTTGTAGAATTTTTTCTAATATTTATTGTCAAAAATGATATAGGTTTAAATAATATTCTTTTTATTATTTTTAAAATGCACTTAATTGGAAATAATATTACATTTAAGATTTTTCCTATTATCTTTTTTAGAAAATTTATAATAGCAGTATTTGTTTTTATAATATAAGAACTTAATGTTAGCATATAGAAAATGCATCCTAATAAAATGCCAATAAATAGAAATAGACGGATTTCACCATTATTAAAAGTAAATATTGAATATAATATAATACCACCTGTTAAAATCCAAAATAGAATGTCTTCAATATATGTTATAATATCATTTGTTTTAAATGTTTTTCGTAATATTCTAAAAAAGTCAAATAATAATCCTATTAGCATTCCATTGACAATAAAAATTAAGAATAAGTTTGTTTGATTTGTAATCATTAATTATTTGACCTCCTTTATTTATTATTTAAATATTTTGCTCATTAGACTTCCTTTTGATTTTTCTGTTGTTTTGTCGCTGTAATTTAGTGACGATATATCTCCTTCTACAATTACTTCTGATGTATCAATACTTAATTTATTAATTCTTAAATTTTCTCCTTTTACAGTTAATAACCCTAACTCTGTTTCAAGTATAACAACTTGGTCGTCAAAGCTAAGTACATCTAATACTCCTGATATACTTAGTTTTCCTCGATTTTCTAATATTAAATTTTGTATAACTCCTGTTGTATTAATTGGCTTTCTTTCATCTACGGTCATGTCCCCTACCTCCTCCTATTTTTTCTTGCTAAATTATATATATTCAGGTTTGTCTTATTTAGAACTAAAAAATCAAAAATATAAGATTATGAAATAAAAAATAGATAAAAATAATTGACAATAATAAAAATATGAGATATTATAATTATGTAAATGAAGTATAATGTACAAACATATTAAAAGGAGGATTTTTATGATTATAGAAATACCAAAAAAATTTACTTATGAAACACGCTATGGATTCAGTTATGTAGATAATCGGGGGATATTAATTTTAAAACAAAATATTTCGTTTTCTAAAGTAATGTACAGAATAACCTATACTTTAAAACAAAATCTGACTTGTCCTTATTGTGGTACAAGTTTAACTAAAGCAAATATAACTATAGACCATATGTATCCACAAGATAGAGGTGGTCCAACTATTCCAGAAAATTTAGTTCCATGTTGTTTAGACTGTAACACAGAAAAAAGCAATATGACTAAACAAGAATATGAATATTATAGGACATTGAAACCAGCCTTAAGAGATTCTTATCATAAAGAAGTTGAAAGATATATCAAGAATCTTAAATATAATTTTGGATACGAAATTCCAGAAGAATGGCTTACAACTATGAACATAAAGAAGGAAAATATTATTGTAAAAATTAATTTTCGGGAAGATTGGTTTAAAAGTGCTAAATATGCAAAAATCAAGAAAATGTATAGAACTTATAGAAATTTAACTTATCCAGTCATTATTGATAGAAACAACGTTTTATTGGACGGTTTTTATACTTTAATGTACGCAGAAAAAAATGGTATCACTCGTTTTCCAATTATACAATTAGAAAATGTAGAAAAAACTTTATAAGTAAAACAAAATACTCAGAGCTTTCTGAGTATTTTTGTCTTAAATTATTTCTTCATGAATTCTATTTAATATTCTATCTTCAACATTATTCTTAAAAGTAATAGAAATCTTTGATTCCGAAACATTAAATTCAAGCATATCTATTTTTTCATCTTCAATAATATCTAAAATTTTTCTAATTGCAGATATATTTCTAATAATTCCATTACCAACAATAGAAATTCTAGACACTTCTTTTTTTACTACACTTTTTATTGTATTTTCTTCTATAATATCGGAAACTACACTTCCAGGCTTATTATTAAAAGTAGATTTTGTTATAATAGGAATTTTAAATTTTTCACCTATTTCAACACATCTATTATGGAGTACTTTTGCTCCTTCACTTGATAATTCAAGCATTTCTTCATAAGACAAAGCAGTTAATTTTTTAGCACTTTTTTCTTTGTTTGGATCTGTAGAATAAACACCATCTACGTCAGAAAAAATATAGCAATTTTTAGCTTTTAATGCTGCTGCAACAGCTACTGCTGTTGTGTCAGATCCACCTCTTCCAAATGTTGTAATATCCATATTTTCGTTTACTCCTTGGAAACCTGCTATAATGACAATCTTCTTTTGTTCTAATTCTTTTAAAATTCTAGATGTATCAATTGTTTTTATTAAAGCATTTTGATTTGTATTATTTGTTAAAATTCCTGCTTGCCATCCTGTTAACGATATTGCAGGATATCCCATATCATTTAATAATATACTTAATTTTGCTATAGAAATTTGTTCTCCTGCACTTAATAGTGTATCCATTTCCCTATCTTCTATGTTGTTAGAAAGTTCTTTAGCTTGTGAAATTAAATTGTCTGTTGTTTTACCTTGTGCAGATACAACAACAACTATATTATTTTGTTTATTATATAAATCGACAATTTTGTTTGCTACTATTTTTAATTTTTCGTTATCGGCAACAGAACTACCACCGAATTTCATTACTATTGTGTCCATCTGAGCCACCTCTTTATATATATTTTTTTGTATTAAAAACTACTCTTTATATTATATTCATATTTTGTTTTTATGTTATTTTAATTTATGTGATATATTATTTGTAATTATATTAATAAGATAATCAGTATAATATTGTGATGGATATTTTATACTTTAAAGTTCTAAAATTTTATAAATTATTATATTTTAGCTTTAAGATAACTTTCCATAAATCCATCTATTTCACCATTCATTACTGCCTCTACGTTTCCTACTTCATAATTTGTTCTATGATCTTTAACCATTGTGTATGGACAAAAGACATAAGAGCGAATTTGACTTCCCCATGCAATATCTTTTTGATCTCCTTTTAAATCTTCTATTTTTTCTTTTTGTTCTTTTTCTTTTAAGTCTAATAGTTTCGATTTTAACATTTTCATTGCTGTTTCTCTATTTTGTATTTGAGAACGTTCAGATTGACAGGCTACTACAATGTTTGTAGGAAGATGAGTAATTCTTACAGCAGAAGATGTTTTATTAATATGTTGTCCTCCTGCACCAGATGCTCTATAAGTATCTATTCTTAAATCGTCTGCATTAATTTCTATTTCAATATCATCTGTAATTTCTGGTAGTACTTCTACTGATGCAAATGAAGTATGTCTTCTTCCTCCTGCATCAAATGGAGAAATTCTAACTAATCTATGAACGCCTTTTTCACATTTCATATATCCATAACTGTTTTCTCCTACAACTTCGAATGTAACACTTTTTAGGCCTGCCTCTTCCCCATCTAAGTAATCTAATTCTTTTACTTGATAATTATTTTTGTTAGCCCATCTTGTATACATTCTGTAAAGCATTTCTGCCCAATCTTGAGATTCTGTTCCTCCTGCTCCTGGATGAATTGTAACAATTGCATTATTACTATCATATTTTCCAGATAAAAGTGTTTGTAACTCAAATTTTTCTAAATCTTTTTGAATTTGATTTGTATTTTTAATGATATCTTTTTCAATTGATTCATCAGGCTCTATTTGAGAAAGTTCTGTTAATTCAATTAAATTATCTATTTCATTTGATATCCTATCATACTCAACACATTTATTTTTTATTATTTTAATTTTAGATAAAACTTTATTTGAGTTTTTTTGGTCATTCCAAAAGTTCGGTTCTGATGTTTTTTCTTCTAATTCTTTTAGCTCCTTTTGTAATTCTACTATGTCAAAGAGATTCACCCAATTCTTTTATTTTTTCTTTTATTGAATGAAGTAATCTTGTATTTTCTTCTATTTCAATCATTTTTTCACTCTCCTCTTACTATAAATGAATAAATATTTTTAATATATCAAATTATATAAAAATTATTATAATTAGTCAATTAAGAAATTATTTAACTTAAAAACTATTCATCTATTGTTGAAATTCCAAGAGTAATTTCTTCTAGCACATCCAACAATACTTTTACAGTGTCTAAAGCAGTAAAAATTGGGATATTGTTTTCAACAGCACATCTTCTAATAATAGTTCCATCTGTCTCTTGACTAATTGAATCAATATTACTTGTATTAATAATATAACTAACATAGCCTTTTCTAATGGATTCTAATATTTCTTCACTACCTTCACTAATTTTCTTTTTAATTCTTGTTCGTATTCCGTGTTCTTTTAAAAATTTAGCTGTTCCTTCTGTTGCTTCTATATTAAATCCTAAATTGTAGAACCTTTTTATTAAAGGAAGTGCCTCTTCTTTATCTTTATCTGCTATTGTTACAAATATAGTTCCATAATTTACCAAACGCATTCCTGAAGATTGAAGTGCTTTATAAAGTGCTCTTGTTAATTTTTTATCATATCCTATTGCTTCTCCTGTTGATTTCATTTCTGGTGATAGACGAGCATCTAATCCGTTTAATTTAGAAAATGAAAATGCAGGTGCTTTTACATACCATTTTTCTTTTTCTTTTGGATAAACTTCTGTTATTCCTTGTTGTTTTAATGTTTTTCCAAGCATAACTAATGTACCTATATCTGCAAGAGAATATCCAGTTGATTTTGAAATAAATGGCACTGTTCTAGAAGATCTTGGATTTACCTCAATAACATAAACATCTTCATTTTTATCTACAATAAACTGAATATTATATAGACCTACCATTCCAATTCCTAATCCTAGTTTAACAGTATAATCTAATATTTTTTCTTTTACCTTTTTACTTACACTAAAAGTTGGGTAAATACTTATACTATCTCCTGAGTGAATTCCTGTTTTTTCAACATGTTCCATAATTCCTGGTACAAAAACATCTTTGCCATCACATACTGCATCTACTTCTAATTCTCTTCCGAACAATATATTTATCTACTAAAACTGGTTGTTTTTTATTAATTTCTACTGCTGTTTTTAGATATTTTTCTAACGCTTTTTGATTTGATACGATTTGCATTGCTCTTCCACCTAGCACATAGCTTGGTCTTACTAAAACAGGATATCCTATTTCTTTTGCTACTTTAATTCCATCTTCTATATTAGTTACAGCTTCTCCTCTAGGTTGAAGTAACTTTAATTTTTTCATTACTTTTTCAAATGAATCTCTATTTTCTGCTTTTTCAATTGCATCTACTGTTGTACCAATCAATTTTACACCTAGTTTAGAAAGTGGCTCTGCTAAGTTGATTGCTGTTTGACCACCTAAAGCACTAATTATTCCTTCAGGTTTTTCTAAGTCAATAATATTCATAACATCTTCTACTGTTAATGGTTCAAAATATAGTTTATCACTTGTTGTATAGTCTGTTGATACAGTTTCTGGATTGTTATTAATTATAATTGCTTCATAACCTGCTTTTTTTATTGTTTGAATTGCATGAACAGTAGAATAGTCAAATTCTACGCCTTGACCAATTCTAATAGGTCCTGCTCCTAAAACAATTATTTTCTTTTTGTTACTTACAATTGATTCGTTTTCTTCTTCATATGTAGAATAAAAATATGGTACATAACTTTCAAATTCACTACTACAAGTATCTATCATTTTGTATACTGGTTTGATATTTTCTTTTTTTCTTAATAAATAAATTTCTTCTTCTGTTTTATTCCAAATTTTAGCAATATACTTGTCACTAAATCCTAATTTTTTAACTTGTTTTAAAGTTTCTATATCTCCTACGTTTTCTTTTAATGTTTTTTCTGTTTTTACAATATTTTTAATCTTTTCTAAGAAAAACATATCAATTTGAGTTATATTATAAATTAATCCTAAATCAGTATTTCTTCTTATTAATTCAGCAATTGCATAAATTCTATCATCTCTTCCGTCCTTAATATAATCCATCAATTTTTCTGTTTCATATGAATTAAATTTATCCATTTGAATATGACATACACCAATTTCTAATGAACGAACGGCTTTTAATAAGCTTTCTTCCAAAGTTCTTCCTACACTCATTACTTCCCCTGTTGCTTTCATTTGAGTACTTAATTTATTAGATGCAAGTGTAAATTTATCAAATGGAAATCTTGCTATTTTTGTTACTACATAATCAAGAGCTGGTTCAAAACTAGCAGGAGTATTAGCAAGCATAATTTCATCTAATCTCATTCCAATAGCGATTTTTGCAGATACCCTAGCAATTGGATATCCACTCGCTTTAGATGCTAATGCAGATGAACGTGATACTCTTGGATTTACTTCAATTAAATAATATTTAAAAGAATGTGGATCTAAAGCAAATTGTACATTGCATCCTCCTTCTATTTTTAAAGCTCTTATAATTTTTAAAGCACTATCTCTTAATAATTGATATTCTTTATTTGTTAATGTCTGGCTTGGTGCTACTACAATAGAATCTCCTGTATGAATTCCTACTGGGTCTAAATTTTCCATGTTACAAACAGTAATTGCCGTATCGTTTTTGTCTCTTATTACTTCGTATTCTATTTCTTTATAACCTTTAATACTTTTTTCTACTAGAACTTGTCCAACTGGAGAAAGTTTTAGAGCATGTTTTATTATTTCTTCTAGTTCTTCCTGATTATCAGCAAATCCTCCTCCTGTACCACCTAATGTAAAAGCTGGTCTTAAGACAACTGGATATCCTATCTTTTCTGCTGCTTCTATTCCCTCTTCGATTGATGTTGCAATTATCGATTCTAATACAGGTTCACCTAATTTTTGACATAAAGTTTTAAATTTTTCTCTATCTTCAGCTTTTTCTATACTTTCACTACTGGTTCCTAAAAGTTCTACTTGACACTCTTGCAATACACCTTTTTTGTATAATTGCATAGCAATATTTAAGCCAGTTTGTCCTCCTATACCAGGAAGAATAGCATCTGGTCTTTCATATCTTATAATCTTAGCAATATATTCTATTGTAAGTGGCTCCATATATACTTTGTCTGCAATAGATGTATCTGTCATTATAGTAGCTGGATTAGAGTTAACTAATATTACTTTATATCCTTCTTCTTTTAATGCTAAACATGCTTGTGTTCCGAGCATAATCAAATTCTGCTGCTTGTCCTATTACAATTGGTCCAACCAATTACTAATACAGTTTTTATATCTTTTCTTTTTGGCATTATATTTCTCCTTTTTATTTAATATACTTTATATTATTTATTTTTAAATTTAATACGTTTCATATAGTATTTTTAGTTTATATATATTAATTGTTATTTAACAATGATATAAACTGATCAAATAAATATCCACTATCTTGTGGTCCTGGTGCACTCTCTGGGTGATATTGCACACTAAATATTTTATCTTTTTTGCATTCTACACCTTCTATTGTATCATCTAAAATATTTTTATGAGTAACAGTTAAGTCCGTTTTCTTTAGAGATTCTTCATTTACTGCATAACTATGATTTTGACTTGTAATTTCTATTTTATTTGTTCTCATATTTTTTACTGGATGATTTCCTCCTCTATGTCCAAATTTTAGTTTATATGTTTTAGCACCATATGCTAAACTTATTATTTGATGTCCTAAACATATTCCGAAAATTGGATATTTTCCTTTTAATTCTTTTACTACTTTTATTACTTCTTTTACATCTTCTGGATTTCCTGGTCCATTTGATATAAATATGCCATCTGGTTTTAATTCTATTATTTCTTTTGCTGTTGTGTTGTATGGTACAATTGTTACATTACATCCTTTTTTATTTAAGCTCCTTACAATATTTAATTTTATCCCACAATCTATTGCTACTACATTATAATTTGGATTTGATGTTCTTGAATACCATTTTTTTCTACAACTTACTTTAGAAACTGCATCTTTTGGTATTTCATATTCTTGTAGCATTTTTAATGCTTTTTCTTTACTGGTATTTATATTTGTTATAATTACTTTTCTGCTTCCTTTTTCTCTTATACTTCTTGTTAATTTTCTTGTATCAATTCCATATATTCCTGGAATATCATTTTCTTCTAAATATTCTGATAATGTTTTGGTATAGCGAAAATTACTTGGATGATCATTATACTCTCTAACTATTAGCCCTCCAATAGTTGGTTGTTTTGTTTCATAATCATCATCTGTTATTCCATAATTTCCTATAAGTGGATATGTCATAACTACCATTTGATATGTATAAGAAGGATCTGATACAATTTCTTGATATCCTACCATAGATGTATTAAAAACAATTTCACAAATACTTTCTTTATCTGCTCCAAATCCATAACCATAATATTCTTCTCCATCTTCTAGTACAATTTTTTTGTTGAATTTTTCCATCAAATATTCTCCTTTCAAGTTTTTTATGAATTCTAATTTGTATTTAAAAATAAGATTAATACTCTTTGCTATGTGTTAAATTTTTTTATTTGCCATAAAAAAATAAGGGCTAAATGTCCTTATTTAAAATAAAAATAGAAATAGAAAATAGATAACTATTAGAAAAACGTTTGCTACTACTATTAAATTTGTCTTTTTTACTCTATTTTCCATTTTTATTCTTCCCTTCATTTTTTACTTTTTATATTATAGCAATGTAACATATTAATTTCAACATTTTACATATAAAATTTTAAAAAAGTTAGCTGTTTTAAAATTTTTGCTTTATTCTTTGTATCTACATCTTCTTTACATTCTATTGGCTTAAAAATTGTTAATGTAACATCTTGTTTTCTTTTTAATAATTTTCTTATTCCTTTTGGTTCTCTAAAAGTAAATAACATTGGAATTATAGGTACTTGATTTTTTGCTGCCAACTCGAATGCTCCATTTTTAAAATTTCTTATTTCATTACAATATGGAACTAAAGTTGCTTCTGGATAAAAATGTACTATTTTATTTGTTTTTAATAAATTTTCTACTTCATTTATAAAATGTTCTTTATTTTTAATACTTTTTGGTATTGGTATAGCTCTTAATAATTTAATTAATTTTCTTATAAATGGAATTTTAAAATTCTCTTCTGTTGTTGTATAATATATTTTTTTCGATATTGTTGCTAAACCTATCATAGCACAATCTAAAAATAATACATGGTTTGATACACTAATCGCTCCAGTTTTTAATTCCTTTAAATTTTCTTTTCCTTCTATTTTTAAATCATAAATTATTTTAGTAAGTAATTTTAAAATTGGAAATGCAATTCCGTAATATAGTAAATTTGAAATAAGGGAAAAAATTTTCCCTTTATTTACATATTCATAAGTTTCATCTATATCAAATTTTAAATTTCTTTTAAATTTATCAATTGATTCATTTTCGTTTAATTTTGCTTCTTTATTATTTACAAGTTCATTCATGTTTTTCTCCTTGTATAGCTATTAATTCATCTATGATAAAATTAGTTATTTTATTACAAGCATTTATATTAATATATTTCTTTTGATTATTAATCATTTCTTCTTGAATTTTTTTATTTTGTAATAATTCTTTTGTGTTCTTTACTACTTCCTCTATCGTATTACATTTTATAGACATTTTTCTACTATCAAAAAAATTTGCGTTATCATTTTCACATCCTGGTATTGGCATTGTATGAATAAATGGCTTTCTCATTGTTGCAATTTCTGTTGATGTTAATCCTCCTGGTTTAGTAAGAACAATTTCACTACTTGCAATATATTCATTTATGCGATTTGTATACGGAATTATAATTGTATTATCATTGCATGTATTATTTAATTCGTTAAACAATTTTTTATTGTTACCACAAGAAACTATAAAAGTAACATCTGTAATATTTTTCAATAAAATTTCTAACATTTTTGATATATTTCCAAACCCCATACTACCAGTTAATATCAATATGTAGTTTTTATCTTTTTCAAGTCCTAATTTTTCTTTACACTCATCTTTATTATATATTTTATTGAATTTCTTTGATACCGGTATTCCCAACGGTAATAATTTTGATTTTTCTATGCCTTTATATAAAAAATCTTCTTCTAATTCTTTATGTGGAATTATAAAGTAATCTGGATTTGTTTCTTCCCAAAACGGAATACAAACATAATCTGTAGCTATTGCTATAAAATGAATTTGATGTGTTTTTTTAATAGAAGTTAGTGCCTGTGCAGCAAATAAATGCGTTGTTACGATATAGTTATATCCATTATCTTCTATGTATTTCAGAAGTTTCTTTTTACTTAAACTATTTAAGGCATATACAGGAGATTTAAGTCTAGTTTTACTATATATTTTTCCTAGACGATATACTTGTTTAAATATTTTTCCTGTTCCTCTTGTAGTTTTTATATATAAATTGTTAACTTTGTTTTTTATTTTTATATTAACTATTTCTAAATATTCAACAAAATCAACTTCTATTCCTTTTTCACTTAAACTTTCTTGTATTGCTCTTGCCGCCGAATTATGCCCTCCTCCTGTTCCACATGATAATACTAAAACTTTTTTCTTCATACTATTTACCCTTCTACATCATTTAATCTCATTTCTGGTATTCCAATATATACATCTCTATCTCCATTTAAAGAATTACGTTTTATAATTGTATAACTATTGTAAAAATATATCATTGAACCGCCTTCTTTATACATATCACTTGTAATAACACTTTTAGAATCTTTTTCTGCTTGTTCAATTATTTTTTCCATCGTTACTTTATCGTTTTTTAAAGCTTCTATTAAATCTATTTTTTGATTATTTATTTCAATTGTAGCACTATCTATACCATAATAATATATATCATAATCATATTTGTTTTGTAATCCATCTACAGTAATTTTCTT
>CANQNU010000022.1 GCA_947625295.1 uncultured Clostridia bacterium | reverse complement strand
ATTTGTTGATATTGCAGGATTAGTAAAAGGCGCAAGCAAAGGTGAAGGTCTAGGAAATAAATTTTTATCTCATATTCGTGAAACTGATGCTATATGTGAAGTTGTTAGATGTTTTAATGATTCAAATGTTGTACATGTAGATGGTAGTGTTGATCCAATTAGAGATATTGAGACAATTAATTTAGAATTAATATTTGCTGATATAGAAACAGTTAATAAAAGATTAGAAAAAGCAAAAAAGAATTTAAAAGCAGATAAAAAGTACCAAGAAGAGATTGATTTATTAGAAAAAATAAAAGAAAATTTAGAAAATGGAATATCTGCAAGAGCATTAGAATATAATGAGGAAGAACAAGCATTAGTAAAAGATATGTTTTTATTAACTACAAAACCAATTTTATACATTGCAAATATTTCAGAGGAACAAATAGAAAATGCAGAAAATGATGAAATGGTTTTAAAAGTGAAACAATATGCATCAAAAGAAAAGGCAGAAGTAATTCCATTATGTGTTAAAATAGAAGAGGAACTTTCAGGCTTAGAAGATGAAGATAAAAAAGAAATGCTAGAAGCTTTAGGATTAGAAGAATCAGGACTAGATAAAGTAATTAAAAAAAGTTATGATTTATTAGGACTAATGTCTTTCTTAACAGCAGGAGAACCTGAAGTAAGAGCATGGACAATAAAAAAAGGAACAAAAGCACCACAAGCAGCAGGAAAAATTCATTCAGACATAGAAAGAGGATTTATCAAAGCAGAAGTCGTAACATATGATGATTTAATGAAAGAAGGTTCTATGGTATCTGCAAGAGAAAAAGGTCTTGTACGTTCAGAGGGAAAAGACTATATCATGCAAGATGGAGATATTGTATTATTCAAATTTAATGTATAAAATAATGTTATGTAACAATTTTGTAATATGATTGTAACAATAAATGATAAAAAAAGTATTGACATATGTCGATTTTAGGGTTAAAATATTAACAGAAGAATAAAAGAAATGTTTTGTTTTATATGTCTTCGAAAATTTAATTGCTTTAAAGAGAATAATTAAAGGCAATTATAATAATAATAACAAAAGATATATAAAAAAGAGAGGTAAGGAGAGAAAAAAATGAGAAAAACAAGTTTAATTAAAGTATTATCAATTTTATTAATTAGTGTAATGGTTATTTTATTTAATGGAAATGTATTTGCTGCAGATAATAATGTTATTGATTTAACACAAACATTAAACAATTCAAATAAAACTAATACAAATACAAATAGTAATTTAAATAAAAATGACACAAATACAAACACAAATACAAATACTAATAAAAATAGCAATAGTAATACAAATGGTTCAAGTATTTACAATAATACTAATTTACCAAAAACAGGTGTTGAAAGCTCAATTCCAGTAGCTATGTTAGTAGTTATATTTGGAGTTTCAGCAGTATATGCTTATAGAAAAATTAGTGAATACAAAAATATTTAATTAATAAAATAAATCATATAAAATATAAATGAAGTATATTAATAAAAGTTAATATACTTCATTATTGTTTTTACAATTGAGATGCCTTAACAATTATTCTATTATTATTGAAATTATTACAAGTTATTAATGTAAGCTCTTTTGAATTATAATTGTAATCAAATACAGGAGATAAATCAGATTCATTTACTTCATATGTTTTAAATACATAGTATACATATTTTTTTCCATTATTATCATAAATAAAAATTTCATCATTATTATTTAAAAGATTAATATTACTAAAAAATAAAGAATTATTATAATTATGCCCAGCAATACATATATTACCATTTTGACTTGGCGAATTTCCATAAAATTTACATGGTGCTATCTTTAACAATTCTTCTGTAGTTTTAGAAAAGATAGGATAATATATGTTTATTTTTGGTATTTCTATTATTCCAAATAAAGAATGAGAAGAATCCGTTACTATATTATCAGAATAATTAGTATTAGAATTATTAGTATATAATTTATATACACCATAATTATTCATTAACATATTGGAAATTTGTTGTTTTTGTTGTAAAGAATGGATATATATAATAAATAATATAACTAAAGAACATACAATAAAAAGTGAGAATACAAATTGAATTTTGAAAAAGCGTTTATATATTGCTATTTTTTTTGAATTCTCTGTTTTAGTCATTAAAATTTGATTCATTTTTTCTCCTATATATTTTTTTATTTAGTGTGTGTAAAAAAATAAATATTATTAATAATATTAAAAACCCTACTTTATATAAAAAATAGGGTTAACAAAAATTAAATTTTAAATTTTACACTTTTAGATTTAGAAATTTGTGGAGCAACTTCAAATTTTATTTTAAAACAAGGAAATTCATATAGCTCATTTTTATCTAAGCAATCCAAATATATATCTAATTCATCTAAATTTCTACAAGCAGCAATTACAATAGGATTTAAGTCGTATTTAAACATTAATTCTAATGCTAAATCTAAAGCTTTAGAAATAGAACCTTTTTCTTTTTGCCTAATTAATTGAAAAGCTTCTCTAAACCTAGCAATAGATGAATTTTTAAATTTATTTAAAGGTAAGACATATAAAGTATTAACTACATCTTGTAATGTTTTATATTTATTATTTGATTCCATAAAAATTTCTTCAATTTTATTAAAATAATAAGGTAAATAAGCTTTTTGGTCTTTTTCAGAAATTAACAATACTGAATTGTCTACATGTTCAATTTCAACGTTGTTTTTTATATTTAATTTCGAATTAGAGCTAAGGAAAATATTATTTGAATTCTTATGTTTTTTTATATATTTGGGAAATAGTTCTAAAGTCAAAGATAATGTTAATGTAATGGATTTTTCAAAATCAAAAATTTGACTATATAATTGGTCACTTTTTTTATTATATTCAATTAATTCAGCTTTTATTTCGTTATAATTATTATCCATATTTATATCATGTAAAGATATAATATTTGTTAAACAATTTTGTAGAAGTTGAACTAGAGTACAAATTTGTTCTAGTTGATCTAAACAATTTTTTAAAGACTGATTAACTGAATAAAAATCTTCTAATTTATTTTTATTTAATTTATTAGCATGATTAATTAAGTTAGTAATTAAAATATCTAAGTTATTTCGTTTAGCTTCATACAAAACGATAATTTGATTTAATCTATCTTTTTCTGATTGTATGTTTGATATTAAATTATTTTCAATAAATTCATCTAAAGATTCAAAACTATAAAAAAGCATAATAGCCTCCATTTTCTTTTGTCTAATTTTATTATAACATTGAAGGAGTAGGAATGTAAACAATAAAAATATTACATTTTAATTACATATTTTGACCATATTGTAGTAAAAGATTAAATATGATAAAATAAAATTAATATAACAAAGGATGAGGAGCAAATATATGTATAAAATTCGTGACTATAAAGCAGATAGCAAAAAAATTAATCAAATAAAGAAGATAATTAGTATTATTTTTGGTATTGTTGTAATACCAATTTTAATTGTTAATTTTATATTAATAATTAAATCATTTATTAAGCCAAATAAAATACCAGATTTTTTTGGATATAAGAATTTTATAATTGTTTCACAAAGTATGGAACCAACAATTATGGTTGGAGATGCTATTTTTATGAAAGAAGTAGATGAAAGCGAAATACATGTAAATGATATTATTTCTTTCCATGATGGTGAAGATATTAATACACATAGAATAATAAGAATTTCAGAAGAAAATGGTATAAAATATTATACAACTAAAGGAGATAATAATAAAAGAGAAGATAAAAATAAAGTTACTTATAAAGATATTGAAGGAAAATATCAATTCAAAATAAGCAACTTTGGTATTGTTGTTGGTATATTACAAAGCAAAATAACATTGTTTGTATTAATAATTGCTGTTATACTAAATATATATTTTAATAAGCAATTACAAAATAAAAAAGAAGAAAGAAGAAGAAAAAGAAAAGAATATGAAAAGTTACATTAATTGTGTGGAATATCAAAGATAAGAGAAATAATATAATTGCATAATTCTTCTTCTGTCATTTTACTATTTGTAGTTAACCAAAATATAATTGTATTGATTACAGCACCTGAATAATATTGAGCAATAATAGGTATGGGAATTTCATGAGAAATATCCATATCTTCTTCTTTTTCTAGCATATCTGTAATATAAGAAACACATGCATTCATAAAAATATTAATAACACCACTATCAGAATTTTTATTTAAAATACACTTGAAAAATTTTTTATTTTCATTAACATATGTTAAAAGATTAATAATTAAATTTGTATAAAATTCTTTAAGATTAGAATATGTATTATTTGATATTTTTTTTGTTAATTCCTCTTCGACATCTTGAATGCAGTATTCTAATAATTCATATTTATCCGAAAAATGACTATAAAAAGTAGTTCTATGAACCATAGCTACATTACATATATCATTTACTTTAATTTCTTCAAAAGGCTTTTTAGCTAAAAGCTCGAATAAAGCATTTTTTAATAATAAATAAGTTCTTTTTACTCTTAAATCATCCATTTTTATCACCTAGTATTATTTTACAACTTTTTTATACAAATGTAAAGATAATATACAAATGTATATACAAAAATCAAAAAATGTAGTTTATCTTTACAAAAGTATAAAAATGTTGTTGCATATTTGGAAAAATCTACTATAATAATTTATTAGAGATAAAATTTAATAAAAAATATTAGGAGGTCTAAAATGGATAAGAAAAAAATAATGAAAGTAATTATTATAGTAGCAGTTATTATCATTCCAGTATTATATAGTTTTTTCTATTTAAAAGCATTCTGGGATCCATATGGAAACTTACATGATATGAAAATTGCTATTGTAAATTTAGACGAAGGAGAAGGAGAAGAAAATTTAGGAAATGAATTAGTAGACAAACTAAAAGAAAAAGACACAATGACACTTTCTATACTTAATAATAGTGATGAAGCACAAGAAGGTTTAGTTAACCAAGACTATTATGCAACAATTACTATTCCTAAAAATTTCACAAAAGATTTAAATAGTGCAGAAAACAGTGATAGAAAGGTAACAACAATTACTTATTCACCAAACCAAAAGGACAATTACCTTGCATCACAAATTATTAATAAAGTAGTAACAACAGTTGAAACTGAACTAAGAAGCGAAGTAAGTGAAAAGGTAGTAGCAAAATTAACAGACAAATTAGAAGAAGTACCAGATAAAATGCAAGAAATTTCAGATGGAGCAAAACAAATACAAGATGGAACATCTCAACTAGAAAATGGATTACAAGAATTAAGTGAAGGAACTTCTAATTTAAGTACAAATTATGAAAAATTCGATAGTGGAATTGAAAGTGCTTATAATGGAAGTGCAGAACTTACTAACGGATTAAACACATTAAATGCAGGAGCTGAAAAGATATATGAAGGAACAAGTAAATTAGCAGAAGGAACACAAAATTTATCTAGTTTAACACAAGGTGTAAGCACACTTTCAACAGGTGCAACTAATTTAAATTCTGGAGTAAGTGCTTATGTTGATGGTGTAAATCAAGCAATATCTAGTATCACTTCAATGACAAAACAAATGCAAACATTAGGAGGAAATTTACAAGCATATGTAAAAGCACATCCAGAAGCAATGCAAGATACAAATTTTGCAAGTGCAATAGGACAATTACAAACAATAAGTAATGCAAGCTCAAATACTAAAAGTTTAGCAACTTTACAATCAAAAGGAACAGAATTAAAACAAGGAGCAAGCAATTTAAATACAGGAATTAAAACATTAGCAAGTAGCACAAGTAGTTTAAGTACATTATCTTCTAGTGTACAAACATTAAATTCAGGAATGTTAGAATTAAAACAAGGAATTACTAGTGCAAAAACAGGAAGTGAAACATTACAAGCAGGACTTCAAGAATTAAATACAAATTCTAAAATAATTAAAACAGGAACAAGTCAATTAAATGATGGAGCAAAACAAGCACTAACAGGTAGCCAAACATTATTAGATGGAGTAAATACATTTAATACAGAAATTGATAATGGAATTCAAGATACAAAAGAACAATTAAAAAACTTAGACGGATTAGCTGAATATACAGCAGCACCTGTAAAAATTGAAGAAACAGATTATGCACAAGTAAACTCTTATGGAGTAGGATTTGCACCATATTTCATGTCAATATCATTATGGGTAGGAGCATTAATTATGATGATTGTATTCTACTATGACCCAGAAGACAGATTTAAATTATTAGGTAGAAATGCAAAAAACAAATACTTACGTTCAGGAATATACTTTGTAATAGCAGTAGCACAAGGAATTGTTTTAGGATTTATACTAAAAGCAGGATTAGGATTTAGTGTAACAAATATGGGATTATATTATGGATCATGTATTTTAACATCAGTAGTATTCTTCAGTATATTACAATTCTTAGTAATAAAATTGGGAGATGTAGGAAAATTCTTAGGAATCTTATTCTTAGTATTACAATTAGCAGCAAGTGGAGGAACATTCCCAATAGAAACTGTACCAAGTTTCTTCCAAGCTATTTATAAATTTATGCCAATGAATTATACAATTAGATTAATGAAAGAAGCACTAATTAAAGTAGATAGTGGTATGGTAGCATCTAATGTAGGTATTTTAGTTGGAATATCTGTTGTATTTATAGCAATAACATTAATAGTTGATTATATAAAAACAAATTATATTGACAAAAAGAAAAATGCAAATGAATAATAATTAATTAAGAAATTTTAAGGAGATAAAGATATAAAGTTTTTATCTCCTTTTTTTGACAAATAATTCTCAAAAACTCCAAAAAATTCATATTATATATAAATGAAATATGAAAGGAGGAATTGATGAATTTTGGATGTAAAAGATAAAAAAATAGGATTTGTATTAACAGGTTCATTTTGTACATTTAAAAAGGTAATACCTAAAATAAAAGAATTAATAGAATTGAAAGCAAAAATTATTCCAATTATGTCATACAATAGTTATAATTTAGATACAAAATTTGGAAAAGCAGAAGATTTTATTAATGAAATAGAGGAAATCACAGGCAATAAAATTATCCATACAATTCAAGATGCAGAACCAATTGGACCTAAAAAATTAACAGACATTATGGTGATTGCACCTTGCTCGCGGAAACACAATGGCAAAACTTGCCTGTGACATTATAGATACACCAGCTTTAATGGCTGCTAAATCGCACTTACGTAATGGATTTCCATTAGTAATTGCACCATCAACAAACAATGGATTAAGTGGAAATGCAGAAAACATAGGAAAACTATTAAACAGAAAAAACTATTATTTTGTACCATTTAAACAAGACAATCCAATAACAAAACCAAGATCTATTGTCTTTGATGCAGAATATATAATAAAAACAATACAATATGCACTAGAGGGCGAACAAATCAGCCCAATTTTGCTATAAAAGTGACCAAGGGTACGTACCCTTCGGTCACTTTTGCGTAAAATAATTATGTAAAAAAGTTATTATCAAAAACATTCATAATTCTTGAATATAAAAAAGCTATTAGGTAAAATTAAAAAAATATTTACAAAATATAAGAAACAAAAAATCAAAAGAAAAATGGAGGTAATAAGATGACAAAAGTAGAAAGAAACAAAGGTATTACATTAATAGCACTAGTAATAACTATTATTGTTTTAATTATTTTAGCAGGGGTTAGTATTAGATTTATATCAGGAGAAAATGGAATATTAACTAAAGCAACTATGGCAAAGGAAATGTATGAAGAAGAAGCAGCAAAAGAAAAATTAAATCTTGCACTTACAGCTTTACAATCAGATAAATATAATAATAGTAACTATAATGATGATTATATTAACAATTATTTAATTAATCAAAATATAATTTTAATATCTAATGATATTGTATCAGTAGATGGTTGGAACTTTCAAATAGATAGAAGTGTTCCAAAAATTTTAGCGAATATAGGAAAAGGGACGGAAAATGAAGACATTCAAATTGAAGTAAGTAAAACAATTAGGGAAGATGGAGTATTAGCAACATTAAATTGTAAAATAACATATAAGGGAAAAATAAATAAAATTACTATAAATGGTGAAAAAATTGAACAAATACCAAAACCAGAAAATAACATTTATACAATACAAAAAGAAATAACAGAAAACAAAAATTGTATAATTGTTGTACAAGATGAAAAAGAAAATTATAAAACAAAAACAATAGAAATAAGTGAATTGACAGAAGATATGCAAATAAATTCTGCTCAAGAACTTATAAAATTTCAAGAAAAAGTCAATGAAGGAAAAACATTTGAAGGAAAAACAGTTACACTTAAATCTAATATTGATTTAAGCGAAGTATGTGGAGAAAATAAAGCAAATTGGATTCCAATTGGCAACCAGGATCATTATTTTAAAGGAAAATTTGATGGAAACAATCATATAATATCAAATATATATATAAATAATCCAACGACTGAATATAATGGACTATTTGGACATGTGGAAAATGGAAATTTAAGTAATATTACTGTAACAGGAAAAATCGAAATAAATAATACTGGTAGTGACAATGCCGGATTAGTTGGAGTTATAAATGGGTCTACAGTTTCAAATTGTATTAATAAAATTGATATAACTGGAAATAACGAAAAAAGTACTAAATACGGAGGATTAAGTGGTTGGGCACGGAGTAACTACTTTTAATAATTGCATTAATTATGGTACTATTACCACAAGAGAAAGTGTTGAAGGCGGGAGTATTGGAGGAATAACAGCAAATAATGGTGGCTGTGAATATAATTTCTGTGCTAATTATGGAATTATTAATGCTGGAAATATTCTTTTTGTTGGTGGAATAGTGGGTACTTGTGCTTCAGAAATAACAACTATTAACCAATGTGCTAATATTAAGGATATTAGTGGATATAATAATGTGAGTGGAATTTGTGGTAGAGTAATTGACAATGAAAAGGTAACTATAACAAATTGTTACAATTCTGGAAATATTAATGGAAAACTTTCTAGTGGTTTATGTTCTGTAGAAGGAGGAACAGTTGAATTAACAAATTGTTATAATGTAGGAACAATTACTGGCAATAATGCAAATGCAACTTGTAGCGTTAATGATTCATCATTAAATCAAAATATTACAGTAAAAAATGTATATTATTTGAATTCATCTTGTACTAATGGTAATGGAGAGAGTAAAAGTTCAGAACAATTAAAAAATGATGTATTAGCTAATTTTGGAGAAGATATTTGGACACATGATGCTAATAACAATTATCCAATTTTAAAATGGCAAAAATAATTTTTATCGTATAAAAATTGATGCAAAAATTATTAACTTCTTATCATATAATTATTACTGAATCATAAATAGCTAATCAAGAACAATCAATTCTGACCAATAGGTGTCCAAAAGGAAGCACTGCTTGGTCAGAATTGAAGTTTATCATAAAAAATTAGTTTTTTTCAATTATTAAATCTTTTCGTTGATTTATTTGTTCTATATTTTCAGAACGATAAGAATGAATTTTATATTCATACTTTTTATCAAATGTTATTGCAATAAATTTTGTATAATTTTCTTTTGATGGAGGATTAATTTCATTAATTGTAATGCTTGCTTGATATTTAGATAATGTATCAAATGTATTCATAAATCCCATACCACTGCCACCATCATCTAAATGTGTTGGACTAGGCTTTTTACCTAAATTTATTAAAGTATCAATCTCAAATTCAATACCAGAATCGTAAATATATAAACCATAACTTCCATCAATAAGACCAAGTTTTACTAAAATGCTACGATTTACATTATTAGAATGATTAATTGCAATAATAGCATTTTTAATGTGATCTGCCAGTAGAATTTCTAAGTCATTTTTATCTATAAAGTTATTGACCATATGATAAATGTTTCCGTTTAGTTTTATTTCAAAATCAATATTGTTTTTTGTACATTCATCTTGCATAAAAGAAAGCATGTCATCAATTTGCTCAATGTCTGTTTTTGGAAGTTCAATGGTAGTGGTATTACTGAAACATTGCTTAGATAATTCTTTTACTTTATTACTTATATCTAATTCAGAAGATATTTCAGTATTTAACATTAATTGATTTAGCTTATGTTCTAGTGATTTTTGTTTGTGTGCAATAGAATGACTTACTTTGCTAAAGTTGAGATTTTCATCTTCTAATTTTTCTATTTCTTTATTTTTATTTTCTAGTTCTGCTTTTGTTTCTTCTAACTCAGATACTAGTAGTTTGTGTTTGTAGTACATGGTAAAAGTTTTTTGGATGGTGATGAACATTAAAATAGAAAAAGCTATAAGGCCAAAAATTAAACTTAATGTTAATGATAGATTAAAATTATTTAATATAATAAATGAAAATAATACTACAACGCTAATATCCAAAATTAGTATATCAAAATATTCATTTTTAGAATTAAACTTCAAAAAAGTAAATCCGTTTTTTAATTTTTTTATTTTAAATAAATGATATATTATAATATAATGAAAAAATATCATTAAAGCTAAATTAATAAAGTCATTTTTTATAATAAATATTATATTAGGTATAAAATTTATTATAATAGATATAAAAAATGAAACATAATTTATACTCAGTGCTATTACAGTAATAAGCATACTAAAACCGATATTATTTTTAGTAATTATTGAATATAGAGCGCTTAGAATTAAAAATAAAGAAACAATACTAGTAAAAGAGGTGGATTTATATTTTAATATTCCACAAAGTATAGAAATAAGAGCAGAAAATATAAATACAACTACTAATTTAGCATTAAAAAATTTCTTTATATTTATAATTTTTAAAAAAGTATAATAAGTAGATAAACTTATAAAAAATGTTTTAAAAATATATGTCATAAATGTAATATTATCTAAGTTAAATGGAATATTAGAATTATTCAATTTTTATTATGCACCTCCTATTTTTAATTATATATTATAATAAAAATATAATCAATATAAGTTGATTAAATGCTTATATTGATTATATCTTAATAGTATTTAGTTTATCCACACCAACGGCTAACCCATCTTGCAAATGCTTCCCATATAGACATATTAATCACCACCTTTTCTACTAACTTCACAAATATTTGTGTTAATAAAAAAATACCATTTATCCTATTGAGACAAGTGGTATTTTATGGTAGAAAAATATGGCGAAAAATGAAAAATAAAATAAAAAAATAGCATATAAAAATATGCTAGATTAACTTTTTAATTTTATCCACGTAATAGTAAATAAATTCCATTGGAGTAGGAATACCAGTTTCGTGGTTAATTTTAGCAGTATAATAAGTAGATAAATCCTCTAAAGAAGAAACTCTCCAAGCATGAATAATTGCATTTTGTATTCCATTTGTGATTGTATTACCAGATTTATGATGTATTTTAGTTAAATATTGGATTACACCTATATCATTACTATTATTTTGAATCAAATACAAAATAGCATCATGGATATATTTACGTCCTTTCAACTTAGAAGTAACACCAATTAAATCCATTTCTGTATCGATACAATCAGAAATTTTCTTTTCAATATCAACTAATTCTTCTTGAAAAGATGCAATAGAACTTTTAGGAGAAGAGTCACGCATAATAAGAAATTTATTTAAAACATGCTCAGCAGAATATTTTGGGTGGTCTTTATATAGTATGATATCCACACCGTTTCTATGTAAGATATCATAAGTTCTTTTTGAATTAACATGAGTAGTTACAATAATAATTGGCATATAGCCTAAATTTAACTTCTTTAAATTACTTAGAAAATCTAACGAATCTGCATTACCTGATACGCTATTATTTAATTCAATATCTAATACTATACCTTCAGGATGTTTTGATTTAACATATTTTAAAGCTTCAATATCTGAATCAGTAATAGCTATTAATTCAAATTCATTGTGAGACTTCAAACAATTCATAAAATTTTCACAATCAATAGGGTCATCTTCTACTATTAATATTTTCATAGGTTTAGTATTCATAGTAATTCTCCTTTAATTATTTTTTCTAATTACAACTATACCATAAAATCTCATAAAATACCATATTATATATAAAATGTTTTTCTATGTAAAATTATATTAAAAGGTTTAAAATTGGTAAAAATAGTAAAGAAAGAGAGAAATTGTGTAAAGATGAAAGTATATGAAAAAGAAGTAGATATTGAAAAGCTTGAACAAATTGAGAGAGGGAAAAGAATAAAAGATATTAGAGAAAAAGAATTAAAAATGAAAAAAACACAACTAGGAAAAGAAATTGGTATTTCAGGACAATTTTTAGGGTTAGTAGAGTCAGGAAAAGGAAATTTAGTATATAAAAGTGTAAAAAAATTAATGGATTTAAGTGGGCATTCGGCAGATTATATATTATATGGGCTTGATGATAGTGTAATAAAAGAAACTAAAAAATATTTAGAAAAATATACAGAAAAAGAAATTATACAAGCAATGAATGTCATAAAAGAAATTACATTGTTCATAAAAGAATAATGCATTTTCGTGAAAATTTTATATTCATTTGAAAGTAATATATTGACTTTTAATATTCTGTTAAGTAAAATACTCCATATAATAAAAAAGAGGGTGAATAGATACAAATGTATATGCAGTATTTTATATATTTAAATAGTTTAAATAATACACAAAAAAAAGAACAAATAGTTATTTTAGGAATATTTTGGATTAGTTTGCTTACAATAGCATGGATATTAGAAGTAATAAAATATAAATATAAAGATAAAATCAAAAATAAAAAGCTTAAAAAATTTTTAGAAAAAATATAGAAAAATAAATATAAGGTTAAAATTTTATATAAATAAAGGTAATAAACTATTACCTTTATTTTGTTGTAAAAATGATTGTAGAACAAAATAAAATATGATAGAATACAAAATATACAGAGGAGGATTTTATATGAACTGGAATTTAACAGATATTTTTAAAGATAAAAAAGAATATGAAAGTATGAAACAAGCATTATTAGAAAATTTAAATAAAATAGAAGAATTTAAAGGAAAATTATGCGATTCAGCACAAAATTTATTACAATGTTACAAAATAGATGAACAAGCACTACAACAATATGAAAAAATTTATGCATATGCAATGTTAACATATCATCTAGATATGTCAAACCAAGAAAGTATAAAACTCTTTAAAGATGCAGAAAGTTTAGGAACTATATTTAATACAAAAACATCATTTATATCTCCAGAAATAACATATGCAGATGAAGAAAAAATAAAAAGATTTATAGCTGAAACACCTGAACTAGAAGCATATAAAAGAGATATTTTAGATACATTAGAATTAAAAAAACATACATTAAATCAAGAAGCAGAAGATATTCTGGCTAACTATTCAGAAGTATTTTCAGCTTCAGAGAATACTTATGATATTTTAACAAATGCAGAATTTAAATTTGGAACTTTAAAAAATGAAAATGGGGAAGAGGTAGAACTAACAGATAGTAATTATTCTATTTATTTAAGAAGTAAAAAACAAGAAGTAAGAAAATCAGCATTTGAACTAATGTATAAGAAATATAGTGAATATATCAATACAATAACAGAATTATATTTAGCAAATGTAAAAACAGATGTTATAACAAGTAAATTAAGAAATTATAAATCAAGTCTAGAAAAAGCAGTAATTCATGATGATGCTAGCATTAAAGTATATGAATCGTTAATTAAAGCAATTGATGAAAATATTGAAAGTAATTATAAATTTATAGAATTGAAAAAAGAATTACTAAATTTGAAAGAATTACATATGTATGACTTATATGTAAATCCTTTTGAAGAAGAAAAAGATGAAATTACATTTGAACAAGCAAAAAATGAAGTTTTAAATGCTTTGCAAATTATGGGGCCAGAATATACAGAGCTATTAAAGCAAGCTTTTGAAAATAATTGGATTGATGTTGAAGCAAAACCAAACAAAAGAAGTGGAGCATATAGCATGGGAGTATATGGAATACATCCTTTTGTTTTAACAAATTTTGTAAATTCAAAAAGAGATATTAGCACAATAGCACATGAATTAGGGCATAGTATACATACATATTATTCTAATTCAAATCAAAATATAATTGATGCTAATTATACAATTATGGTAGCAGAAGTTGCTTCAACTGTAAATGAACTACTATTAGCACATTATCAAATAGAGAACGAAAAAAACACTAGAAAAAAAGCAGAAATTTTATATGAATTATTAGATATGATAAGAGCAACATTTTTTAGACAATCAATGTTTGCAGAATTTGAGAAAAACGTACACGAAAAAGCAGAAAAAGGAGAGGCACTTTCTTCCGAAGATTTAAATAATATATATTATAAATTGAATGAAAAATATTTTGGCACAAGTATAAAAATAGAAAAGGAAATTCAATATGAATGGGCGAGAATACCACATTTTTATACTAATTTCTATGTTTACAAATATGCAACAGGAATATCAGCAGCAATTGTTATTTCTCAAAATATTATAAAGCAAGGAAAGCCATATATAGAACGTTATATAGAAATGTTAAAACAAGGATGTTCTAAAAAGTCTATTGAATTGTTGAAAATGGTAGATGTAGATTTAGAATCAACAGATACTTATTTGAATGCAATTAAATTTTATGAAGAAAAAACACAACAATTAAAACAACTCATAAAATAAATATAAATAAATAATAAGGGGGATTATATGGAAGAAGATATAGAAAATATAACAGATGTTCAAGAAAAAGAAATAAAAATTCCAGAAAAAAACAAGAATAAAAAAAGCTTTTCAATATTAGGAATTAGCATTTGGAGAATCCTTACATATTTTATTATATATAGCATTGCAGGATATATTATTGAAACACTATTCGGAATTGTAACAAAAGGTGTTTGGGAAAGTAGAAAAAGCTTTTTGTATGGACCTTTTTGTGCAATTTATGGTTTAGGTGCTGCTATAATGATTGTGTGCTTACATAAATATAACAAGCAATATAATACTCTATTTGTTTTAGGATTTGTAATTGGTTCGATTGTTGAATATCTTATAAGTTTTATTGGAGAGATGGTTTTACATGTAAAATGGTGGGATTATTCTGATAGACCATTAAATATTAATGGTAGAATATGTGTTTATTTTTCAATTTTCTGGGGATTTTTGGCAATATATTTAATTTGTTCTGTTAATCCAAAGGTTGATAGATTCATAAATTGGGCCAAATCCAAATTTAACCTAAAAGCACTAAAAATATTAACTATAACTACAATTATAGCTTTATTTATTGATTGTGTTGTAACTGGAATAGCTGTTAATTTCTTTTTAATAAGAATGAAAGTTAAAAATGATTTAAATATTCCAAACAAAGAATCAGTTGTACAAATGTATCATGATATTTATGATAATGAAAAATTATCTAATTTTATATATAAACATTTTGGTGACAAAAAAATATTACGAACATTTCCTAATTTAAAAGTACAAGATGTTGATGGTAATATCATATATATGGATAGTTTATTACCTGATATACAACCATATTACTTGAAAATACATGATTAATTCATATAAAACAAGAAATATAGTTAATTATAAATAACCGCGTAAGCGACCAAACGAGCAAAGCGAGTGCGATTTGGAGCAACTTACATGCCAATATTTTAAATTGGAAGTTGCGACACCAAGGTTATTGAATAATTAACTATATTCTTGTTTTATATTATAAATTAGCTAAAGGATTACGTTCAACGGCATCTCTAATTTGATCATTATTAACATGAGTATAAATTTCAGTAGTAGAAATACTCTCATGTCCTAATAATTCTTGCAAAGCACGAATATCAACTTGACCATATTGATACATTAGCGTTGCAGCAGTATGTCTTAATTTATGTACAGAATATTTTCTAGTATCTAAACCTGCTTTTTCTAGTTCTTTTGATATTATATGTTGAACAGTTCTATTACTAATTCTTTCTCGTCTTTCACTTAAGAATAGAGCTTTTTCAGAATTCTTCGAATCATGCTTAATTCCTTCTTTTGGTCGAACTTCTAAATAATCTGCGATTGCTTTCATACAAGCTTTATTTAAATATATTGTTCGTTCCTTGTTTCCTTTACCAATGACATTTAACTTGCAATCGCTAAAATCAATATCTTTTATATTTATTCCAACCAGTTCAGAAAGACGCATGCCACAATTTAAAAATAGGGTAGTTATCGCAAAATCTCTTTCGAAGTTCCTATTATCTTCGTCAGATGCAACTTCTAATAACTTTTTACTATCATCTAGTGACAAATATTTAGGTAATCTTCTATCTAATTTTGGATTTTCTAAGTTTTGGGCAGGATTTATTTCTATTAAACCAGCTTTCTGACTTAAATATTTAAAAAATACTCTAATAGTAGATGCCTTTCTAGCTCTTGTTGCAGATTTACTATGATGTACATTATTTAAGTATGCTAAAAAAGCATGAATATCGTCTAATTTTATTTTTTTTATATCGTTAAGTGTAATATCATTAATTTTAATTTCATTAAAATCTGTTTCTTTGGTCATATTAAAATGTATTTTAATAAAACGCAAAAACATCCCTAAGTCATAGTTATATTCTTTTATACTATTTGGTGATTTATTTAAAATTGTTGCAGAATAATCTAAAAAAGCATTTAGATATTCTGGATTTTCTTCTCTTTTTATCATAGGTTTCACACTCCATTTATTTGTATTATATAATAGAATATAAAAAAAAGAAATATATTTATAAAAAAACTCCTAGCACTACATATATAGTGCTAGGAAAATGGAAAATTTTATTAATATATTACTTTGCTTTCTGATATGTTATGCATGACCAAAAGCTTATTGTGAAACAAAGCAAAAATCCAAATATAATATAAAGTATCAAAAACTTATAATTATAAGAAGAAGTAGTACTGATTTTTGCTGGTTCATTTTCATTTGAAAAATCTAGAGAAATAGATTTTTTTAAGTTCTCTGTTGGATATAATGATACAAATTTTTTTGATAGATTTAGTTCAATTTGATATGTTTGGTTGTATATTTTGTCTGAGCGTAAATATAAAATCTTCCCCGCAAGAATAACGCTATTTTGTATTTGCTCAAAACTGGCGGATGTAGAATTTATACTATAATCATGGCCAGAATAATCAATTGTGACAATTTTATTATCACTAAACTGAAACTCTATTTTTTTATTTTGACCAAATATCAAAACTTTACATGTTTTACCAAAATTTATATCCATCAATTGATTGGCCATATACTTATATTCATCAAGTTGATTTTGTTCAATAGAATCTGTTTTATTTTCCCCAATTTGCGGTTCAAAACAAATCATTCCTATGAATACAAATAGCAGCCATGATACTAAAATCTTTGTAATGCAAATAATAAAATTTTTCCGTTTCATAATTGAAATCCTCCTTTTTAATAAATCGTTAAGAAAATATGTTGAAAAGTTTCATGCCACAAACATTAAAAGTGAGGAAATTCTATTCCCTCACTATTTAGTGAAAATGGGAATAGAAGAGTTTAATATTACTTCTATTGATACATTATAACATAAATTAACATAACCTTCAAGAAAAAATCATAAATTCAATTATTGCTGATTTTTAAAGTGACTATTGCATGACTATCTAGATTATCATGAAAAATATAATTACAATAACATAAATTGTATTCTATATTAAAATCATTTTTATTTAATAGTATTACAATAATACTTTTATCAACATTTCGGAAAGCAATAGTAAGAATATCATCAGTAAAAGCATTTAAATGAATTCTTTTTGCACCAGGTTTTATATATTTACTAAAATGAGTAATATAATAAAAAGATGGCGTTTTTATATATCCAGTTTTGTTTTTATTAATCATAATAGGACTATTACAATAATTTCCTTTATGATTTGGACCCCCATCATATTCTAAAACCATATTCCAATCAATAAAACCATTAACACCATTATTAAAATCTCCTATTATTTCACTTGCATACATTTCGGCATTTGATAATTCATCTTTTGGTTTAAAACCAGAGTAACCAGTACAACCTTCTGTATGTATTAATAGTTTATTTGGAAATAATTGATTAATTGTACTTAAATTTTGAAAATGACTTCCAGTATACCAATGAAAAGCAATACCTGATGTAAAATCTAACACACCATTTTTTATAAGACAATCAATAGTTCTTTCTAAAACAGAATCCTTATTATGATCCCATATTAAAAATTTTGTGTTGATATTATTTTTTTGAAAAATAGGGAAGAGGTAATTTTTTAATAAGTCTGATTCTTCTTCAGGAGTATATATGCAAGATTCCCAGGCTTGACTTGCATTTGGTTCATTTTGAATAGTCATATAATCAATATTAATTCCTTCAGTTAAATATGATTTTATATATTTAACTAAATATTCAACCCATATTTTTTTATATTGATTTAATAATTTTCCACCATTGTATAAATTATTATTATTTTTCATAAAAGCAGGAGGAGACCATGGAGAAGCAAGAAATGTTATATTTGAATTTCTTTTTTGAGCTGATTTAATTGTTGGAATAATATATTTTTTATCTTCTGCAATTGTAAAGTCAGACAAATCTTTTTTATAAGAATATGAATAGCTTTTTAAAGAAAAGTCACAACTTCCAATTGGTAATCTGCAAAGAGAATAGTTTAACCCATCTTTCGAAAAATAGTCATCTAAAATATTATCATAAATTACTTTATTTACTGTGCTTAAAGCATATCCCGTACTTTCAGTAAACGCTCCGCCAAATCCTAATAATTTATTAAAAGTAAAGTCAGAGTTAATAGAAATAATTTGGTTTTCTATTGTTCCATGAGTAGTAGAAAAATTAAGATTTTCTGTTTTATGCAATAATAATTTTCTCTTTAAATTTGTTTCTATTTTTGTTATTATCATGTAATACCTCCCAAAAATGTAATCTATTATAATTATGATATTTTATATTGTTAATTATATACTAAAAAATAATAATATAAATAAATAATTATAATATTACTTATTTTGAATAAAAGAAAACATATATTAATGATATAATTACAAGTATTAATAAAAACATTTCTATTTTAAAAAAGTTATGATATACTTAAACAAAAGTTACATTTTAAGGAAAGTGATAAAATTGAATAAAATAAAAAATGAAAAGGCAAAAAGACTTAAAGATGAAGAAACAATAAAAAATAAAAATACACGAAGAAAGAAAAGTAAACAAAAAGATGATAAAAGTAAAAAGAAAGAAATATCTAAAACAAAGAGAATATTAAAAAAATTAAAATGGATATTATTAATAGGAATAATAATTTTAATTATCATTTTTGGAATAAAATTAGGAATTTCAACTTATAGATGGAAAATATTAGCACAAGATATGATGGTTAATGAATATTCAACTGTAAAAGATACAGAAGGGAATATTATAGCAGAATTAGGTAGTGAAAAGAAAAAAGAAACAATTAAATTATCAGAAATGCCAAATAATTTAAAAAATGCATATGTAGCAATAGAAGATGAAAGATTTTATTCTCATAAAGGAGTAGATATAAAAAGAACAGGCGCAGCAATTGCTTCATATATATTCCATGCTGGATCTTCTAGTTATGGAGGAAGTACAATAACACAACAATTAGTAAAAAATTTAACAGGAGATTCGACAGATAGTATAACAAGAAAAGTAAAAGAGTGGTGGAAAGCTTCTCAATTAGAAACTTGTTTAACAAAAGACGAAATATTAGAAGCATATTTAAATATCATATATGTTGGACCAAATTTATATGGAGTTGAAACTGGTAGTAAATATTATTTTAATAAATCAGCAAAAGATTTAACTTTAGAAGAATGTGCATTTCTAGCTGGAATTAATAATTCTCCAAATTCATATAACCCATTTACAGACGAAGAAAATTCTTCAAAAATAACAAAGAGAACAAAAATTGTTTTAGCAAAAATGTTAGAATTAAAATATATAAATCAAAAAGAATATGATGAAGCTATTGCAAATGTTGAAAGTGGTATAAAATTTAAAAAAGGCGAAATATCTTCAAATGATGCAGTATATTCTTATCATACAGATGCCTTAATTACAGAACTAATACAAGACATTACAAAAAAATATAATATTTCAGAAACATTTGCAACAAACTATATTAATATGGCAGGATTAACAATTAATAGCACACAAAATTCTAAAATACAGTCAAAAACAGAAACAGAATTTAAGAAAAAACAATATAGTTTAATATCAAAAAATGGAACAGATTCATCACAAGCAGCAATGGTAATTATTGACCATAAAACAGGATATGTAATAGCATGTGTAGGTGGATTAGGAGAAAAAACAGAATCACGCTCTTTAAACAGAGCTACTCAAAGTATTAGGCAAACAGGTTCTTCTATAAAACCTCTTTCAGTACTTGCTCCTGCAATTGATAAAAAAATTATTACTGCTTCATCTATTTATGATGATACAGAAAGAGACTTTGCAGAAGGATATCATCCAACAGACTATAATCCATCTTTAGGAAAGATAACTGTTAGAAGAGCTGTTGAATCTTCACAAAACATTCCATTTGTAGAAATAATGGAAAAACTAAAACCAAGTAAATCAATTGAATATTTAAAGAAAATGGGTATTTCAACTTTAACAGAAGAAGACAATAATTTAGTATTAGCACTTGGAGGATTGCAAAATGGAATTAGTCCATTAGAAATGGCAGGTGCATATGCTACAATTGCTAATGATGGAATATACACAGAGCCAACATTTTATAAAAAAATAGAAAAGAAAAATGGGGAAATAGTAATAGAAACGAAACAAAAAACTAGAAAAGTATTTTCAAAAGAAGTTGCATATATATTAAAAGAATTATTAACTCAACCAGTTTTAGGCTCAAATGGAACAGCAACTTATTGTGCTATTTCAGGAATGGACGTTGCAGCAAAAACTGGAACAACTGATGAAAATTATGATAGATGGCTTTGTGGATTTACACCATATTATACAGCAGTTACATGGTATGGATTTGATCAAAATGAATCTATAGATTATAATGAAAGAAATCCAGCAGGATTAATTTGGGCAAGCGTAATGTCAAATATTCATTCTGACTTATCATCAAAGAGATTTGATAAACCATCTGCAATAACATCTGCTACTATTTGTTCAACAACAGGTTTAAGAGCAAATACAGGTTGTCCAAATACATATGAAGAATACTTTTTAATGTTTACAGTACCAGAAAAATGCACGCAACATAGTGGTAGTGATATAAAAGATGTACATACTACTAATAAAAATACTAACAATAATTCTAATAACAATGTTAAACACGAAGATACAATTAATACACAAGAAAATCAAAAAAATATTGTACAAAATACTAATTCTAATAACAATGTATCAAATACTAAAAATAACATTCAAAACAATACATCTACTAATGCATCAAATATAAATATTTCACAAAATAAAACAACTACCAATAACAATAAAAATAATACTAATAGTAACAATTCGGTTCAAAATAAAAATTTTACAAATAATACAAGTAATTCAATAAAAGCTAATACAACAAATAATAATGAAACTTAAAATAAAAATTTTAAAATTATAATAAATACTTTTATAAAGAAAAAATATTTCTAATTGCACAAAACTTTGATAATACAAACTGATATATAGATTAAATTTAACTGCTTAAACAAAAAATTATATATGTTTTAAAAATATATATAATTTTTTTTATTTTTTATACATATTCATTGAAAATATATAAATTTTAATTACTGAAATTAATGTGCCAATAATTACTAAAAAAAATTATAATAAAAATTATAATAAAAATCATAATAAAAATTATTAAATAACTAATAATAATATATATAATATTTTCTAAATATTTATAAATAATTAAATAAAAAATATGAAGGGAGATAATGATAATGAAAAAATCAATAAAACTAATATTATGCCTAATATTGCTAGTATTTATATTAACTGTAAACTCTTATGCAACAGTATATAATTATGATAGCTTTATAGATGGTGATGGTTATGGAACAAAGGAAAAAATAA
>CANQNU010000021.1 GCA_947625295.1 uncultured Clostridia bacterium | reverse complement strand
ATTCCATCTATTTTATTTATATTCTCTTTTAGTAATTTATTATCTATTTCTCCATCTGCTCCATATGACCCTAATACAGCTAAATTTACCTTCTCTTCTGCTTCTGCATATCTATTTTTTTCTACTGCACTCTCTGTTCTTCCGAAGTATTCCGTTTTCTCCTGTTATACTTGCTATTGTTATTCCTGCTAATATTAATAATACTATTATTGTTATTACTAGTGCTATTAGCGTGATTCCTTTACTTTCTTCTAACTTAGCTTTTATTGATTTTTGTTCTGTATTTTTTATCGCTTTTCCCATTGTTTTCCCTCCATTTTTCTTTTGATTCTTACTTTTACTTTTTTGTATATTGAACATATTTTTATTCTACCTAATTACTTTTTCACGTTCAAGAATTATGAAGGTTTTAGATAATAACTTTTTTACATAAACTATATTTATAATCATTATATATTTATTTATTATTTAAATAGTAAGATAAACCCGTTACTTCAAACTCTTACCCTATACTTATTGTATATCTGTCATACTTTAAAAAGGAGACTTGTTTCCAAGTCTCCCCTTCTTCTGTTATCTTGCCTCACGAGTTGCTTAACCTTCGTCCATTTTTTTACACTTCTGATTTCCTACTGTGCAAGACGTTTTGCAAGCACTCTGGCAAGAAGCCTGACACTTACCACATCCGCCCGTTTTTGCAGTTTCTGCTAAATTTCTTTTGTTAATAGTTCGAATGTGTTTCATAGCGCCACCTTTTCCTTTCTGCTACAATTAGTAGCTAAGTCCATACTTCATGTTACTTTTTTATAATACAATATTTTTCAAATTATGTCAATCAACTATGTGGCTTTATTGACTTAGTTATGTAAATATGATAAAATATACTCCGTAGCTAAAACATTTGCAGAAAATTCCAAAAAGGAGGAATTTAAATGAAACAACAGCGGAACTTATATATTGCTTTAGCAATAGCCTTTTTTCTTATGTTATTAGACACCCATATACTTGTACAACTAGAGACCAAACAAAGTATTCAACAGGAAACCATAGTTTCTCAAGAAACTGTATCTCCTCAAAATACTCAAAAGCCTCAAGCCACAAAAACGCCTAAAGAAAGTGAAAATCTTGAAGCCAACTATGATGACATAAGACCTCTTATTGATGGTGCTATGGTAGTTATAAAAAATAATAAGTACGGACTTATTAAAAATGGTGGTAAAGTAATAGTTGAACCAAAATATGACTTTATTGGTGAATTTAGTGGTGATAATGGCACAAGAAGCTTTGAAGAAGATAACTTGTGGGGATACTTTGATAAGAATGGCAATGTGATTATTGAACCGCAGTTTGACGATGCTTCTAATTTTTATGATGGAAAAGCTAAAGTACGAAAAGGTGTCAATGTATATTATATTGATATACACGGAAAAATTATAGGGACAGCAAAATAGGATAGTTGCTTTAATGTTGTTTTAATTTAGTAAAATAAACATACCAAAACAGTATATTTGATTTTGGTATGTTTATTTTTTATATTCTTAAATTTTCTTTTTCTTTTAGAAATAATATGATATAATAAATATCGTGAAAAAAATGGAGGTTATCATGATTGAATTATTATCACCTGTTGGAAATTTTGAATGTTTAAAAGCTGCTGTACAAAATGGTGCTGACAGCGTTTATTTTGGTTGCAATTCATTTAATGCAAGAGCCTCCGCTAGTAACTTTGATTTAGAAGAATTAAAAAAAGCAATCGAATATGCAAAATTACGCGGAGTAAAAACAAATTTAACTTTAAATACATTAATAAAGGATGATGAATTTATAGATGCTTTTGAAATTGCTAAAAAAGCTTATCAATTTGGAATTGACGCTATTATTGTTCAGGATTTAGGATTAGCTAAAAAACTTATTTCCGCTTTTCCTGACTTACCTATTCATGGAAGCACTCAAATGACAATTCATAATTTAAATGGCGTCTTAGAGTTACAAGATTTGGGATTTAAAAGGGTTGTTCTATCAAGAGAATTGTCGACTGATGAAATCGAATATATTAGCAAAAATAGTGATATAGAATTAGAATGTTTTATTCATGGTGCTTTATGTATCTCTTATTCTGGTCAATGTCTATTTTCTAGTATGATTGGTGGTCGTTCTGGAAATCGTGGAAAATGTGCTCAACCTTGTAGACTTCCATATGAATTATTAGAAAATAACAAAAAGATAGATGAAGGTAATCTTCTCAGTCCTCGTGATTTATGTGGTTTAGAATATATCCCATTTTTTATTAAGACAGGAATAACTTGTTTAAAAATTGAAGGTAGAATGAAGTCTCCTGAATATGTTGCAACTGTTACAAAAATATATCGTAAATATCTTGACTTAGCATTATCTAATAAACCATATGTCATTGATGAAGATGATAAAAAAGAATTGATGCAAGCATTTAATCGTGGAATGTCTTCTTGTGGACATTTAGAAAACAAGCCTAATAAAAATCTTGTGTTTAAAGAAAAACCAAATAATATGGGACTATTTTTAGGAATTGTTCAAAAATATAATAAAACAAAAGGTCTTATTACTTTAAAATTAAAAGAAAAAATAGAAATTGGAGATACTATTTCTCTTCAAAATGAAGATGGACTTTATACTATTTCAGAATTAATGGAAAATAATCAAAATATAACACAAACAAAAATTAATCAAACTGTAACAATTGGAAGAATGAAAGGAAATATTAATTTAGGTGATAAAATTTATAAAATGTCATCTAAGTCATTAATCAATTCTGCAAGAGAAAGCTACAAAAATGAAAACAAAAAAATACCTTTAAACTGCGAGGTAGTAATACAAAAAGGAAAGCCTTTATCTATTCTTATTAAAGATGCTTGCAATTTACAATTATATAAAAATTTAAATATAAAATGTGAATTAGATTGTATTCCTACTGAAGCTAAGAATAAGCCACTAGACAAAGAAACTGTTATAAAGCAAATATCAAAAACAGCTTCTACACCATATCAATTTAAAACTATCGAAGTTCATTTGGATAAAAATTTATTTTTACCTAAATTAAGTACATTAAATGAATTAAGAAGAACTGCATTAGAAAATGTAGAAAATTATGCTTTAACAAAAATTCATAGAAATTTACCTGATTCTAAAAATATTGATATACAAAAAAATAGTAAAATAAATAAAACTCTTGAGAATATGAGAGATTTTTCAAAAAACAATATCTTACCTAAGAATAATTCTTCTAAAATATCTTTATTACTTAATATTTTAAATACTGATTTTGATTACAATAAACTAGATAATAATATAGATAATTTATATATTCCTTTAAAATACTTTATGAATAAAAAATACAATTCTATACTAAATATCTTAACCAAAAAATTTAATACATATATTTATCTTCCAACAATTATAAAAGTAAATTATAGAAATTTATTTTATAGTAATATAAAAAAATCTGTGAAAGATCACAGTATAAAAGGATTTGTCGTTTCTAATTTAGGTAATATTCAGTTATTAAATGATTTGTTTGATGATTTAAATGAATATTTTAAAATTATTGCTAATTATACTTTAAATGTATTTAACTCTAATACTATACTAGAATTAAAAAAATTAGGAATTAGTAAATATACTATTTCCCCTGAGTTAGATAAATCTACTATATTAAATTTATGCAATTATAATTATATAGAAAAAGAACTAATTGTATATGGTAAAATTCCTTTACTTAATATGAATTATTGTTTATTAGGAGAAACGGATAGATGCTATCCTGAATGTAAACAATTATGCGAAACTCAAAATAATTATTATTTAAAAGATAGATTAAATATGAATTTTAGAATATTACCAGATAATATTGAAACAATTACTACTATTTATAATAGTAAAACAACTTCTCTTTCTTCAAAAGATTTCTTTATTAATTTTGCAAGAATTGATATTTTAGATGAAACAATTGATGAAATTAATAAAATTATTTCTGTTGTAAAATCTGGCAATCGTTTTGAAGGAAAGGATTTTACTAATGGTAATTTAAATAGAGAAATTTAAATTTTAAAAAGCATACTACATCAATTATAAATGCAGTATGCTTTTTATCTTCTTTATAAAACTATTCCAATTCAAATTATAATATAACTATTATAACTGTTTACTACTTAAATCAATTATCAAGTCCATATTATCATCTTTTGCAGCCTTATTTTTTCTAACCATTCCACACTTTTTACACTTAAAGATAATAACATATCCTTTTTTATTATTCATCTCTAATGCAATTGGCTCCATATCTCCATGACATTGCTCTTGTCTATCTCCTGGATTTACATCTAAATGTTTTGAGTGTAAGCAATATGGACAATGATTTCTACATGAATATCCTAATTTAGATACTTTTTTTCCACAATTTTCACATATAAATTCTTCATCAATTTCTGTAAAATTTTTTTGTTCCATTTTTGCTCACCCACCTTTTTAAGTACAATTCTAATCAAAATTAATTACATTTCAATAATAAAATTTTTATTTAAATTATTTATATTCAATATTATAATTATTTTTCCTCTTTACTACTAATATTTAAAGTTTCCTCCTCCGACAAATTCTTTAATCAATGAATTTGCTGGAACATATTCAGCAGGTATTATTTCAAAATATCTAAGCATATTTATCAACCTTCTAGCTTCTGCATATTCTGGCTCTTCTGGTTTGATTTCTTCTAATAGTGGCATTGCTATTGCTTTTAATACACCTAATTCATAAATTAATGAAGTATTAAATATTACATTTGCATTTTCTTGATATGGGAAAATATTTTTTTCTTCTCCTCTATTTACCATATACCAACCTGCAATTGTTTGTTTTGCTGAATATCCTCTAAATTGATAATCTCTTACAATTCTTCTTACTAATCTCGTATCTGTTGATGATATTCTATTGTATCTATCCATATTTAATACTGTTAATGCACTAATATAGACTTTATATTTTTGATCTTTTGAAATACTACTTGTCAATTTATCATTTAAACAATGGATTCCTTCTATTACTAAAACTTCATCTTTTTCTAATTTTAATTTCTTTCCATTATATCTTTTTGTTCCAACATGAAAATCAAATTCAGGCATTTCAATTTCTTCTCCATTTAATAATTTAGTTAAATGGTCATTAAATAAGTCTAAATCAATAGCTTCTATATTTTCAAAATCATATTTACCATCCTCATCTTTTGGAGTTTGTTCTCTTTCTACAAAATAATTGTCTACTGATATTGTTACTGGTTTAATTCTATTAATTTTCAATTGTAATCCTAATCTTTGAGCAAATGTTGTCTTTCCTGAAGATGATGGACCTGCAATTAGAATCATCTTAATATTTCTATTTTTTGCAATATCATCTGCAATATTTGCTATTTTCTTTTCATGTAAAGCTTCATCTAGCATAATAATATCTTTAATATTATCTTCTTCTACTGCTTTATTTAATTTGTAAACTGTGTTCATATTCAAAACTTTATGAATATCATCATATTCATCTAAAGCCCAAGCTAATTTTTTTGTCTGAATTAATTTTGGCATTTGTTCAGGTGCATTTGAACTTGGATATCTCATTAAAAATCCATCACTATATTTTATTATTTCAAATATCTTCGTAGCTCCTGTTCTATCTGCTAAAGTTCCATAACAATAATTAAAATATTCTCCACAATAATACATATAAATTTCATTGTTATCTTTTATATCAAATTGTAATCTACCTTTTGAAGTATTTGTTTCATCATATAATTTTTGTGCTTCTTCTCTTGTCATAATAACCTGTTTAATTGGTAAATCTTCTTTTACTATTTTTCTCATCTCATCATTTAGTTTTTGAACTATTTCTTCTGTAACTTCTGTATTATCAATATCACAAAACATAGAATTACTTAATTGATAGTTAACTGTCATTTTATATTGTGGACATACTCTTTCAAATGCCATTCCTAAAATATAAATTAATGTACTTCTATAAACTCTCATTCCAGCTTTTGAGGCTAAATCTATTAATTTTATTTCTCCATCTTCTTTTATTTCATAATTTAAATTCACATATTCATTGTTAAATGTTGCTGCAACTACCTCATGTTCACTTGCTTTAATTTCACTTTCTAATAATTGTTTTATTGTCGTTGGTTTTTCTATTTCCATCTTTTTGTCTTTATATTGTATTTTCATATTTTATCCTCCTTTTGTACTTATTTATTTTAACTTAATTTATATAATAAGTCAAATTAATTGACCAAAGGAGCATTCCTGTAAGAATTAATTAAGTACACTTTATAAAAATTTGTATTTATAGACAGCTTTAGCAAATATGAAATTATAAGTTTAATAGTATCAGAATTAAATAATGTTAATTTAATATATTTCTTTTTACATTTGATATTCTTTTATTTCGCAATTTTTTGTCCACTTATTTTTAGAAGCATTCCGTCCTTTGGCATTTCTTGAAAATAAAATTGTATAGTTCTTGCAACAGCACCATGAGTGACTAACAATATATTTTTGTCACTATATTTAAACTTAATTTCATCTAAAAATGAATGCACCCTATTAAAAAGTTGTGGTAATGTTTCAAGTCCTTCTATTGGCTTAGTTGAATAATAATTATAATATTCTGTAAAATAGTAATTATCTAATATAGTTCTCGTTAATTTTCCACCTTCTCTTTCCATTAATCTATCATCATATATTACTGGAATTTTATTTACATTTACTAATTCCATAGTGTGTTTAGTTCTTTTCATAGGGGAACATATTATAAGATCAATATCAAGTTTTTTTACATTTTCACTTGCTTTGATTGCTTGTTCTATTCCAATTTCATTTATATCTTCATCATATCTACAATTATATCTATTTTCTTTATTACAATTTGTTTGACCATGTCTAAGTACATATAATTTCATCTTTACTTCCTTTCAATTAATTCTTTTAGTTTATCTGGAAAATTTACGGTCATTCCATCTGTATCCAAATAATACACTTTTTCCATAATTTCAATATTTGAAATTCCCCATAATCTTACACTAAGCTTATTATCCCTTGCTAGTTTAATTCCTGATTTTGAAACTAATTTAGCTGGTGGACATATTTGATTTCCACTAATATCAATTAATTCTTTTATATTATTTTCATTTATATCTTCTTCGATGAGCCACCCTATTTTTATAAAATTATCTAATTTTCTGATTCTTAATAAAGCATTATAAATAAAAGAAGTGATATATACATTATGACTATCATAATACTTTTTTATAATTTCTAGCGTTTGTTTTTCTATATTTTCTTCTTTTAATTCTATAGCTAACACTAAATTCCTATTTCGTACTTCTTTCATAAAATCTTCAAATAGAACTATCTTTTCATCTTTGTATTCTGTACTAAACCAACTGCCAAAATCTAATTTTAATAATTCTCTATAAGTATAATTCGATATTTTTCCTGTGCCATTTGATTTTTTATCTATTCTATCATCATGGAATATAACTATTTTATCATCTTTAGTTTTTTGTAAATCAAGTTCTATTCCATTTGCTCCTATCTCAAATGCTTTTTTAAAAGCTGACATCGTATTTTCTGGTGCATATGCCGATGCACCTCTATGAGCGTAATTTATAAAAGTATTCATTCTATACTCCTTCTATATTTCATTTATTAAAAGCATATTATCATAAAAATTAGATATTTTCAACAAACATTACCTAAGATAAATCAACTTGTACATATAACAATATTAGATAATTTTTAAGCTTTTAGTTAGAATTCCAGTGACATCTTTTCAAAACCAAGTTTTGAAAGTGTCATAGTGGGTTACTTACTTTTGTAAGAAAGTTATGTAACAGTTACTAATTGATTTTTTTACTTATCTACCTACTGAAAATACCAATATTGAACAAGAATAATAATTTTTTTAGTGTACTTAATTAAATCGTTTGGTTATTTGATAAAAAACTACAAAAGAATGATACAATTGAAGACCATCTTCTATATCTCAAGTTATATTTATGAAATTTTTGGATATACTTAAAATAAAGATATTGAGGAGGGATTATTATGGATTTAAATAGAATTAATCATATTCTAAATAATGATGAAAAGTGCGATGTTTTTTATAATAATAGAACTGTATGGATTCAAGGCGTAAGTGGTGATATGGCCAAAGTTGGGTTTATTGATAATTTTGAGGAAAGAGATGTTTCTATAAAAGATTTGTATGAATAATAATATTAAATTCCCCAAAATTAATAATAATTCATATATCTTAAAATTTAAATAGCGCGAAAAGGATATTATTTCTATATTTTGTAGTGAAATTGTGGGGACCGTTCAAAAATTCTTCAAAAGTTTGAAAAACTTTTGTTAGAATTTTTAGAATGGGGATAACGAAAAAATATAGAAATAATATCCTTTGGGAGCGAGTAGTTTTTAGGTTATGAATTATTATTAATTTTGGGGAATTTTAATTTTTTGGTCTATAAACCTTTATAAATTAAATATCCCAATATTGGAAAATGAAAAATAGCTATTTCTTTTATTTCTTGCTTAAAAAGATTTTTTCCTGCTAAAAACTTAAAATACTTTATTATATGAAAATTAATATATTTAGATTTTTTTAAATTCTCATAGTAATTAATTAATTGTTCAATAAAATCTTTATTTTTATTATCTACTGCATATTCCTTGCACATCATTGCTCCATCTAAATATGCTTTATCTATTACTCTTTTTTCCCTATATTTTAAATATGATTTATAAGTATTTCCATTTTCTTTTTTCCATATTGAAAGATTTTGATTTAAACTTCTACCTCCAAACACATTATTTGTATGTAATCTATAATCAAATAATGGTTCTTCTAAATAAGTAATTCCTTTATTTTCATTAGCAATAAAACTTGCCAACCAATCGTGTGCAATAACGCCTTCCGTAAATGGTAACATTTTATCTCTTACTTGTTTTGTAATCATTTGTGAACATCCTATTCCTATATAACGAGATATTGCAATATGATTTTTTCCATTAATTAAAGGAACATTTTTATATTTAAAATAATCATCATGGAGTACTTTTCCATTTTCATCTACTTGCCTAGAATTACAATAAACCATATCCACTTTTTCTTTAATTAATTTATTTAAGCATTTCTCTATTTTTTCTTTATACCAAATATCGTCATGGTCAGAGAATGCAATATAATTTGCTTCTGACTTTTTTAACAAAAATTCAAAATTTTTGTTATATCCAAGATTTTGTTCTTGTATATACAAAGTAATTCTTTTGTCTTGTTTCTCGTATTGTTTTAAAATTTCTTTTATTTCTTCATTTGGTGAATTATCATCACTTATAATTAAATGGATATTTGTATAAGTTTGATTTAAAATGCTATCAATTTGTTCTTTTAAATATTTTATATTTGAATTGTAGGTCGTAAGTAATATATCTACTTTTTCTTCCATATAATTACGTCCTTTCTAGGCAATAATTTAGTTAAAAATGAATGTTATTAATTACAACAATAATTGTAATTAATAACATTATTACTTTAAATATTTATTTATATTGATTATCAACTTCTTTTAAAATAACATCATGTGCACTACCTTCTGAAATACTTACATCTGATACTAATGTTAATCTTGCTTTTTCATGTAATTCTGGAATTGTTACACTTCCACAATTACACATCGTTGATTTTATTTTTGCAACTGTAATTGCTAAATTATCTTTTAATTTACCTGCATATGGAATGTAAGAATCTACACCTTCTTCAAAAGAAAGTTTCTTATCTCCTCCCATATCATATCTTTGCCAATTTCTTGCTCTATTTGATCCTTCTCCCCAATATTCTTTTACATAGCCATTTCCTTTTTTTACAACTCTTGTTGGGCTTTCGTCAAATCTTGCAAAATATCTTCCCATCATAACATAATCTGCTCCTAATGCCAAAGCAATTGTAATGTGATGATCATGTACAATTCCTCCATCAGAGCATACTGGTATATAGATTCCTGTTTCTTTAAAATATTCATCACGAGCCTCTACAACGTCAATTAAAGCTGATGCTTGTCCACGACCAATTCCTTTTGTTTCACGAGTGATACAAATTGATCCTCCTCCTACTCCAACTTTAATAAAGTCTGCTCCTGCTTCTGCTAAATAGCGGAATCCTTCTTTATCTACAACATTTCCTGCTCCTATTTTTACACTATCTCCATATTTTTCTCTTACAAAGTCTATTGTATTTTTTTGCCATACAGAATATCCATCTGATGAGTCCATACATATCATATCAACTCCTGCTTCAACTAATGCTGGTATTCTTTCTTCATAATCTCTTGTGTTGATACCTGCTCCTACAATATAACTTTTATTTTCGTCTAATAATGAATTTGGATTGTTTTTTCTATCTTCATAGTCTTTTCTAAATACTAAATATTTTAATCTTTCTTCATTATCTAAAATTGGTAAACATGCTTTTTTGTTTTTCCATATAATATCATTTGCTTCTGGTAAGCTAATTCCTTCATGTGCCCATACTATTTTTTCTTTTGGAGTCATGTAGTTGTCAATTGGTGCGTCAAAATCGTCTCTTGAAATTCTATAATCTTTATCTGTAACTAGTCCAATAAATTTTCCATTTGCTGTTCCATCATCTGTAATCATTACAGTTGAATGTCCTGTCTCTTTTATTAATTCTATTACTTCTCTTAAAGGTGTTCCTGATTTTACATTTGAGTCACTTACAACAAATCCTGCTTTATGTTTTTTTACATGACGTACCATTCTTGCTTGTGATTCAATAGATTGTGAACCATAAATAAATGCAACTCCTCCTTCTCTTGCTAATGCAATTCCCATTTCTTCTCCTGATACTGATTGCATAATTGCAGAAACCATAGGTACATTTGCATAATATTTTGCTTCTTCTCCTTTTTTATATTTTACAAGTGGTGTTCTTAAAGAAACTTGACTTGGTATGCATCTTTCATCTGTTAAATTTGGTAATAATAAAAATTCGTTAAATGTTCTTGATATATCTTTTAGTATTTTTGCCATTTTCTTTCCCCTTTCTATAATTTCTCAATCATTTATATTTAGTAATTATACTATATTTATTTAATATTGTAAATATTTTACTACTAAAAAAAACGAAAAAAGAATGCTTATTAAACATTCTTTTTTGTCTTTATTGTTCTACTGGGTAAACACTTACTTGCTTTTTGTCTCTACCTTTTCTTTCAAATTTTACTGTTCCATCTACTAATGCATATAGTGTATCATCACTACCTTTTCCTACATTAGTTCCAGGATGTACTTTTGTTCCTCTTTGTCTTATTAGGATATTTCCTGCTAAAACAAATTGTCCATCAGCTCTTTTTACACCAAGTCTCTTAGACTCACTGTCTCTACCGTTCTTGACATTACCTTGCCCTTTCTTATGAGCCATGTTTTCTCACTCCTTTCACGGTTTTATATTTATATCCGTTTCGATTAAAATCTAATTTTTATTATGCTTCTACTTTTTTAGTAGTTTTTTTTGTTGCAGTTTCTTTTGTTTCTGCTTTTTTTGCTGTTTCAACTTTTTTTGTAGTTGATTCTGTTTTTGTATCTGCTTCTGCTTTTTTAGTAGTTGTTTTTATTGATGTAATTTCTACTTTAGTATATGGTTGTCTATGTCCTTGTTTTCTTCTGTAATTCTTTTTTGGTTTCATTTTGAAAACAATTATTTTCTTTCCTTTACCATGTGAAATTACTTTTCCTTCTACTTTGACACCTTTTACATAAGGATTTCCTATTTGTACTTTTCCTTCTTCTGATACTAATACTACATCATTGAAAGTAACTTTTTTACCCTCCTCAGCATCTAATTTTTCAAAAAATACAATATCTCCTTCTGCTACTTTGTATTGTCTTCCGCAGCTTTCAATTATTGCGTACATTTAAAATGCACCTCCCTTATTTGTATACTCGCTAATCCTTAAACCTAGGTAATTAAACTTAATTAATCTTTTTAAACCTTGACTAAGCGGATTACAGTTTTTAATTTTATCATAAAAATATCTACTTGTCAACATTTTCTGTGATGGTTTTTTAGTTAACCCAAATGGAAACTGATTTTCCTTTTACTTTAAAATTTCCGTATCCTTCTGAATCTATAATAACTTCTTCTTCACAATTTCCTAAAGCATCAATAAATTTCTCTCCTACATGTTGTAATCCTATATACATTCTTTTTTCTCCTTCACATTTATTAGAAATTACAACTGCTAAGCCTGATTGTATATGCGTGCTTTCTCCTTCACAAGTCCACCCAATATAATTAGGATTGTCAAAATAGTCATGTTGTATGCCATATGCTTTTTCTTTTCTTAATTTCATAATAATTTTTAATTCTTCTAATGGTTCTATATTATCATGTGGTATGCCATAAAAATCTCCATAAAATACACATGGATATCCTTCATTTCTTAGTAAAGTAATACTATATGCAGATGGCTTAAACCATCTTTCTACAAAGCTTTGTAAACTTTGTCCTGGTTGAGTATCGTGATTGTCCACAAAGGTTACTGCCATACTTGGATTTTCTTTTACTAATGTACCTTCCAATATTTTTGACAAATCATAATTTTCGTTTTTGGATGCTGCTTCAAAATTATAGTGTAATGGTACATCAAATAATGATATTTTTCCTTCTGTTTCTGTAATATATCTATGCAATTTGGTTACATCTCCACTCCAGTATTCTCCTACTGTAAATAGCTCTTTTCCTGTTTCATCTCTTAAATTTTGTATCCAATCTTTATAAAAAAATGCTGGTATATGCTTTATTGCATCTAAACGAAATCCATCTACCTTTGTTGTTTCTAAATACCATTTTCCCCATTTTGTGCACTCTTCTACTACTTCTTTGTTTGTAAAATCTATATCTGCTCCCATTAGGTAATCATAATTTCCAAATTCTTCATCAACAGCTTCATTCCAATTTTTATCCTTAAATTTAAATATAGCATTTTGTTTCGAATTTTCGTCATAATCAATTCCATCAAAATGAGTCCAGTTCCACTCAAAATCAGAATATTTATGCTTTCTACCTGGAAATGTATATTTAGTTGCAACTCTTACTACCTCTTGATTTTCAGCTAATTGATTGTGATTTCCCCAATCTACTTTTGTTGCAGGAATTGTTTGCAACATATCTGCTCCCATTTTGTGATTTAAAACAATATCTGCATAGCTTTCAATTCCATTTTGTTTTAAAGCAGTAATACAATTTATATATTCTTCTTTTGAGCCATATTTAGTTTTTATACTTCCCTTTTGATCAAATTCTCCCAAATCATAAACATCATACACTCCATAACCTACTTCATCTTTTCCTCCAATTCCTTTGTATGCAGGTGGGAGCCATAATGACGTGATTCCAAGCTTTGATAAATTTTCTGCTTCTTTTGCTACTTGATTCCATAATTGTTGATTGCATTCCATGTACCATTCAAAATATTGCATCATAATTCCATTTATTTTTTTCACTTTTTTATCGTTCCTTTCTTACTTTATTCTAAGTATATATGTTTATAAAATTTAATTATTTGCAGATTCTTAACTCTCTAGATTTTACATTATTATATAATACTTTTTTCTTTTTTCAAGATAAATTACTATTCTTAATCATATTATTTTATGAATCAAATAATTTAAAATTATTCTAAAATACTAATAACACAAAGATAATAATATTTTTATATTTTTTCGTTATCCCCATTCTAAAAATTCTAACAAAAGTTTTTACAAACTTTTGAGAATTTTTGAACGGTCCCCACAATTTCACTTAAAAATATAAAAATATTATTATCTTCACGCAATAGAGTATTTATTTGACAATTCAATTTTATTTTTTTATAATAATTATTTGAAAGGAAGCGTTGTCAATGGATTTTGAATATGAAAGAAGAATTAATTATTATGAAACCGACAAAATGGGAATTGTACATCACTCAAACTACATTCGTTTTTTAGAAGAAGCTAGATGCTATATGTTAGATAAGATGGGCATTCCATATTCTTATCTTGAAGAACAAGGAATTATGATTCCTGTATTAGGAGTAAATTGTTCTTTTAAACAACATGTTACATTTGATAATATTATCGTAATTAACCCATTTATAAAAGAGTTTAATGGTGTTCGCTGTACAATTGGATATAATGTAACAAATAAATCTAATGGAAATACTGTTCTTACAGGAGAAACAAAACATTGCTTTACAGATACAAACTTAAGACCATTAAGATTACACAAATCTTTTCCTGATATTGCTGATAAATTTATAAAAGAAAAAAGGGTATAAGTGGACTAATCACCTATACCCCTCATTTTTTTATTCAATAACTTTATATGCATTTGCAATGTCCATATATAGCATATATGAACTACCTACCATTTTGCGAGTCCTATAAGTTACTTTGAGATTTCCAAAGGTTACAGCCTCTATTTGCTCAGCGAATTTCTCCATCCTTTCATTAGAAAATGCATCCTTTAATTTAGCATTAACATTAATATAAACTGAATCTATATTAATGTATACACCAGCACTACCATCAACAATCTCATCAACTGGTATGGTCTCAATAAAATTACAATAATATTGAGCAATTAACCGTTCCAAATCAGCTTTTTTAACTTTTTTTGCCATGTTTCAAACCCTCCTATTCAGGTTGCGATTTTTCAGTTACCACCATTCCAAATATTAGTCATTTGGAATTGCATTCAACTTTCGTTGATTATTAGATAATATCATATTTTTATGTAAATTTCAATAATTTTAGTGAAATTAGACGTTCCTCATTTCTTAATTTTCTGATATATAATAAAAAATATATATTTTATAAAAATACTTTATCTTTTTTAAAAACTATGATACAATACAATAAATTTTGTAAGTAATTGTCAAAAGATGAATGGAGGAAAAAAATATGGAATTTAATAAATGTAGTAGATGTGGTAATTTTTTTGTATCAGAAGGTGCTGTATGTCCTAAATGTAGTACAAAAGATGGATTTGAACTTTCAACTTTCAAATCTTACCTTCAAGAAAATGGTTTTGGAGAATCTTTAGATACTATTTCTGGTCAAACAGGAATTTCTGTTAAAAATTTAAATAGATTTATGGGATATGAAGAAATAAAAGAATGCCAAGAACAATATCAAAATAATTCAAAAACTGGCAACAACGGAAATATTGGAGTTACTTTCAATTAAAATTTCGCAATAAATATCATAGCATTATAAATTATTAGCTAATAAGAAAGGACAAATAAAATGGAAAATGTTTTTAATATTTTAGAAGAAAGAGGATATATTGAGCAGATGACTCATCCAAAAGAAATTAAAGAGTTATTTGGAAAGGAATCTGTTCCTTTTTATATAGGAATTGATCCTACTGCAGACAGTTTGCATGTAGGTCACTTTGTTTCTTTAATGGTTGCTAGCCATATGCAAAAATGTGGTCATAAGCCAATTATTTTAATTGGTGGAGGTACTGCAACAATTGGAGACCCTTCAGGAAAAACTGATATGAGAAAAATGCTTTCTCGTGAAGAAATTAATAATAATGTAAAAAGTATAAAAAAGCAAATTGAGAAATTTGTTAGTTTTGAAGGAAAAAATGCTGCTATTATTGTTAATAATGCAGATTGGCTATTAGACTTAAAATTTGTTGATTTTGTTCGTGACATTGGAAGTTTATTCTCTGTTAATAAAATGCTTGCTGCAGAATGTTATAAACAAAGAATGGAAACAGGATTAACATTTTTTGAAATGAGTTATATGTTAATGCAATCTTATGATTTCTTACATTTGTATGAAACATATGGGTGCAAATTACAAATGGGTGGAAATGATCAATGGTCTAATATCATTGGTGGTGTTGAACTAATTAGGAAAATTGGAAAAGATGATTCTTTTGGTTTAACATTTAAACTTCTTACAACAAAAGAAGGTAAGAAAATGGGAAAAACAGAAAAAGGTGCTTTATGGTTAGATGCTACTAAAACATCTCCTTATGAATTTTATCAATATTGGAGAAACATGGAAGATAGTAGTGTAGAAAATGTTTTAAAAATGTTAACATTTTTGCCAATGGAAAAAATTCAAGAATTATCTTCTTTAAAAGATGAAAAAATTAATGAAGCAAAAAAAATAGCAGCATTTGAAATTACTAAATTAATACATGGCGAAGAAGAAGCAAAAAAAGCTGAAGAAGCTTCAAATGCTCTATTTGGTGGTCAAGGAAGTCTTGAAAATATGCCAACTGTAAAAATAGATGATATTAATATTTCTATTGTTGATGCTATTATATTAACAAATATTGCACCTTCTAAAGGTCAAGCAAGAACGTTAATTACTCAAGGTGGAATTTCTTTAAATGATGAAAAAATTACAGATGTAACATATCAATTATCTGATAAAGATTTTTCAGATGGATATGCAATCTTAAAAAAAGGTAAAAAAATATTTTATAAGTTAGAAAAATAATTTTATACTAACATATTTAGCTATATGGAAAAAGAGTACTTCATTATATAAAGTACTCTTTTTCGTTACTATCCAACAAAAAATCGTTTAGCATTTAACAGTAGTAAAAGAATAATCCTTATCTACTTTTTTCCACAATTTCTACAATATCTGCAACATATTCTCCAATAACTGGAATATTTAGTGTAACAATTTTTTGTAGCAAGATAACTAAAACTGCTGTAATAATTGTTACACCAATTCCAATACCAACTCCTCTAAAAATTCCAGCAATTAAATTTCTTTTTATAATTTCTTTTCTATTTCCTAAAATATAAGATAATTCTACTAAATTTCCTTCTTGTAAAATTCTTATTAATTCCTCAACAGATTGATTTAAAATACTCATTCTCTTTTTTTCAAACATAAAAGCTCCATTCCGTGGTATTAGCAAACTTTACTATATAATTTCTTATATACCTATGTTAATGCAAAGTTTTTATACAATAGGAAAGTAATACTGCTCTATTGTATAAAAAAATCCACTTAATATTATAGTGGATTTTTTTTTATTTTTTATTCGCTTATATTTGTATTGGTATTTACGTTTTCTGAATTAGTTATAAGATTTTCATTTACAGAATTAGTATTTGTGATATTCATTTTTTCTAATTCTTCCTTCTTTTTGTCTTCTTCCTTTTTTACTGTTTCTAAAGAAGAAATTAAATCTTGAAGTTTTTTAATATCTTTACCCATCATTTCCCAATCGCTATTATTACTTGAATTTGTTAAATTATCATTTGCCTTTATTATTGCTTCTATAAGCCCTTCTACATCTTCTGTATTTTCAACTTCAATATCTACTGCATATTGAGAAAGTAAATTTGCTAATGCATTATTTAAGTTATCTCCTATTGCAACTTTATTTCCTGATGCTACAACTACTTTTTTAAGAAGTGGTACTTCTGATTCATTTAACATTGTTTGGTAAATTGGTTCTACATATAATAATGTATTTTCTATTGGAACAACAAGCATTTGCTTGGTTAATTTTGTTCCTGTTACATTTAATAATTCTAATTCATTTGATATCACTTCGTCTTGTTCTATTTGTTTGTCTAATTGCATTGGACCTACAATATTACTATCAGCTGAAAATTTGTATAATTTTAGTTCATTTGTTGCACCATTAGTGCTTCCTACTAAATAAGAAATTAAATTTTGTTTTTCGTTAGGTGTATAGATTTGTACTAAACCTATTTTTTCTCCATCAGATGTTTTTACCATTGTATAATATGGAGTCATATATGTACCTGTTGATTTTGACGTTTTAACACTATTATATTTTGCAATATCCCACAAATCATCTGCTCTATATAATACATCTGGTTTTACATTATGATATACTTTTAGAACCTCAGATTGTACTTTATATAAAAATTCTGGATATACAAAATGACTTGCAATATCTTGTGGAATTTGAGTATCTAAATCCATAAACAATGTATCATAGATATTCCTATATGCCATAGCAATAGGGTCTGTTCTATCTGTAATATAATATGACATTGTTCCATCATAACTATCTACAATAACTTTAACTGAATTTCTAATGTAATTAATATTTTCTCTAATTCCATCATGTTGTATATTTGTGTATTGCGAATATGGGTATTGATTTGATACAGTATAAGCATCTATTACCCATACAATTTTTCCCTCGTTTGTTACTACTGTATAAGGATTCTCGTCATATATCAAATATGGTAAAGCTTTTTTTGCTCTTGAAATTATATTTCTATTAATTAAAATTTTGCTTTCGCTTTTTATTTCTCCTGAAAATGCTAAATTAACATCTCCTTTTGTAATTCCTAAAATAAGTCTATCTAAAAATCCTAATTGTAATCCAGCTTTTCCATCATAAGTTGATGTATGATCTGTTCCATTTTCATCTGTATAATCATATTCTTGCTTATTTTTTGCATTTGTTGCAATAGTTTCTTTATTCCCTATTCCAAAATACATTCTTGGTTGTGAAGTTTTTATTACTTCATCTTTTCCTGATATTTCTTTTTGGATATATTGCACATTTCCTGTATCTGTACTTTCTGTTGCTGATGTAATTATTTGTCCCATTCCATGTGTATATTCATATGTTTTATTATTATATGTTCTTCCTGTATTTGTGATTTCTCTTGGAGATACATATACTAATTTTTGTTTACCATTGATTGTATATTTTGCTAAATTTGCATTTCTATATGAAAAATAACCTGTATTTGTTTGATTATCCCCTAATGATTTCATTACCGCATCTTTACTGATAATTGGTATATTATTGATAATATTATTATTTTTTGCAACCTCTTCATTTGTAATTGTACCTGAATTTTCTATATTTTGTTCTTCTATGTTGATACTATATGCATTTTTTGTATTTTTTATATTTTCTGCAATACTTTCTCTTTCTTTATCTAATTGATTAGAATTTACATATATTGCATCAAATATTATCATTACAAAAAATAGAACAACTAAATATAAAGGAATAATTATTAAGTTTTTCAACACTTTGTTTGTATTTCCTTGTTTAAAATATTTCAATGCTCGATATGCAACCACAATTATTACAATAGCAAATATTGCATATCCCCATAATTTTACAGTAGTTTCTGTCATTCCTGCTCCAGTTATATCAATGTTTTCATTTATTGTTAGAATCTTTCCAAATAGTATGTTTTGTGTATTTAAGATTGTTAATAATGCTATTCCTATCACTACTAAAAAAATATTTCTTAATAATTTCTTCATGAATAGACTTTCTTTTAGCATATTACCATCTACACCATCAAAAAATCTATTAAATATAATAATATGATACAAAGCTATGTATATTGTGATTCCTACCATTACAGCAATAAAATATGTTACTAAACTTTGAATTGCTGGCTTTTGGAAAAAGTAGTATGAAATATCTAAACCAAATATTGAATCTTGTATTCCAAATGATGTAGTATTTATCATTAAAATAATTTGCTGCATTAAAACATTTGCAACAACAATGCTTACAATTGCTGATATAACTAACGATAATGATTTATTTAATAATTTAGGCATTTGCTTTTTTTCTTTTTCAAAAAATGGCTTTAGTCCTTTCTTTATTCCTCTATTTGTCATATATATAATAAAATATAATATTACAAAATTAATTGCCATAATTGAATATCTATACATTAAATTAGTTTTAAATATTTGAATATATTGCTCTCCTAATTCTTTATATTCTAAATAGCTTCCTCTTAGTTGTATATAATTCATAATTGCAAATACAATTAAAAATAATATAACCAATAACATTCTTGTTTTGCCTTTTTTCTTTTTGTTTCTCATTCCTGTTTCTTTTGTATTTGCAGTATCCATAATTGTTTCTTGCTTTATTTCTTTTTGTCTTACTTCTTCTACATTTTGTTGGTTTGCTTTTGGAATACTTGTGTTTGCATTTTCGTCCACTAATTTAACCTCCTAACCTATATTTTAAATAATTGCTTTTACAAAATCCTCTGAATTAAATATTTCCATATCATCTATTTGTTCCCCAATACCAATAAATTTTACTGGTATTTGATTTTCTTCTACAATTCCAATGACAACTCCACCTTTTGCTGTTCCATCTAACTTTGTTAAAACTAATCCTGTAATATCTGTCTCTTCTTTAAATGCTTTTACTTGTGAAATTGCATTTTGGCCAGTTGTTCCATCAATTACTAATAATACTTCTTTATCCGCTTCTTCCATTTCTTTATTAATTACTTTTTGTATTTTACTTAATTCATCCATTAAATATTTTTTATTATGTAGTCTTCCTGCTGTATCAACGATTAATACATCTGCATTTTTTTCTCGTGTAACTTTCATTGCATCATATACAACTGATGCAGGATCTACTCCTTCTGCTCTTTTCACAATATCTGCTCCTGAGCGATTTGCCCAAATCTCTAATTGTTCTACCGCTGCTGCTCTGAAAGTATCTGCTGCTGCTATGACTACCTTTTTTCCATCTTTTACTAAACGATTTGCAATTTTTCCGATAGATGTTGTCTTTCCAACTCCATTTACTCCAACTACTAGAATTACAGATGGTTTAGTATTTAAATGTAAACTATTATCTGTAATATCTAATATTTTTTGCATTTCTTCTCTTAAAGCCTGTTTTACATCACTTTCGTCTTGTATTTTTTCTTTTTTTAATCTATTTCTTAAATTATTTATTATTTTTACAGATGTGTCCATTCCTATATCTGACATAATTAAAATTTCTTCTAATTCATCTAAAAAGTCTTCATCTACTTTTCTAAAGCTACTAAATACGTTGTTTATTTTTTCATCAAATGATGTTTTTGTTTTGTTCATTCCATTTTTTAATTTTTCAAAAAAGCCCATTTTTCTCTCCTTGTTTCTTATTTTATTTTTTTTAATAATCTGTGTTAGTATATCACATTAAGGCTTAATTGTACAGTTTTTAACGAGATTTTTTTATTCATAATTATACCTTTAGAATTATAATATAATTTTTATATTGCATCTTATTCCATATTTATTTTCTTTATTTTTTCTGTTATTTTACCACTAAATTTTTCATTTCTATTTTCATCAACTAATCCATTAATCTCCTGTTGGACATCTGTAAGCTGAGTATAGCAATACCCTACAATATATGGGATATTTTTAATTACATTTGTTATTGACGAAAATCTTTCTAAAAACTCATTTTCATCTCTTACTTGTTTTCCATATCCCCAACCTTCTTCAGAATTTAGAGCAATTCCACCGTATTCACTCATAATAATTGGTTGTCCTTCATATTGATATCCTTCAGCAAATAATTTATGTTTAGAATTATATTCTTGTAGATTATTAATTATATTATTATATTCATTGGAATATAATAATTTTAATAATTCTGCATCTTGCTTATAATCGTGAATAGTTACTATATCAGATATAGTATGCTCCCATCCATCATTAGAAATAACCGGTCTAGTATTATCTAATGATTTAGTCAAATAATATAGACTATTTGCAAAATTTTGTTGCTTTAGGTCATCTTTAATTTTTGGTAATCCCCAAGATTCATTTATCGGTACCCAAGTAATTATTGATGGATGATTGTAATTTTGATTTACAACTTTAATCCATTGATTTGTAAACCTCTGTATTGATTTATCATTAAACTCATAACAGTTTGCCATTTCACTCCAAACTAATACACCTTTTACATCACACCAATATAAAAATCTTTCATCTTCATTTTTTTGATGTTTTCTAATTCCATTGTATCCATATTTAAGTACAATATCTATGTCTTTTATTATAGCATCTTCACTTATTGGGGTTAAATGTGATTCTTTCCAGTATCCCTGATCTAGTATTAATTTTAAATATAATTCTTCATTATTTAAAAATATTTTTCCATTTTTTATAGATATTTTTCTTAAACCAAAATAAGAATATACTATATCTACTATTTTTCCATTACAGTATAATTTATAAGTAATATCATACAAATTTGGCATTTTTGTAGACCATTCTTTTATAACGTTAATTTGTATTTCATTGTTGTCATATGAACTTTCTAATATAGTTTCGGTTTTATTTAGTATTTTTCCTTTAAAAGAAATTTCCGTTTCAATGATAAATTCATTATTTTTAAGTTCTTCCTCAGAAATATTGGTATCATATTCTAATTTTATTTTCTTTGTGTCTAAATCAGGAGTTATTTTTACTCTTTTTATATAATTCATTGGTACATATTCTAACCAAACTGTTTTCCATATACCGGTTGTTTGTATATACCAACATTTCCAACTTTCTTTTTTGTATCTTTGTTTTCCTCTTGGTTGTTCTTTGGATAATGAATCTTGAACTTTAACAGTTATATCGTTTTCCCCTTCTTTTATAAATTTTTCTATTTCAAAAGAAAATCTTGAGTATCCCCCTTCATTAACTCCTATATAATTCCCGTTAACCCAAACTTTAGTTATATAGTCACTTCCTTCAAAGTGTAATATTATTTTTTCTTTTAGTTTGTTTTCACCGATATTTATTTTCTTGTTATACCATACTGTATAATGAATAGATTCATCATTAATACCGCTTAAATTAGTTTCATATGTGAATGGTACATTGATTGTATTTTTTACTGGAAAATTCATATAATATTTCTTGCTTTCTCCTTCATTATTATCATCGAATGCAAAATTCCATTTTCCATTTAGGTTTTCCCAATCTTCTCTAATAAATTGTGGTCGTGGATAATCTTTTATATATTTCATCATTATTTTAACTCCTATTAATTTTATTTATATTATTTTAGCATAGTTAATAATTTTTTACCATAATTTAATTTTTCCTTATATAACTATATTAAATAGAAGAAGAAAAGAAAAATTTAGAATTAAATGAATAAATTTAATTCTGGCAAATTCGCCATAATTAGGAAAAAGGACAATTGAAAATTTTAAATAATGTAGATGTTAAATATTTAAAATAAACAAAATTGATACCATTAAAATCACTTTTATACGCTTTCAATATTATAAAATATATTTAATATTTTTTATTGAGGTATTGATATGGATTTTGATGAAATTATAAATAATAGACGTTCTGCCAGGCTATTTACTGATGATGTTATTTCTAATAAACAAATAGAAAAAATATTGCAAAGTGGCTGTTCTGCTCCTTCTGCAAGAAATAGACAACCTTGGAAATTTTATGTTTTAAATGATGAACAGAAAAATCATATTATGGATATGCTTTTTGAATGGGATAAACTTAATCCAAAAGAGCAAACTACTATAAAAGATACAGCAGAACAAATTAAAACAGCTAATAAAATGATAATGATTTATAGTGATAATTATAAATCTAAAGCAAAAAATGAAAATTATAAAAAACCTGATTACATTTCTTTAGGATGTGCTATTGAAAATATGAGTCTACAAGCAGTGAATTTAGGGTTAGGTAGTTGTATATTATGTGATACTTTATATATAGAAAATGAAATTGATGAATATTTAGGAATAAGTGATTTTGAACA
>CANQNU010000020.1 GCA_947625295.1 uncultured Clostridia bacterium | reverse complement strand
GTGTGTTATGACAATGGTGCTTACATGAATACAGGTATTCAACGTTCATCTGCAACACCAAAATTTGCAGATACAACTACATCACCAGCTGGAAAAGTAATTCCAGGAAAAATGCAATCAAGAAAAGACTTAACTAAAATCCTTGCAGGACATCATATACCATATGTTGCTCAAACAATAGGATACATGAACTTTAAAGACCTATATGAAAAAGCTGAAAAAGCAATTTACACAGAAGGACCTACATTTTTAAATGTATTAGCACCATGCCCTAGAGGATGGGGATATCCAACAGATATGTTAATGGAAATAAACAAATTAGCAGTAGAAACATGTTACTGGCCATTATATGAAGTAATCGACGGAAAATACAAAATAAATTATAAACCAGCAAAAAAACTACCAATAGAAGAATTCTTAAAACCACAAAAAAGATTTAAGCACATGTTCAAACCAGGAAACGAATGGATGATAGAAGAATTCCAAAAAGAAGTAGATGCAAGATGGCAAGAGTTATTAGACTTAGAAGAAAGGAACTAAGGAAATTTTTCCTTAGTTCCTATTTACTTTTTTATATATGTATAGTACAATATATCAGTAACTCGGTAACTATTAGAGAAGCGCTATAATATCTCTAATACCATTTATTAATAGGAGGTTTCTATGGCTTATAAGAGTGAAGAAATTTTTTCATGTATACAAGAGGTTACTAGCATTGTACCTGGTGTATATCATGTAAATAATTCTGTTTTGGTTACTTTTGAAAACAATATTCCTTCACGGGAAGAAATCAAAGAAATCGAAACATCTTTAAAAGCTTTTGGAAACATTTCACCAAATCATATATTAGAAAAGAATTTTGTTTCTTTTATGATTTCTTGAAATGATATCTCCACAAAAAATTATGCCCTACACATCCTATGTGTGGGGCATTTATTTTTTATTCTTCACATGGTGCTTCTACTGGACATACTCCTGCACATGTTCCGCAAGATATACAAGCAGATGCATCAATTTCAAATTTATCGTCTCCTTGTGATATGCATCCTACTGGACATTCAGCAGCACATGCTCCACAAGATATACATTTTTCTGTTATTTTATATGCCATTTTATTCACCTCCTATAATTTATTTTCTATTAAACTATGGTTGTTCTTCTAATTTTTTATCTTCTTGTTGTAATTTTTCTAATTCTTCTAATTCTCTTCTATGTTCTAGCTCTTCATCATTAATTTTTTCTGATACTACATCTTTAATTATTTGAATATCTTTTACATCATATCTTTTATAAAAATATTCTTCTCCGTCTTTAATTTTGACTCTTACTCTTTCTTTTAGAGTTTCTATATTATCAACTTCTCCTTCTCCATCTTCTGTTTTTACAATTGCTCCAATATTAGGCAATTTTTTTAATTTTTCTTCATATACTTCATTTTCATATTTTAAACAACACATTAATCTTCCACAGTTTCCTGATATTTTAGAAGGATTAAGTGATAAATTTTGTTCTTTTGCCATTTTTATTGATACAGCTTCAAAATCACTTAAAAACGAACAACAACAAAGTTCTCTACCACAAACTCCATTGCCCCCTATTCTTTTTACTTCGTCTCTTACACCTATTTGTCTTAATTCTATTCTTGTTTTGTAGATAGCTGCTAAGTCTTTTACTAATTCTCTAAAATCAACTCTTCCGTCTGCTATAAAGTAAAATAAAATTTTACTATTATCAAATTTAAATTCTACATCTGTTAAATTCATATCCAATTTATGTTCTTTAATTTTTTTTATGCATACTTTAAATGCTTCTTTTTCTTTTTTTCTACATTCCTCAAAGTGTTTATGGTCTTTGTAATTGGCGATTCTCACTACTTTTTTTAGTGGCTCAATAATTTTATCATCATCTACCATTCTATTTGGAATCATAACTTCTCCATATTCCTCACCTTGTGAAGTTTCTACAATTACTTTGTCTCCCTTTTTTACTTTTAAATTTTTTGGATTAAAAAAATATATTTTTCCTAGCTTTTTAAATCTAACTCCTATAATATTCTTCAATTTATTTCCTCCCACATGTTAAATAGCATGTTATCTATACTCATATCATAATTTGCATTTTGTTTCAATCTTTTTTTAGTATTTTCCACAATTTTGATACAATTTGTGTATAAATAGTTTTGTTTAGCTTTTCTCAATAGAATAATATTTATATAATCTAAAATTTCATCTATCTCCTCTTTAGCTTGGTATAATGATTGACATTGATTTAATAAATCTATTAAATTTATCTTTTCAATTTGGTTTATAATAGTTTCTAAATGCATATATTTTTCTTGTTTATCTTTTAGTTGAATGGCTTTTCCAATGCTTCCTTGAAATACTTCTATCATATTTTCACTGATATTATTTAATCCATAGTTTTCTAATAAATATTTTTGTAATTCTTTTTTTTCTATTTTATTAAAATGCATAATTGTGCATCTTGATTTTATAGTAGGTAAAAATTGAGTTTCATTTGACCCAATCAATACAATTGTTGCAAATTCTGGTGGCTCTTCTAAAGTTTTTAATAAACAGTTTTGAGCTTCTTGTGTCATAAGATGTGCATCATTTATAATGTATACTTTTTTGTTTGATATAACTGGTTTTTCTTGTATTCTTTTTTGTAAATTTCTTATTTGTTCAATTTTTATGCTATTCCCATCTGGTTCTATATAAGAAAAATCAGGATTATTATTTGTATCAAATTCAATACATGATTTACATTTATTACAATATTTTTCTTCATTTAAACATAATATTGCTTTTGCAAATTCTATTGCAAATAATTTTTTCCCAATTCCTTCTATTCCAATAAATAGATAGCTATGTGATGTTTTATTTTGTTTAATGGATTTTTCTAGTGTTTCTTTTATTTGATTATTTCCAACTATTTTTTCAAACATCTTTAAGCTCCTTTATTATTCTACTTTTCCCCATTGGTTTAGTGGCCAAATTCTGATTGCTACTGTACTTTCTATTTTTTCTAGTGGAATACATCCAAATACTCTACAATCTGTGCTATGGTTTCTATTGTCTCCCATTGCAAAAACACAATTTTCTGGAACAGTAAAGTCTGTGAATCCTGCACCTACTACATCTGTTACAACTCCATCTTGTAAATATGGCTCTTCTAGTTTTTCTCCATTTATATAAACTTCTTCATCTTTAATTTCTACGTGTTCTCCAGGAAGTGCAATTACTCTTTTAATATAGCTTCTTTTTCCTATTTCTAAAAAGTTATTAATAAACCATCTAATTCCTGTTTTATTTTCATACTGTGCAATTGGATTTTCTTGATTTATTTCTGAATATGAATAACTTGTTTTTAAAGGTTCTTCAAAAGTGATAATTTCTCCTCTTTTTGGTAATTTTTTTGTAGTTCTTCCCCATCTATTAAGCCATAATCTTTGATCTTGAACTAATGTAGGATACATAGAAACTTGTTTTACAATTGTTGGCGTTCCTATAAAATATCTAAATAATACTGCTAATACTAATGCAATAATAATACAATATACCCACTCTAATATTTCTTTTATATTTGAATTCATTTAATCGCTTCCTTTGTTCTTTTTTATTACTTTTCTATTATACCTTAATTTTTTTTAGTTATCAAGAATAAACACAATAAATTTACAATTTATTATATAGTAATTATATAATTCATATTTTATAAAATAAAATGTAAAAATATTAATATCTTGATAATGATTATATAAAATGATTATATAATTTGACTATATAAAAAAACATTTTGTAAAATTTATTCTACAAAATGTTTTTTTTATTTTATTGATTGTTTTCTCCTCTTCCTTCTGGAAGTGCTGAATAATCTAAAACAACTCTTATCTTAGCTATGTATCTAATTGTTTTTACAAATTTACTATTTTTAATTCTTTCCCATAAGCTTGGTTTTTGTTCAAATGTAATTTGTTGTTCATATTGTTGTTGCTGTTGTACTTGTGTGATTTGTTTTGGTTCTTCTTCTATAATTTGTTCTGGTACTTCTATTGGAGTTGGAATTGTTTTTAGTGCATCTGCAACTTCTATTCCAATATAACTTAATGCTTTTGATCTATCTTCAATTCTTTCCATATCAATTTCAATGTGTAAATTAGATTCTAAGTTATTGATTCTAGCATTTAATAATTTCATTGCATCTTGATAATCTTGTGTTTCTTCGTCTTTGTTTTTTCCTACTATCATTAAAGACTCTACAATATCTTCTGCAAAGTTTTGTTGTGCTTTTTTTATTTGACTCTTCCAATCTTCTTCATCTTCTACTGCATCTAATAATTCTCTTAGTTGACCTGCTAAAGCAATATTTTGTTCTCTTTGTCTAATTAATTCTTCAATATTTTTAGTATTTTCTTCAAATTGATTTGTAGCAAATTCAACTAAATCATAAGCAGCTTTATAAACACTTGATGGGAAGTTTTTCTTTTTTGGATATTCTATTAAATAAGTCTTTATTGACTCAACTAAATCTTTAAAATAAGTATCATCTTCTAGTTGTACAATTTGTTTCTTGCTATTTGGGTTAATTAATTTCTTTACTTTATCTATATTTGATAATATTTTTTCTTCTGTGATAACCATTCTCACATTTACTATGCCAGATCTAGACATGTAATGTACCTCCTTTATCTTACGCATGTTAGCTTTTTTACTATTTCATTTATAATTATACATGAAGTTACAAAAAACTACAATAGTTGATTTGCATTTTTTTTTTAAGTTTTTGTTACATGAATATTACATTTATGTTACATTTCCTGTGAATCTTTTCTTCCCTTGATTTTTAGGCCATTAAATTCTGTAATAAATTTACAAATAATATTTTTATTGTGCTTAACAAGTTTCTCTTATTTTTTATTGCATAATAAAAAACTGCCTTGATTTTAGTTTCAAAGCAATTTTTTATATAATACTATACTGTTTTTATTTCTTCAAATCTTTTAATTTTTTGCGTAGTAGTTTTAATTAATGGTTGATCTGTAATTTTTATTTCTCTGATATATTTATATGGTGGCATTGTTTTGTTTACTTTTTTTATTTCTTTCCAAATTATTTCTTTTATCTCTTCTTCATTTGTTGTTTCATAAATTTCATTTATTATTTCTTTATCATATACGATTTTAGCACATATTTTATAGTCACCATCTTCTTCTGGTTTTCCATATACAAAACTTTCTGATACACCTTCTATTTTGTTTACAAGTGTTTCTAGTTCTTCTGGATAAATATTTTTACCATTCTTTAGTACTATTACAAATTTCTTTCTACCTGAAAGGAATATGTATCCATCTTTATCTATCTTTGCTAAGTCACCTGTATGTAACCATCCTTCTTCATCGATTGTTTCTTTTGTCGCTTCTTCATTATTGTAATATCCAAGCATAATTGATGGTCCTTTAGCAAGCAATTCTCCTATTCCCTCTTCGTTTTGATCTATTACTTTAACATCTAAACTTGGAAATGCTTTTCCGATAGAACCTAGTCTTATATATTTATCATCTTCTGCTGCAATAACTGGAGAGCTTTCTGTTAGTCCATATCCTTGATACATTTTTATACCTAATTCATTAAATCCTTTTTCTGCTTCTGGGTCAAGTGCTGCTCCTCCTGCTACAAATAATCTAAGTTTTCCTCCAAAATTATCATGAATTTCTTTGAATAGTTTTTTTCTTATATCAATTTTGAATTTTAGTAAAAATTGGCTAATTTTAATTCCTTTTTTTACTGTTTCTAATTTTCCTTTTTTCTCTATTGCTTTCATTACTTTTTTATACATTGATTCAAATAAGATTGGCACTGAAATCATTGCTGTAATTTTGTATTCTTTAATATTGTCTGCAATATGACGTATTCCTTCACAAAATGCAATTGAGCCACCTTTTGATATAGGATATAAGAATCCTACTGTGCACTCAAAAGTATGATGCAATGGTAAAAATGATAAAAATCTATCTGTTTCATCTATTTTAATAGTTGCTGCAATGTCCATTAGATTTGAGCATATATTCTTATGTGATAACATAACCGCTTTTGACATTGCTGTTGTTCCTGATGTGAATAACATTATTCCCATTTTTTCATTATCAATTTTGCTGTCTATAAATTCTCTATTTCCTTGTTCAACTAATTTTTTACCTTGTTCAGTTAATTCTTTTTGAGAAAAAATATCATTTTCTTCTTTATCTAAATCCATTGAAATAAAGTATTTAACATTTGTATTTTGTTTACTTTTTATACTATTCATTATTCCATCATATTTACTTGAATAAAAAATTGCTTCTACTTCTGAACGAATTACTAGACTTTCAATTTCATTATCTGGTAATGATTTATCTAGTGGAACTACAACTCCTGTTCCTGTAACTATTGCTAAGTATGCAACTCCCCATTCATATCGATTTTCTGATATAACAGCAATCCTTTTGTCTTTTAATCCCATATCAACTAATTTTGTACCTAAATAGTCAATATCATTTCTAAATTCTTTATGTGTTATTTCTTTGAACACTTCTGGGTTTTCTGTTTTAAAAACATATGCTGTTTTATCTCCAAATGCTTCTCCTGATTTTTTTAACATATCTTTTAAATCTGTAAATTTCATGAACTCATGATTTGGCTCTCTCATTGTCTACCCTACTCCTTTTATTTCATTTTTCTTTATTTTACCTTCAGACCTTCAATGACTGTATTTTCGAATTCTTTATATAATGTCATAATGTCAATATCTCCATTATTTCTAATTTTATAAACTAATGTAGAACATATTAATCCATAAATTTCAGAAGCAATAGCTTGTGAATCTCCATTTTTTATTTCTCCTTTTTCTATTCCTTCTATTACTATATTTTCAATTTGCTTGATATATTGCAAAATATGGTCTTTGCACATTTGATTTCTCGTTCCTTTTCCCCAAAATTCACTTAATAATATGGTAATTAGGTTTTCATATTTTGCAACGATTTTTATTTGAATTAATATTATTGCTTTTAATTTATCTATATAGTTTGGAAATCTTGATGTTTTAATATCAACACTATTTTGTAATAATTTTATTCCTTCTTCTACTAAAAAATTAAAAATTTCTTCTTTGCTTGAAAAATGATAATATAAAGTGCCTTTTGCGACTCCTACTGTTGCTGTTATTTCTTCTATGCTAGTTGCATCATATCCTTTTTCTGCAAATAATTTCATGGATGTTTCGAATATTTTTCTTTTTGTTTTATTCATATTAAGTTCATCCTTTCTTTTTAGCATAATTATTGAAGATATTATATATTTTTTTATGAAATATTGCAATAGTTTTATTATTTTCGAACACCCAGTACAATTATAAAATTTATTTTACATTCTATAATTTGTTGGTCCCCCCGAATTGTTATAAATAAAAAAATAATACTCTTTTGACAGTCTAATTTAACATAAATATAATTAGTTAGTATTTTTGATATTTTTCAACATTTTTCTTTACTTTTTTTTATAAGTAATATAAAATACAAATATACAAATTTATTTTATAAATAAAGTTTAAACTTACTAATGAAAAGCTATTATTTTGGATATACTAAAAAAAATTTTGGAGGAAACGAATGAAAAAGAAAAATGAATTAAACTATACTGATTTAAAAATGACATGTAATCCTAATGTCTTTAATTTTGAAACTACTGAAAATTTAGAATCAATACAAACTGGAATTGGACAAGACAGAGGAATAAAAGCTTTAGAGTTTGGATTACAAGTAGATGTAAAAGGATATAACTTGTATCTAGAAGGTCCAAGTGGAGTTGGAAAAACAATGTATACTAAAAATTATTTAGACAAAATTGCAACTAAGAAAAAATCACCTTCTGACTGGTGTTATATCTATAATTTTGACAATCCGAATGAACCAATTGCAGTTGAATTACCTTCTGGTCAAGGAAAAGAATTTAAAGAATCTATGGATGGATTTATTAAAGAAATAAAGAAAGACATTCAAAAAACTTTCAACAATGATGACTTTGAAAAAGAAAAAGCACTAATAAAGCAAGAATTTGAAACAAAGCGTTCTGCTTTATTAGATAAATTAAATGATGATGCTTCTAAATATAATTTTCAAGTAAAAGCTTCTCAAAATGGTATATATATGATGCCTGTTGTTGATGGAAAAGCAATTGAAGAAGAAGAATTTGATAAATTAGATGAAAACCTAAAACAAGAATATGAAGCAAAATCTGTAATTGTTCAAGAGCAAATTATGAATGTAATTGGTCAAATTAAAGAAATTGAACGTCAGTCTGATAAAAAGATTTCAGAATGGCAATCAAATATTGCTTTACTTACTGTAAATGTTCATATTAATTATTTAAAATCAAAATATAAAAGAAATAAAAAAATCAACCAATTTTTAACAAACATAAAAGAAGATATATTAAAAAATATTCCTTCTTTTCTTGAAACAGATAATAACAAAAATCAACAAGGGCAACCAGCCCAAAATCCAATGGCAAAGAAGCCTGATCCTTGTTTAAATTATCGTGTTAATTTATTTATTGATAATTCAAACTGCAACGGTGCACCAGTCATTATGGATTCAAATTACTCATATAATAATATTTTCGGTACAATAGAATATGAAAATTATTATGGTTCTTTGAAAACAGACCACACTATGCTAAAACCTGGATTATTACAAAAGGCAAACGGAGGATATATTGTTTTCCAAGCAAAGGATTTACTTGCAAACCCTGCTTGTTATGAAAATCTAAAAAAAGCTTTAAGAATCAAAAAAATAGGAATTGATAATGCTACAGAGCAACGATCTTCTATGGTTTTAATTTCTTTAAAACCTGAGCCAATTCCTCTTGATTTAAAAGTTATTTTAATTGGTAATAGTAGTATTTATCAAACTCTTTTAGCAATGGATTCTGATTTTAGAAAATTGTTCAAAATCAAAGTAGAATTTGAGGAAACAGCTGATCTTAATTCATCAAATGTAAATAAACTTGCACAAATTATTCATGGTTTCTGTGAAGATGAAGAACTTCCTCATTTAGATAAATCAGCAATGGCAAGATTAGTTGAATATGCTTCAAAAATAGCAGGAAGTCACAAAAAAATTTCTACTAGATTTAATGATTTAATACAAGTAGTTGGAGAAGCTGCTACATGGGCAAAAATTTCAAAATCAAAAATCGTAACTAGTCAGTTCATTGATAAAGCTTTACAAGAAAGAATTGAAAGAGTTAAAAAATATGATGAAAAATACTTAGAAATGATAAAAGAAAATGCACTTTTAATTAACACATCTGGATCTGAAGTTGGACAATTAAATGGTTTAACAGTCATGACAATTGGAGATTATACATTTGGAAAACCAGCAAAAATAACAGTAAATACTTATACAGGAAAAACAGGTGTTGTTAATATTGAAAGAGAAGTAGAAATCTCTGGTCCATCTCATTCTAAAGGTGTATATATTCTTACAGGATATTTAGGAGAAATGTTTGCACAAGACATTCCATTATGCTTAACAGCAAGTATCTGTTTTGAACAATTATATAATGGAGTAGACGGAGACAGTGCTTCAAGTACAGAATTATATGGCTTACTTTCAAGTTTGTCTGGAATACCAATAAATCAATCTATTGCTGTTACAGGATCTGTAAACCAAAAAGGAGAAATCCAACCAATTGGTGGAGTAAATGAAAAAATAGAAGGATTTTTCCAAATTTGCCAAATGAGAGGACTAGATGGATCTCATGGTGTTATGATACCTGTACAAAATGTTGATAATTTACAACTTTCTGACGAAATAGTAGAAGCTGTTAAAAATAAAAAATTCCATATCTATTCAGTATCTACTATTGAAGAAGGAATAGAAGTATTAACAGGTGTACCAGCTGGAAAAAAAGACAAAGACGGACACTTCCCTGCTGGAACAGTAAACTATCTTGTTTATGAAAAACTTAAAAAATATGCAAATATAAAGCAAGGCGAATAATTATAAAATATCTTAAAAAAATGGCCAAAGAGTACATCCTCTTGGTCATTTTTTTAGTTGACTGAGAAGACACGCCCTTTTGCCATTTTTTTACTTGACTGAGAATACGCATCCTTCTGTCATTTTTTAGTTATTTATTTTTCTAGCTACTACAGCAAATCTTCCATCTTCTGTATGATAAGAACAGGTAGATAACGTAATTAGTTGTTCTCCATATACAGCTGTTTTACCTGTATCATAAAAAGAAGCATTTTTTGCATTTTTCACAAATTCATTATATTCATTTTCATTTTGTGCATTAATAAAATAATAGTATCTAAATACATTTTTTTCTGTTTTATAATATACTTTAGATTCAAAAGCAGAAATTATTTCATAATTTGCATCTTCATTATTTGTAGTAAATCTTATTATAGGATGCTGATCATAAAATGATTTATTTCTATATTTTAATAAACTTTGAAACATTGTTCCATTTTTATTGTTATGTCCATATATTAATAAATTACTACTTGGTGGATTCCAAATATAATCTTTATCTAAAAATATGGATCCATTTATAGAATACTCTTTTTTATAATTATGCGTCATATAATAAGTATTGTCTTTGCCCTGCAGTACAGGATAGTTTATATCTGTGTTTTCAATTTCTACCCATCCTATAATATCAGCATTCTGCTTTTGTAGTTCTTGCAATTTTAGTATTCTTTCATTTTCTTGATTTTGAATTATATTATTGTTTTGTTCTTGTTCGCTTTCCAAAATTGCATTATTACTTTCTTGTTGTTCTGTTTCTATTTTATTAACTGAAATTTCATTTAATAAACTTATTTGTTTTTTAGCATCATATATATCATAACAATATTTAATTATATATATCATACTAAAAACAATAGCTATTATTAATATAATACAAATAATTTTTTTTTGCTTTGTTTTCATTTTTCCATAATTCCTTAATTATAAATAAAATTATTATATAGTAATAAAATTTTTATTTTTTATTATATATTAAAAGCCTACATCAGATTATATAAATATATATCAATGTAGGCAGCATTTAATTTAGTTAGTTTTTTTTATTTTATCTTTCTTTTCTTTTTAGCGCTGCAATTGCTAAAACTGATGCAACTATAACACATATAGCTATTCCTAATTCATTTTCTATTCCTGTCTTTGGTGTAGGATCTTTTTGTTCTGGTACTGCAACTTCTATTGGACTAAGTTTTGTATAAATTGATACATTTGTTGTTATCGGTGTTGCAAAATCAAATTCTGTTGTAAATGCTTCGTCTGCATAAAATCCATCTATTTTATAATCAGCCATTCCTAATGCTGTTAAATCAATTTTTCCTTCTACATCTTCTCTTGTAAGAGTTGTACCTGGTTGTACTGGTATTGTAACAGTTTGTTCCATTAAATAAACTGTTACTATAACATTTTCAGTAAATGTTTCACCTGAAATTGTTATTTCTTCACTTTCATTACTTTCATATTTTATATTATTGTTTGGATCTGTTATAACTACTTTGTTACCTTGTGTTAGTATTTTATCTACTGTTGTGTCTGTGTTTTTAACTTCAAATTCTGTTAATTGGTCATTTATAGCTATATAAATAACATTGTCTTCTTCAGTTGATGTTATTGTACCATTCATTATTACTGTTGGCTTATTATCTCCTGTTGATACACTATTTCCTTTTGCTATTTCTATACCATTATTAGATTGTTGTCCATTTCTTTTTAAGTTTACACTTCTAACTTCAAGAGTACCAGCATTAACTAATATTCCACCAAAGCCATTATTATCAACTGTAACTCCATCTAATATAAGATAAGCTCCATTATAAGTTTGTGCACCATATTTTTGTGCTCCTGCTAAAGTAAGATTTCTTAAAGTAAGTTTTGATCCTGTTCCTCCTACTGTTATTAAACTTCCATTATCTCCTGCTGCATTCCATCCTTCTGCTGCTCTTGTTACTGTGTTTCCGTTTCCGTTAATTGTTAATTCTTTTCCTGTTATTTCAATAGGACTTGTTAATACTATATTTTTTGATAATTCAATTACGTCTCCGCTTTGTGAATCAGTAATTGCTTGTCTTAATTCTTCTTCGTCATTTACTTGTCTTGTAGTTGCAGCATTAGAAAAATTAGGACTTAAAACTACTGCAATTAATAATGCAATAAAAAATAAAACTATTTTTTTGATATTTCTCATGATATCATTTCCTTTCTATTTTTATTTATTAATACTACTAGTAATAAAAAATATCTTAATTAATTTATTATCATTTTTATTTGTTTTGTTGATAATTAATTTTTTATATTTTTTTCACTTTATAGTATTTCATATAATCTTATTATCTCTTTTTATTTCTAATTTATACATTTATTTTCTTTTTTTGATCTTTTTTTACATGATTTATATGAAATTAATATTTTTATTTTTTATTTTTTTGACATTTTTACATAATTTATATGAAGTTAATATTTTTATTTTTTATTTTTTTGACATTTTTACATAATTTATATGAAGTTAATATTTTTATTTTTTCTTTTTTTGATTTTTTTATAATTTATATGAAGCTAATATTTTTATTTTTTTATATAAATTCAAATCAAAAAGCGAGCCTAAGATTTTCTATCAAATGCCAATTTTAAGAAAATCTAAGGCTCGCCATATTTTTTTATTTTTTATTTTTCTATTTTTCTATTTTTCTTTATTGTTTTTATATAAAAGATTACTGAACATACACTTGTTAGTATAATAAGTACTGTTAATAATGTATCTGATTTTCCTGTCTTTGGAAGAATTCCATTACTAACACTATTATTTGGTTTGTTTGTTACAGATGTTCCACTTGATGCTCCACCATTTTCGCTTTTATTATTTGTTGTTCCTGAACTTGTGCTTCCAGCACTATTAGGATTCTCTGTTGATCCTGGGTTTTGACTTGATCCGTTATTACTTGATCCGTTTGTACCACTTGATCCATTTGCACCATTTGAACCGTTTGATCCATTTGTACCACTTGAGCCATTTGAACCGCTTGATTCATTTGAACCATTTGTACTTTCTGAAGTAATATTTATTGTTACTGATTTTGCTCCTACTGTAAAGCTAGCTGATGAAACATCACTATCTACTTTAATATCAGTTGTTTTTACTGTTGCAGTAGTTCCTGCTGTTGCATTATCTTTTACTTTAAATGTAAGTGTATAAATATTGTCTGATGTTACTTTTGATGTAGTATTACATATTACTTGTATTGCATTGTTAGCTCCCAAACTTACCCAATTACTACTTGTAACATCTGCACTTACAAGTTCTAATTTGTCTGTATCATAACTATAAGTTGTATCAATTCCATTTATACCACTATCACAATTTGCTGCAATTGTTACTGTAAATGTTCCTCCTGGTTTTACAGATGTATTACTAGAATTTAAGCTTACATTTCCAGTAGCTGCATTAACCATATTCATGCTAAATAATATTATGTTCAATATCATAATAATTGCTATTACTTTTTTTACCATTTTATACCTCCTAAAATTTATATTAACTATTTTTATAAGCTTATTACTTTTAATAATCTATATTTATTTATTTGTAAAATATCTTCAAAGTCTGTTTTTCCATCTTCGTTTACATCTCCAGCTACTAGATTAGCTCCTTCTATTTTTTCTTTGTCTAATCTATGTTTATTTATTATTAGAATATCTTGGAAATCTGCTTCTCCGTCTTCATTTACATCTCCAGTAATTATAATAGTATATTGGTCTGTAGCTCCTATTTTAGCTATCATTCCTGTTGTAAGTTTTGTGTCTTCTGGTAATACGTTTCCATCTTTATCTGTAACGATTACATCTTCATTTTCGTCTTCATTTTCGACTTCTTTTATATTTTGTTTAAATTCACTAACTGTCGTTTTTGGTTGAACTTTTGATACATAGCCATCTTTTATTAAATATTCATCTGAAACATTTGGGTCTTCTTCTGTTGATTTTATCCAATCAACTTTTGCAATTGCTGTTCCTTTATTTCCGGCTTTATCTTCAAATTCAAATGTAAATTCGTCATTTGAAGTAAATGTACGTTCTTTGTTTGTGTTATTATTTGTTATTATTATTTCTTCACTTTCATCTGTTAAAGTTGCAACTACTGGTTGATCTGTGCTTTGTTCTGTGCTATATGTAATTTTTGCTGTTGGAGCAGTTTTATCTATCCAATCAACTTTTGCATTATGTTCTATAACTTCTATATCTTCAGTATCAGTTGGATCTTTATATTTGAATGTAAATTCTCCATTAGTTTCAAATGTATATAATTTGCTAGCGCTGTTGTTTGCTATTTGTACATCTGATTTTTCTCCTTCAGTACTAATCATATATGGATTAATAGTAGCTACAACATTTTTATTTGTTAATTTTGTAATATCATAAGATATATCACTTGCTATAATGTTATTATCTTCAAGATAATCAACTTTTATAGATTTATATGCTATATTGCTTGCTTTATCAAGAAGTTTAAATTCATAATTTCCACTGTCTTCAAATGTATATTCTAAAGGATTTGTTTTTACTTGTTGTAATGTTCTTAAAGTTTCTTTTTCTCCATCTGAGATAGTTACAGCAGCTCCTTGATCATCAAAATATTCTTCTGCTGTTTTTGTTACTTTTCCATTTTCATCATATTCATATGTAACTACATATGAATCAACATTTTGTACATTAGTTGTGTTTTTATAAGTAACTTTTGTAGTATTTCCTTTTTCATCCAATTCAGCTTCTTTATATATATTTTCTGAAGAATCTAAATATGACATTTTTGATACTTTCTTACTATCATTTACTTCAATATAATTTATTTTTTTATCATCTTTATCTAATAAATATACATCTTCACTTATATTATCTAATAAAATAAGTAATTTTTTCTCTCCGTCTAATTGGTATTCTACATCAGCTGTTGGAGTGCTTTTATCAATCCAATCTACTTTAGCTGTTGCTGAACCTTTATTTCCATTTTTGTCTTCAAATTCAAATGTAAATTCTCCATTATCTGTAAATACATATGTGTCTTCTCCATTATTATTTGTAACTGTAATTTCTGTACTTGGGTTTTCAAGTCTTGCTATTACATGGTCACTTGTTGGTTCTTTAGTACTGTAATAAATTCCTGCTGTTGGTTTAGTTCTATCAATTTTTGTTGTATCTTCAAATAAATTTATCATTGCTATTGATGCGAACATGTTATGTGTGTCTATATATAATTTAACATATTGTCCATATACACTCTCTTCAAATGTAATGTCTTTTAGTTCATTATATTTATCAGTAGTACAATTTTCTATTTTTCCTGCTTCTGTCCATTCTTTTCCATCTGTACTTACATAAACTGTTACATTTTTTATAGCATCTGGATCATCTACTTTATATTTTGTTTGTATAAATTCAACTGCTGATATATATCTTGGCTCATTTAATTTAATTGTTATAAATGGATTTTTGTTTTCCGTTATAACATTATATCTAAAATCTGTATGCCATCTTGTATTTATGTTTCCATCAATTGCGCATGGAGCATAGAATGGTCTGTTTTTATCAATTGATTCAGTTGAGAATTCTGCAATTTCTAAGTCTGAAACTCTAATGTATTTTCTTTCATCTGGTTGATTATCTTCTTTAAATGTATACCATTCTGATGCTGGACTTGCCATTTTGTTACCTGATGGACTTTGTCTTACTTGTACAGTTTTATTTCCTGTTAGGTCTGGTGAATTTGTACTATATGAAGTCCATCCATCATTTTCTGAATAACGCCATTGTGTATTTGTATCAACTCCTACAACACGATTTTCTAAGTCGTTAGCATATAAGTTACTTAATAATGCTTGATCTTCAATGTCTATTTTATATATATTTGCTTCTGAATAATCTGTTCCTACTATGTGAACGTAAATATCATTTTCTGCTGTAATACTTGCTATTTCATCTGCAGTTAATTGCCATTTATGTGTTTCATCTGCATTAAATGATACTTCTTTCCAGTTTTCTTTTACATTTATACTGTCTTTTCCTTTTAAGTTGTAATCCCAACGAACTCCTGTGTTATCAAAACGACTAGATAATGTAATTTTTCCTGCATCTACTCCGTCAAATGAGAAACTTGCAAGTGATGTATCTGTTTGACCTAGTAAGTAATTTGCTACAGTTTTTGTAATACTTGGTTGATAAACTTTTCCTTCTACATTTTCTGTTACTGTTCCATCTTTCAATAATTGTGTTTCTAGAAGTGTGAATTTAAATGAGTATTCTACACTTGTCATTTTTGGTTTAATTTGATCTAATAAGTTTTGCATTGGTAGTGGGAATGGCATTAATGCATTTCCTAATTCTTCTGCTAATTTATAGTAATCTTCTTCAGTTCTATTACTATCAGCATTATATACATTTATTAATCCCCACCAAGCGTCAATGTTAATTTTTTGTACTTTTAATGCTTCTCTGTATATTTCTTCTTGTTTTGCTAAATCTCCTTCATATAATTTAGCTGTCATAAGTATTTTTTCAGATTTTTCATAATTTTCATTATCATTTAAAGCTTCTTGTGATAGCATTACATATGTTCCTGCGTAACCGCTTACATAGCTGTCACTTCCCCAACCAAGTGGCATTCTAGTTCCTAATTTTTCTGATTTTCCTGTTTGTGCCCAACCTGAAACATCATTGTCAAGTGTCCAATATCCATTACCTGCTTTGTCTTTTCTATAATAAATTATTGCTGCGTGTCCTGGTTGACCTACAACTGAAGCTGGTGTACCATGTGCTGCACGTATATGTGCACCTAATTTTGATATACCTCCACAAACAGCTCCTGTTCCATATTTATTTCTCATACTCATCCATGCTTTATATACATGGTCAGTTTCAGTACTGTATGTTACTTTATATGTAGAGAATATTCCTTCAAATAAATCGTCCCATTCTTGCTTTTTAGTTTGATCATGGAAAATTGGGTTTTCGAAATTTGGCCATACATAAGCAATATATGTATGTGGTTGTAAATATTTCTCTTCTTGATTTGGGTTTGCATCTATTCTTTTTTGTGTATAGTCATTAAACCATATAAGTTCTTCGTCGTCTGTAATATTGTTCATTACATAACGCATTTCTTCAACTTGTAATGCTTCAAACCATGGTGTATGGTCTTGTCTTGGTGTTCCATCTTCATTTAATATTGGTTTTATTGGAGTAACTGGAGTTACTGAACCATCAGCATTTTTTTCAACTTCTCTAGCAACTACAAATTTTCCTCCATCATATAATTCTTTATATATTTTATAACGATTTACTGAGTCTGATCTGTTACTTGGATGGTCTATTTGAGCCCAATATCCAACTTTTGTTGAGTGTGTTAAAGAAAGTGATATTGCCATTTTCTTGTATACATCACCTTTTTTTAGATTTGGATACCATGTGTTATTTGTTGGTGTTTGATCTGTAAAGTCGTTTTTGTATGTACTATATAATCTAGAAAGTTCTTTTATTGAATTGTAATAACTTCCTCCATCTGGTTCTCCACCTAGTACATATAGTCTAAGGTTTTCTACATCATTCATTAACCATTCTACTGTTTCTCTATATTGATTATCTAGATTTACAATAGCTTTTAATAGGTCGTATCCAACATTATTTACAAATGTTCTTTGTAATAATGTTAATTCATTTTCATTTATTACTTGTTCTATTGTTTTACCTTGTTGTGCCATTTTTTCTTTTAAAATATTGTCATATTCTTCTACTGTACTAAAGTTTACTTCTTCTGTTGTACTTTCTTCATATCCTTCATTATATAATTTTGCATCTGCATAAACAGCATGGTCTGCTGTATTATTTCCGTTTTTATCACAATACAATTTTAAATATTTTACACCTTTTACATTTATTTTTGCATATAGTGCTTTTTCGTTACCTTTTACTGCTGTTGGGTTTTGTTCTGTTTGTAAAACCCAATCTTCGCCTTCTTTTTGTGTGTAAATATAAAATTTAACACCATTTCCATTAGCTCCACGGCTTTCATCTACACCCATATATGTACTAAAATAGTCATAATCATATTGACTAAGATCATAAATTAGTGTAGATGTAGCATGTGCAGACATACCTTTTAAAAAGTATCTTTTATTAAGTTTATTTGCATCTGTATTATCTGCTATTAATAATGTAATTAATCCATGATTATATTGGTTTTCTAAATTACTATCTGGTGTAATACTTCCCCAGTCTACTTTTGATTGAGTTTTGTCGTATTCAATATCAGATAAGTATTTGCATGCATTTTCAGCTCCACCATTTGGTGCTAAATAATATTGTGCTTCTCCATTAATGATTTTTTTAGAATCATTTTTTCCTATTATTAGAGTTTCTATATTATTTTTAAGTGACAAAAATATCATTAGTAACAAACTTAAAATAGCCATTACTACAAGTATTAGATGTGCTTTTTTATTTTTCATACATTTTTTCACTAAAAAATCCCCCTTTTCACATAGATATTACTTAAATTATAACATTTTTTTTTAATTTTGTAAATATATTCCTTGTAATTTGTAATCTACATAATTGAAATTATTTCAAGAGCAATTAATGAATTGCTCTTTTTTTTTGATTATATTTATTAATTTCTTTATACATATCCCTTAAATTGGCTTTATTACTCAATTGTAGCATACACGTTACTTCCTTTATTTATAGTTATTCCTGGTTTTGGTGTTTGATCTGTAATTGTTATTTGCTCTTCATCTGCTTCTTCTCCTAATTCTGTATTTAGTTTTAATTCTAATCCGCTTTCTTTTAATATTTTTTTAGCATTTTTTATTGTTTCATTAGTTATATCAGGTGTTATAACTTGTTCTATTTGTTCCACTTCTTCTTGGTTTCCTTGATTTATTTCTAAATAAGGGAGTACTTCACTAAATATCTGTCCACCAACAGGTGCTGCAACTCCACCTCCTTGATGTCCCCCCTCACCAGTTGGATTGTATAAAGTTACCAATACCACTAACTGTGGATTGTCAATTGGTGCAACTCCACAAAATGATGTAACATATTTATTAGTATTTACACCGTCTTCTGATGTTCCAGTTTTTCCACCAATTCTGTATCCTGCAACTTTTGCATTTTTTCCGTGTTCCTTCTGATACAACAGATTCCATCATACTTAGTACTTTTTCTGATGTTTCTTTTGAAATAACTGTTCCATTTGTTTTTACTTCAACATCTGTTACCTCTTTTGTTTGGCTATTTACAATTTGCTTTACAATTCTTGGGCTGACACTGTTTCCACCATTTGCAATAGATGATACTGCTGTTACTAATTGAATTGGTGTTATTTCAAATCTTTGACCAAAACTAATTGTTGCAAGTTCAACTGGTCCTGCTTTATTTTGTGCTAAAAAGATACTGTTCGCTTCACCTGGCAAATCAATTCCAGTTTTATTTAGTAATCTAAATTTATTTAAATAACTATAATATTTTTCTACTCCTATTTTTTGTCCTAATCCTATAAATACTGGGTTACAAGAATTCATTAGGGCTTGTCGTAAGCTTTCTGATCCGTGTGGTCTATAATATCTCCAACATTTAATTCTAACACCTGCAACTTCAATTCCTCCTGTACAGCTAAATTGTCCTTCCTTATCTATATCTGTTACAACTCCTTCTTCTAATGCTGCTGATGCTGTTATGACTTTAAAAACTGACCCTGGTTCATAAGTATCTGCAATTGCCTTGTTTCTCCATACAGCTTGTAAATTTTTTGTTTTTTCTGACTGTTCTAAAGAGTCCCAAATTTCTTTTAGTTCATCAGTATAAGGTTCATATGGATTATTTAAATCGTAGGAAGGATATGTTGCCATTGCTAAAATATCTCCATTTTGAGGGTTCATTATAACAATATTTCCACCGTCTGTACATTTATTGTCAATACATGCCTCTTGTAAATATTTTTCTGCAATTGATTGAATTGTTGAATCAATTGTTAAAATTAAATCATTTCCATCTATTGCTGATACATAATTTTCTCCTTCATCTCCAATTTCTCCTCCTTTTGCATCAGTATGCCTTTGAATTGCTCCTTGCTTTCCTTTTAATTCTGTATCATATTTTGCTTCAATTCCATCTAACCCTTGGTTATCACTTCCACAAAATCCTATAATTTGAGATGCTAATGTACTACGTGGATAATATCTTTTTGTGTCTTCGTCTATATTAATTCCTGCTGTAATATTGTTTTCTTTCATCCATAAACGTAATTCATCTGTTTTGTCTTTTTCTACTTTTTTTGATATTGTTTCAATAGAGCTCCTTTTCGTGACTTTTTTTAATACTTTTTCATAATCTAATGAAAATAATTCTGATAATTTTTTTGCTACTTTTTCTTTATTTTCTTTACTAATATTTCCTGGATTTACTGTTACTGTTTCTACTGTGCTACTAACTGCTAATACATTTTTTCCTGTACAATCGTAAATTGTTCCTCTTTTAGGATTTATAGTTCTGTCTAATGTTTGCTGTTGGTAAGCTAATGTAGATAATTCTCCTCCGTTGGATAAATTGTATATACGCTAATCTTCCTATTAAGGCTAATATTATTAAAAATGAAATAAATAATGTGTTTCTCATTTTCCTTTTATTTGATAATTTTGTTGTAATCATAAAAAAATCCTCCTAATTAATTTTATTAGAAAGATTTTTCTTTATTCTCTTATTCTTATTTTTGTAATATCTTACCTATTAATTTTTGAAACCAATTTTGCTCTTTTTCAATAACTACTTCTTCTGTTGGAGCTTCAACATAATCTTTTTTTGGTAAGTTTATATATATTGCTTGTCTATTTGTTAATTTCTGCATGCCTAATTTTTCTTTTGCTAGTTTTTCTATTGTATTCAAATTCAAACTATTTTCAATAGTTACCTTTGTTTGTTCATTTTCTTTTTCAATAGAAGATAATTCCTTTTTTAGAGATTGAATTGTCGAAAATTTTTCATTAATTTGTGAGTTTCTGTAACTTATGGTTAATAACACTACAAAGATACCTATAACAACTAAAGTTAATTGTAGTTGTTTTCTTTTTTGTGCTACTGATATTTTTACCTCTTGTCTTGGCAAATCTTCTACAATTTTTAAATTTTTTCTTTTTCTTTGCTTTTGTCTTTCTGGTTGTGTTTTCCTTGGACTTGTGCCATACTGATACGTATTCCTAGCCATAAGTTACTCACCTCCTCTTTCGTTTCTATTATTATTTTTTACTTTTGTTTTAGCTTTTTTCAAAAATTCTTAATTTTGCACTTTTGCTTCTTGAATTTTCCTCTTGTTCTTTTTTACTTGCGATTATTGGTTTTCTGTTAATTATTTTTCCTTCTGATTTTGCACCACATACGCAATATGGTAAATCACTTGGGCATGTACATTTTCCCTGTGCATCTATATAAGCTTTTTTTACAGCTCTATCTTCTAATGAGTGAAATGTTATAATACATAATCTTCCACCTGGTTTTAAACATTGGATACTTGTTTTTACTGTGTCATATAATGGTTTTATTTCATTATTGACTTCTATTCTAATTGCTTGGAATGTTCTTTTAGCTGGATGTCCGTCATGTTGCTTTGATTTAGGTATGGATTTTTCAATAATTTCTACTAATTGTTTTGTTGTTTCAATAGGGTGTGCTTTTCGTTCTTCGCAAATATTTTTTGCTATTCTTTTAGAAAATCTTTCTTCCCCATATTCATAAATGATGTTTGCTAGTTTTTCTTCGTCATAGCTATTGACAACTACTTTAGCTGTTAATGTTTGATTTTTATCCATTCTCATGTCTAAATCATTTTCTCCTAAATAGCTAAATCCTCTGTTTCTTTCGTCTAATTGATAAGAAGAAACACCTAAATCTAATAGAATTCCATCTACTTTTTCTATTTGTAATTTTTCTAATATATCTTTTATATTGTCATGATTATCATGTATATATTTTATGTTTTGAAATTTTTCTAATCTTTTACTTGCTGCTGATAACGCTTCTTCGTCTCTATCAATTCCAATTAACATTCCATTATCTGATAATTTTTTTGCTATTTCTAAACTATGTCCTGCTCCTCCGAATGGTCCCATCTACATAAATTCCATTTGGTTTTATTTGTAGACCTTGTATACATTCTTCAAGCATTACTGGTTTATGTTTAAATTCCACTTTAACACCTCGTGTTTTTATATAGTAGAAAATTTCTTTTTGATTTTCATCATTTAGAAATTCTTTCTGATTTAACGCTTATCAGCTGGTAATTAGAAAACTACCAGCTGTGTTTATCAAATGTATTATTTTCTTTTGATTATCTCATTTACTCTTTCGTAAATACTCTTTTGTAAAATTTTCTTTTGTTATCTTAATATTGTGTTGTCTTTTGATATTTTTTTATCGTCTGTAATCTCAAAAACTTTTTCTTTTGTATTTTTAAAGCTTTTGTATTTTTATCTTTTGTTTCTTTTGTCTTTTGTGCCTTTGTCTTTTTTTCTTTTGCATTTTAATCTTAAGTAATTTTATCTTTTGTATTTTAAATTTTTATCTTTTGTGTTTTTCTTAATTTCTTTTGTATTTTTGTCTTTAGTATTTTTTATATAAACTTTTGCAAGTTATATACCAAGCATCGTCATATTTTCAGCAATTTCATCTGCTGAAATATTTTCATCACAACTCTCCCATGTTTGTTTATTCCAAATTTCTAGTCTTGTCCCTACACCTATTATAACTGCTTCTTTCTCTAGATTAGCAGCTACCCTTAAGTTATTTGGAATTAAAAATCTTCCTTGTTTATCTAATTCACATTCAGTTGCTCCTGATAAGAAAAATCTTACAAAGTTTCTTGCATTTTTATCTGAAAGAGGTAATGTTTTTAATTTTGTTTCAAAGTTTAACCACTCATTTTGTGAAAACGCAAATAAACATCCATCTAATCCCTTAGTTACGATGAATCTTTCTCCCATATCCTGCCTTAATTTTGATGGCATAATTAATCTACCTTTTGTATCTAGAGAATGCTCATATTCACCAATTAGCAATTAAACTTCACCTCCCCACTTTCTTACCACTTTGTTCCACTTTTCTCCACTTCACTTAAATTTTAATATAACTTTTTTTATTTTGCAAGTGTTTTTCCGAAATTTTTTTAATTTTTTATTAATAATTAATTTTTATTAATTTGCTATTTAATTAAAAAAGGTTTTATAATTATATTTTGAATAACTGCGTAAGCGATCAAGCAAACGAAGTGAGTGCGATTGGAGCAACTTTCATTTAAATTCTTTTACGAAAGTTGCGACACACAAAGTTATGAAAAATATAATTATAAAACCTTTTTTATTATATTCAGATAATTTTCATATCTATATTTTGAATAACTGCATAAAATTTATTTTATAGAACACTTAATCTTAGTACCAGCAAAATATAATACTATAAATAGCACTATTGCATTTTTTTCCTATTCGCAGTTCGTTTTCTTTTATACTTACTCTTGCTGGATTTAGGTCAAGTTTTTAGACACATTTTTCTACGAATTTTTATAAATTATTCCAGCTTTGCTGGAGCAGTTG
>CANQNU010000019.1 GCA_947625295.1 uncultured Clostridia bacterium | reverse complement strand
AATTAGAAGAAGGAAAAGTTGTTAGAAAAACTATAGAAGAATTAGAGGCGATGGAAAATGAATAATATTTCTTTTACATCTAAAGCATGGGAAGAGTATTGCTATTGGCAAACACAAGATAAAAAAACTTTAAAAAGAATAAATTTATTACTATCAGATATTCGGACGAAATAAATATGAAGGAATCGGGAAACCTGAACCCTTAAAAGAAAATTTAAGTGGTTATTGGAGTAGACGAATAGACGATGTTAATAGATTAGTTTATAGAATAAATAATGAACAAATAGAAATTGTTCAATGCAAAGGACATTATGAATAATAAAAATATATTATTATTTCATTTTCTAAATATATAGGGTTCGGATTTAGAAAGTTTCGGTTCACCATTTTCAGGTTTTTGGTAGAATTTCTCTAACAAAATCTCTAACAAAATCTAACAAGGTTTAATAATATATAGACCAATTAATTGGAGTATTCATATAGTCATATGAATATTCTTTTTTTATATCATATCATTTGGAGTTTCAAATTTCATTATTTTGTGTTACTTCTTCTATAAAGAAAGTAAGAAATTTGAAGCGACATTCCCCCTATCGCTGATAATACACTTGTTGTAGATTGTTTATACAAACCTACACTAATTCCTCAATTAATGACTTTAGGTATTTTAAAAGAGCAAGTCAGTATCTACGTTATTAGTAGTGTAATCTATCCTTCTGCTGATCTCCCATTTTAAATCTTGATATTTTTTGAAATTTATAATATAATAGTTTTGAAAGGAGCAAATTGTATGAATAATTTACCTATAAATATTCAACAGTCTATAAATAAATTTGTTACGGAATGTAATAGAATTTTAGGAAATAGATTAAAGAAAATTATTCTATATGGTTCTTATGCAAGGCGGAGATTATAATAATTCATCAGACATAGATATATTAGTATTAACTGATTATAAACCATCTCAATTCTATTCTGTATTAAAGAAACTATCTAATATGACTTATAATATAGAATTAGATTATAATGTAATCTTAATACCTCTAATTAATAATATAAAAAGTTATAATGATGAAGTAGATACAATTCCTTTTTATGCGAATATCCATAAAGAAGGAGTTGTTTTAAGTGAGTAAAAAAAATATCAACGGGTTTATGTATAAATAGATTAAATGCTGGAAAAGAAAAATTGGCTGTTTGTAAATTACTATGTGAAGCTGGATATTATAAAGATGCAAACAATAGGGCTTATTATTCAATATTTAATTCTATTAGAGCAATACTATCTACTGTTCCAATAGATTTTAAAAGACATAAAGATGTAATTGCATATTTTAATCAAAATTTTGTAAAAACAGAAATTTTTCCAAAAGAATTAGGACACAGAATTTCATTAGCAAATGCAGTTAGAGAAGATAGCGATTATTTAGATTCATATATGATAAATAAAAAAGAAACCGAAGAACAAATAGAAACAGCAAAAGATGTTTCAAAATATGCAGAAGAATATATCAGAAAATGGCTAAAAGAACATACAGATTTATCTGATAATGAGATAGATAAACAAATTATAAAATAAAATTTAATAAAGAATAAAAAAAGAAAGATATTAAACTTATCTTTCTTTTTTTATTCTTAGAATGGAGGAAATTAAAAATGAAATTGAATCTGGAAATGGGAATAGAATTATCTAGCAGAATATATATAATCTCCTGTAGCACCTCCTATAATTTCTCCTGTCGTTGTATCTATAAAATAACTAAATTGTCCTCTTGTATATCTTGTTACAACATCTGGCCAGTCATCAACATAAGTAATAACTACTACCCAAGCATTTCTTATTTTATCTTCCATTTGATAATATACTCTCTCTTCTACTGGATAATCTGTTGTTGACATTTCTTTATAAAATCTTTCTTTATCAGTTAATCTATAATAAGCATTTGCATTCATATTTACTATCATTTTTTCCACTTTAGTTTCAGCAATTTCTTTATCTTCTATATCCTTATCTACTTCTAATGCTATTTTTAAAGCTTGTTCTTCTGTAATTTCTGTAGGATTATTATCATATGGTATATTTTCTGTTCTAAGCATCCAAAGTATTTCATCTTTTGCATATACTTGTATATCGACATATTCATAAGGATTATAAGTATCTCCATATTTTTTGTTATAAGTTACGAGAAATTTATATCCCATTTCTGTTGTTTCATCTCCATCACTATTAAAAGGACTAACTTTTGTAACTTCATATTCTCCTTCTTTAAATCCAAATAATTTATAATATTTATTAGCAACTTCTATTGCTCTATCTTTATTCATAAGATACTCTGAACTTACATTTTTTCCACTACCATATCCAAAAAATTTTTTATCTATTTCTCCTAATTTTTTACTTTCATTCCATATTTCAAAAAATTCTGCTTTTTGTCCGTCTATTGAAATTTTATAATCGTCTTCTGTTATAAATCTATACATTATTTTATTAGAGTCGATTAATTTATAATTATCTGTTTTTACAATATTTGCATTAAAACCTATTTCTTTTAATTTATTAATCGCAATTTGTTTTGCTTCTTCTTCACTGATGTTCTCTTTTTGAGCTTCTGGTGTTAATACTGTTGTTACTATTTCTACTTTTTCAGGATTTTTCCAAATTTTTTCATATATTTTAGTTCCTGCAAATACTATTCCTGTACTCAATAATATTCCCGCAATTGTTGTTGAAACTATTTTAAAAGTATTCTTTATTTTATTTTCTGTTACTATATCGTTTTCTTCTTTAATTTTTGATATAGCTATTTTAAATCTAATTTTATTTTTATCAAATTCCATTTCTAAATTCCTCCTTAATTTAATTCTTTCTTTATCTTTTTTCTTATTCTATGTAGTCTTGTTTTTACATTTAATTCAGAAATGTTTAATCTTTTTGCTATATCCTTAATTGGCATACATGAATAATAGAATAAATTTACTATTTCTATATCAATGTCCTTTAGACCCTTAATTTTTTGTTCTATATCAAGAATCAATTCTCTATCATTTTCATACATGTTTACACTATTAAATGTATTATCTTCAAAGTCTTCAATATCGTAAAAAATTTTTAACTTTCTATATTTTTCCTTTATTAAATTTCTTGTTATCCCTGCTAAATATGAATTTAAGGATACTTTTATATTTAATCTATTTCTGTTTTTCCATAATATAAAAAATGTATCAGAAAAAATTTCTTCCTTGTCTTCAAAAGTTAGTGTACCATCTGTTCCATTATTTATTATTGTGGTTATATATGATGTAAAATCATTTATTATTTTTTCCATATCAATTTCATTATTTTTATAATAATTTTCTAATTGCTTTGATTCTTTCAATTTTAAAACTCCTTTATAAGATATCTTACATTTATATAGTGTAGTTATATTAGAAAAAGGTTACAATTTTTTTAAAAGCGAGTGAATTAATCACTCGCTAATACAATGTATCACCACTATTTAATTTCAAATTCATTTGATATTATTTTTTTATTTTACTATCCTTTTAAAATAAAAACGTACACATTTAACAACAACAATTATAAAAATTATCGCTAATATTATTGAACTAACAATTATAACTTTTTTATTTATCGTTTCTAATTCATTATTTGTTGTGGCATTTTCAATTTCTTCAGTTTTAATTGACTTTTTCTCTTGATTAGGATGTAATTTTTTATATTCTTCATATCTTTCTAAAAATTCACCATAATCTTCAGGTTGTGTTCCAATATAATCTAACTGATACTTACCATTTACATTCGTCATTTTTAAAAAACAAATATTAGTTTTTCTTTCATTTACCACCCTATCGCCATTTTCTTCAAAGCTTCTTAAATATTCTACATTTTTATTCCATATAGTATTTTCTTCTGATACTGGTGTTACTACAAATTCTACACTTGCCCTAATACTTTTTTCATTTGACTCATACATTGACATTGCAAAATTTTTATATTCTAATATTCTTTGCTCTTCTGGCACATCATCTTTTTTAAAGCTTTCCATCCATTCAGAATATGCATTTTCTATAATAGAAGTCCTATCCTTATTATCAATTTCATAATATTCAATAGCAAATGTTTTACCTGCAAATATAAATATGAATATTAGCATAATTAATACACTTTTTATTCGCATTTTAATTTTCCTCTCTTTCTAATACTACTTCCTCATTTTGTCCATTATATTCAAAATGAACTGTTATTTTATCTGTTGCGTTATATTTGGTTAAGTCATACACTCCTTCGTGTTCCAATATTCCTTCATCATTTATTCTCGTTGATCCATTTTCTCGTGGCCCCATTGTTAAATCAAATCTTTCTCCATTTTCATTTGTTAGGTATATTTTTATATTAAACAAATAACTAATTTTTTCATTATATTCTTTCATTTCTTCTGTCTGTCTTTCCTTCCATGAGATATAACTTAAAATTTCATTTGAACCTTTAAATTCATCTGATATTGTCCTATAAAATTCAAATTCATCAGATGTTGGTACTTGAGGTTGTTTTTCAGATTTTACATTAGCTTTTATCTCTAAACCGGTATTATATAATGTTGCAGCAATAACTTTGTAGTCTTTGTTAGTTGTAGATTTTTGAACATAAATCGTATCTTGTCTATTATACATTTTTTCTGGAACATCTACTTCAAAATCCCAATTACCTTTTAGTGTTATTTCTTCATCTCCTTGCATTGCTTCTACTTTCTCCGAAATTTTAATTTGACTAAGATGTATTTTCAATTTTTTACTTTTTGGAAATGCTGTACTACTATCTGTATATATATTATAAATTACATTCACTTGATTTCCTTCTTTTTTAGTTACAAAGTTATTAACACCACAATTACAATGGTTTTCATCAAATTCATCATATTTATAATCTAAATTATTTTCATTGCAATAATTTTCAAATGTGGTTTTATCCATACAATATAAAACTTTATTTTCTTCATCTGTTATAAGTAAATCTGGAAAATTAAAATTCCAAACTTTTTCTACATTTATAAATTTTTTAGCTTGTTCAGATAGCTCTGCACCAAATGTCAAACTTAAGTTAAAATTATCCATTACTAAATCATTTACTTTTATTTTAGTATCAATGTCATCAATCACTTGTCCTGTTTCATCATTTTGTAATGTTGCATTAGCATTTTCATATTCCATATCTATATTTTCTATATAACCTTCATTCATTGCTGTTGCAATTCCATTACCTGTTTGATAAAAATTATCATATATTTTTTTTGAAATGTCTCTTGCAAAAACAATTCCTGTTATAGATAAAGAACAAAATGTTACCATTAACGTATTTTGAATTATATTTTTTACCTTTCTGTGATTTTTTTCCTTCTTTTTAAATTCTTCAATTGTTATTTCACTTTTTAGACTATTGAATATTTCTTGTTTGCTCATTTATAAAATCCTCCTTCTCTTAATATTTTCCTAACTTTTTTTCTCGTTCTATGTAATGTGGTTTTAACATTACTAAGTTTTATATTTAGTTCTTTTGCAATTTCTTTTGTTTTTAATCCGTCGTAATAAAACATTTCAAATATTTTACATTCTTTTTCTTGTAAATTTTTAATTATGTATTCATTCATTTCGCTGTTTTGTATTACGTTATCTATATCAAAGTCTTTCATTTCTTCAATTTGATAAGTTTGTGTTTCTTTGGCTATTTTACTACATTTCCTGAATATTACATTTTTAGTCACGCCTGCTATATATGAACTAAACTTAGCATTTTTATCTAATTTCTTTGTATTTTTCCAAAGAATGAAAAATACATCTGATATAATTTCTTCTGCGTCTTCTTCAGTTACATTTGAAAAATTTTTTATAATACTTCGTATATAATTATAGTAGTCGTCCACAACTTTTTGCATATTTAGTTCTTTATGTTGTATATAACTTTCTATTAATTTTTCTTCTACCATTTTCTTCTCCTTTTTTATGTCTTACACTTATATATTCACTTAAAATCATAAAAAGGTTACAATTTTAAACAAAATTTTTAAAAATAAAATATTCACTTGTGTAAATAATTTTATTATTAAGTGAATTATATAAGAGCAAATAATTTTTATTAATTACTTGCTCTTTTACTTTTTTATTTATTATCTAATTTAAAATATACTATTCATCTTTTATTAACTCGCTTTTATATTGTTCTTCTCCTGCTTTATAGTTGATATATAGCTTTTTAGCTAAATCTGTTTTGTTTACATTTAATACCATTTTATAAGTATTTTCTTCTCTTGTTCCTCCACTAAGTTCTTGATAAACTTTTCCTTCTGCATCTGTAATACTTAATGATTCATTTCTTTTATTTTTAAATTCTTCTGTTGACATATCTTTTCCTGCTGATATTAAATTTACATATTCTTCAGAAACAAAATTTATTACTAATTTTGTATCTGTTAAAGTCATACTTTTTATCTCTAACCCAGGGATTTCATTAGCTAGTTTTAAATTTATTGTTTCTCTTTTGTTCATTTCCTGTGGTATATCAAATTCAAATAACCATTTAGAATTACTTAAATCTACATTTTTTGTAGTGCTAGGATCATATTTTCCATCTGCATCTTTGTCTATTGTAAAATATCCTAAATCAAATATTTTAATATAAAGTTTTTGACTTAAAGGAAATTTATCTCTTGCATCAATTGTTATTTTACTTACTACTGTTTTATCTTCTTTATTAATATTTTCGCTTCCTATTCCAGAAGAATCTGATAATTGTACACTATGTATATCATTTTTGTTATATGCACCTAATTCACGTAACATAGAAATTGAATCATAATCCATTCTTTCAAGATTTCCTATATGTTGTCTTGATGATACTTGATAAATATTGTTATTTTCGTCATATATAGCATATCCATAACTAAGTGTTTCATAATTAATTTCTTTGTCTAATTTAAAATTCATACTTACAGAAAGTGTGTCATCATTTAGCATAATTGTATCTACTTTAACACCAATTCCGTCTTGTGTTACATAGTCCATTCCTTCTACTTTAGAATAGTTGCCATCTTCTATATATGTTAGTGTTCCTTTTGTTTCTACTGCTTGTATTTTTTCAAATTCATCGTATCTTCTATTAATTTCTATTTCGTCAGTAATTTTTATATATATTCTATAAGAAATACCTGCTACAATTAATATTGCTACGATTACTGCAAAAACTATTAGAAATTTTTTCCATAATTTCATTTTTTTCTTTTCCATAAAAATCCCTCCTTTTTTGGAAGGCAACCTAGCTATCATAAGTTCTTTCTTGAACTTTTAGACCTATGGCTTTGCGTCATAAACTTTCGTTTATTTTGCTATTAACATCTACCTATATTATAACATATTTTTAACAAATTTTCAATTTTTGTTCACATAATTATTGATTGGTTTTTTAATTTTCTTTAAATCAAGCTTTTTATATATATTTTACGCATTCTAGTCTTTATTCTTTATGTAACTAAGTTATTAGTAAATTTGTATATTTGACAAGTTTCGACATATCTTACTTTTCTATTGTGTTATATTACCCTTTGTGCACTTAGAAAAAGGGGGATTTTAATATGAATAAAATACGGTACGGTTACTGTCTCTGTATTTAAATCTGATGACAATATTACATCATTTAAAGTTGAAACAGATGAAGATGCTGTTCTTCCTGTTTCATATGTTATCGAAGATACTTTAAAATTTTATTAGACTAACTTCTGTTGGTCTTTTTATTTTTTCTATTTTATAAATTAATATAAAGCTTTTTGCACATAAAAAACGGCTTCAAACTCTTTCGAGCTGAAGCCTTAAGTCACGGTATACCGTCACTCAAACCATAAGCCAATCTTTCCCAAGATCTTTCTTTAGCTCACGGATGATTGTGTACCATTGTGGCTTATTGACCTTGGTTTTTTTAGTTTCCTTTGGCTTTTCCTCGGGTTTGTACATATTATTCTGTACCTCCTTTGCTTGTTGTAATATATTTATTTTATCACATTTTACATAAAAAGTCAAAAATATAAAGAACTAGATTACTTGTCGAGAAGAAATCTAGTTCAATAAACAAAAAATAAACACATATAAATATATGATTTATTATAAGCATTTTAGCAAAAAAAATTATGCAAGTCAATAAAAATAAAACAAAAACTGCTAAAAAATAAGCAAAAAACAAAAATATTTAAACATTATATATCTAAATTATAGGTTTCTAAATTTCTAAAAGCTGGATCATAAATGTTTTTTCCCCTATAGTCAAACCTAGATCCATGACAAGGACAGTCCCATGTTTTTTCAACATCGTTCCAAGAAAGTAAACATCCTAAGTGAGTGCAAATAGGTTTAACGGCATATATTTTTCCGTTTTCATTTTTATAAATTCCTATTTTTTGATTATTTACTTCTATAATTCCACCAGAATTATTTTTAATCTCTTCAAATTCCATATTTGGCTTTTTCATTTTATCTAAAAATAAGGAATTTGTAGATTGAACAATTATATTTTTCATTTCATCTTTATTTTTAATTGGCTTTAAGCGCGTAGAATCAAATAAATATGCATACTTATTTGGCTTTCCTAAAATATTGTCTACAATGATATTAGCTGCAACATTTGAAGCAGTCATGCCCCATTTTTTAAATCCTGTTCCTACATACATATTCGGCATAATACTAGAGTACGCTCCAATATAAGGAATTTTATCTATAGGAATGCAGTCACGTGTACTCCACCTATCTATTACTTCACAATTTGGATAATATTTTTTTACTTCTTGCTCTAAAATACCATAGCTATCTTGATAAGAAGTAGGTTGACCTGTTTTATGATCTCCTCCAGCAACTAATAAAAACTCTTTTTCATTCGATTTTGCAGTTCTATAAGAAAAAATAGGATTAGTAAAATTAATATACATTCCATTGAATAATGTTTTCTTTGTATCTACCGCTATTACATAAGATGTTGATTGATACATTTTTGCAAAATAAAACCCTGGAAAATTAATAAATGGATAATGACTTGCAATAATTACGTATTTTGACTTTATCTTATTATTTTCTGTGATAACAATATAAAAATCATCTTCTTTTTCTACATCAGTTACTGTTGTATTTGTATAAATTTCTCCATTGTGAGCAATAACACTTTTGGCTAGTGCCATTATATATTTCATTGGATTAAACTGTGCTTGATTTTTAAAGCATACTGCTCCTGCAATTTCAAATGGAAGTCCTACTTTTGTTACAAAATCACAATCTTGAAAGCCAATCTTTTCTAAGGCTGATACTTCTTTTTTTATTGTTCGTACTTGCTCTGGCTCTGTTGTATAAACATAATTATTTTGATATTCAAAATCGCATTCTATTTTTTCTTTATCTATAATTTGCTTAATGTTTTTAATAGCTTGTTCATTTGCTTCTAAATAATCTTTAGCATACTTTTCACCATAAGATTGAATTAAATAGTCATAAAATAAACCATGTTGACTTGTGATTTTAGCTGTTGAATGTCCTGTTGTTTTTTCTCCTATCTCATATTTTTCTAATAAAATTACTTTATATCCTAAATTTGATAAGTAATACGCACAAGTAATTCCAAATATACCTGCTCCGACAATACATATATCTGCCTCTTTGTCTTCATTTAAAGTATCAAACTGTATTTTATTTTTTATTGAATTTATCCAAAAAGAATCCATATTTAAAATCATTCCTTTCCAATAAATAAAACATTATTTTTCTAAATTTTGAAATTATTTAATCTTTGTCTCTTTTTTAGTATGTTTAAATATTTTCTTAATTATTCATAAAAACTTTTCAACAATTAATAAATATTATTTTTTTATTTCGTAATATTTCAATATAATTAATATTTTTTATCAATGTAAATTAATAAATTTTAAATAAGCTCGTTCAAGCTAATTTTCAAAGAAATTTTAAATCAATTTTATGGCACCCTTCCAAGGTAAACTTGAACTCTTTCCATAAAATTGATAAAAAATTTCTAATTCAAATTACTTTCAATTCGCTTTATTTAAAATTTATTAATTCACATTGATAATAAAAAATATAAATGGTAATAATAGAATAAATTGTAAAAAAGGTGGAAAAATAAATCCAACAATGATATACTATCAAAAGTAAAAACAAAGGAGGATTATTATGGAAGAAAATTTAAAAGATAAGCTTTTTGCAAAAAAAGAAAACGGATGGAAAACATTAAACGAAGAAGAGAAAAAAAAGGCTTTTGATTTATCTAAAAAATATATGGATTTTTTAAACATATCAAAAACAGAAAGAGAATTTATAAAAAATGCTCGAAAATTAGCAGATATTAATGGATATAAAGACATTATAGAATTTGAAACCTTAAAACCAGGCGACAAAGTTTATTTTATAAATAGAGACAAAAGTATGTACCTAGGTATTATAGGCGAAGAGCCAATTGAAAATGGATTACACATTATAGGCTCACATGTTGACTCTCCTAGATTAGACTTAAAGCCTAATCCTTTATATGAAGATACAGGTTTAGCTTACTTCAAAACACATTATTATGGAGGAATTAAAAAATATCAATGGACAACAATTCCTCTTAGTATCCATGGAGTAATTGTAAAAACAAATGGAGAAAAAATAGAAATTAATATTGGTGAAAATGAAAATGACCCAATATTTACAATTACAGACTTATTACCACATTTAGCACAAGAGCAAATGGAGAAGAAACTAAAAAATGGAATTGATGGAGAAGATTTAAACTTATTAATTGGTAGTATTCCTTATGATGAAAAAGAATGTTCACAACAAGTAAAACTAAATATTTTAAATATCTTAAATCAAAAATATGGAATTACAGAAGTAGATTTTACAAGTTCAGAAATTGAATTAGTACCTCAATTTAAAGCAAGAAGCTTAGGCTTTGACGAAAGTATGGTAGCAGCTTATGGTCAAGATGATAAGGTATGTGCTTATACTTCATTTAATGCAATGATGGAACTAGATCATGTTAAAAACACTGCTATTTGTATTTTATCTGATAAAGAGGAAATCGGAAGTATGGGAAATACTGGCATGGAATCTCATATGTTTGACTTCTTTATTTCAGAAATATTAAATAAATTAGGTGTAAATCGTCCTAACCTATTAGATAGAGTATTTTGTTTTTCAAAAATGTTATCATCTGATGTTGATGCAGGATTTGATCCAATTTATGCATCTGTTTCAGATAAGCATAATGCAGGGTTTATTGGAAAAGGTATAAGCCTAAATAAATATACAGGAGCAAGAGGAAAATCAGGAGCCTCTGATGCAAATGCAGAATATGTGGCATGGGTAAGAAACGTATTAGAAAAAAATAATATTTTATATCAAATTGCAGAACTAGGAAAAGTTGACATTGGTGGAGGAGGAACAATCGCTTACATTTTAGCTAATAAAGGAGCAGATGTAATTGATTGTGGTGTTCCTGTTCTTTCAATGCATGCTCCATATGAAGTAACAAGTAAATTTGATATTTATTCTGCTTACAAAACTTATAAAGCTTTTTGGACAGAATAAAAAATAAATACAAAATATATAAAAATATAAAATGAACCCAAATTATTAAACTTTTTTGTCTAATAATTTGGGTTTTATATATTAAAAACTAATTATTAACAATATTCTATTTAAGATTTATTTAACAAATCAATTATAGAAGAAATAAAAACTTTATTTTTATTAAATAAAATATTTATTTTTTCATATAATTCAATTTCTTCTAAAATTTCTTTATTTTCAATAAATTCCTTATATAATATAATTGGATTTATTCCTAAAATGTTCATATATTTTATTAATGTCTGAGTCTTTACACCATTATTGCCATTTTCTATCCTTGAAATATACTTAAGTGATATTCCTAATTTTTCAGATAATTGTTCTTGAGTTAATCCACTATTCAAACGAAATTTTCTTAAAATTTTACCAAAATTTTTATCAATATCTGATTTTAAAATAGCATTCATTTTATACCTCCTTAACTATTTGCATTAAGTGTTAGTAACAGTATAGCAATTACTTTTTAGTTATTGAACACATTAATAATACGAGAAAAAATAAGGTAAAATATGTAAAAATAACCTGTAAATTAGAATTTACAAATACATTATATTTAACATAAAAATTATAATGTATCACTTTTAGTTATATACAAAAATTAAAATATTATTCTATTTTATATAATTTAAAATTATTTTTAGTTATTTTTATGTGAACAGCTTTTATTGGTAATATCTCTGATTTAATATAAAAGTATATAAATTAACACCTAATTCAAAGTTAGAAATAATTTGTATTAAACCTATTATTACAAAATAAAATATGGTATAATAAAATATAATGGAGGATGCTTATGATAAGAAAATTTGAACCAAAAGATACTACAAGAGTTATGACTATATGGACAAAAGGTAATTTTAAAGCTCATAATTTTATAGAGAAAGATTATTGGCTTGAAAATTTTAATAAGGTAAAAAATGAGTATTTATTTGAGGCAGAAACTTATGTATATACAGAAAGAAATGAAATAAAAGGATTTATTAGTCTTTTAGGAGATGGTCATATTAGTGCCTTATTTGTTAGTGAAGACTCTAAACGACGAGGTATTGGTAGACAATTAATTAACCATTGCAAGCAGATTAATGATAAACTTACATTAACAGTTTATGAAAAAAATATAAATGCCTTATTATTCTATGTTGCTATGGGATTTAAAAATCAAAAGATTAAAATTAATAAAAATACTGGAGAAAAAGAATATGAAATGAAATGGAGTACACTCAGTTCTACTTAAATAAAATTATTGAAGAAAATCTACTCATTATTGATTATTCTAAACTTAATAGTAAGTATTTTATATAATATATTTTAAAGTATTTTATAATGTGTAAATTAGCAATATATTACACATTATTTATATTTTATTTGTATTCATAAAATCTTTTGTTTATTGCATTAATATAGTAAATTATTCGGTTTCTTCTAAATTTTCTAATGCTACTTTTACTGCTTCTACTACAAAAGCAGTAAAAGTACAATTTTTACCTTTTATTGCTTCTTCTACATTTTCAATTATATCATTTGGAAAACGAATGCATTTATTCGTTGTTGGTGGAATAGATGGTATTTTAAATTTTTTCATTTTACACCTCACAATACAATTATATATATTAATACATATATTGTATGCATAACAATTGCATAACATATGTATTGCAAAGAATAAAATAATATGTTAAAATAAAAAAGAAGGGAGGGAAAAAATGGAAGAAAAAGAAAAAAAGAGCGGATTAAGTACAGCGTCGATGGTATTAGGTATTATTGCAATTTGTATGTGTTTTATTCCTATATTGAATTATGTATCAATAATATTAGGGATACTAAGTATTATATTTGGACTTATAGGAATAGTCAAAAATGCAGGAAGAGGAAAAGCAATAGCTGGTTTTGTACTAGGAGTTATATCAGTTATAATAGTTTATAATATGTATTTTGCAGTTGGAAAAGCATTGAAAGAAGTAAGTGACACTATAGACGACGCAACAGGAACTAGTAGTTCTAGTAGTACAAAAAGCGAAGAAACAAAAAATATATCAATGGGAGAAACAATAACTGGAAAGGATGTTGAGATAAGTATTGAAAGTGCTAATTTTAATCAAAAAGTAGAGCCACCAACAAAGCCTATGTTCTACAATTATTATCAAGTTGACGATTCAAGTAATACATATTTATACATTGTTTTAAATTGCAAAAATACATCTACAATAGATTTAGAAACTTCTTCCGTTGCTAATGTTACAGCTAAATATAATAATAATTATAGTTATTCTAGCTTTTCAGCAATACCAGACGACACACTAGGTTTTACTTATACAAGTTTAAAGAACATTAAACCTTTAACATCACAAAAGATTTACTACTTAATGGAAATGCCAAAGAGTATAGCAGACGAAACAGACACACCAGTAGAAGTTAACATCAAAGTAGATAATACAACCTATGTATATAAATATCGTTAATATAAGGTATATTGGAGAATATTATGGAAGAAAATTATTATTATATTAAAATTAGTAAATTTTGGGCTATATTTTGGCTTGTAGTATCAATATTAATTATTTTAGGTACAGAAGGCAAAGGATTCCTTATAATTATAATACCAGCATATTATTATGACTTATTAAAAAATTGTAAATATTATTATAATGATGATAAATTAATGATAGAATTTGGAATATTTAATAAAAGTCAGTTTATAATACCTTTATATAGAATTATAAATTTAACAGCTAATGACAATATATTTAATTTTGGATACATACGTATAGAAGATAAAGGAAAAACAATTTTATTAAAATATGTAAAAAATTCAAGAGATGAAATGAATAAATTAATTGATAAATGGGAAAAAGCTAAAATTAATAATGTAAGAAATGAAGTTATTTAAAAAAGGCACATCTGTGTCTTTTTTGATTATATTTATCTTATACTATTTTACTCCACAAAAAAAGAGCATTAACCAAAATCCATTAATTAATACCCTTTCAGACTTTTGCAATTTTCTTGAGTTTCCTCAAAATTGCTAACGTATGGTCGAAATAGTCTTTTTTACTTTTTTTAACTTTATACAATATATTTCAAAGTATTTTATAATGTGTTAATTAGCAATATTACACACTATTTATATTTTGTATAAAATCATTCTAAAACCAATATCATAGTTTGGTTTATTTTCAATATAACCACGATTTAAAGCTGGACCATTATAATTAACAGAACCTCCTCTGATAATTCTAAAGATTTGTTGATTAACATCATTATTTCTTAAATATCCTTCTGTAGTCCATTCTTTTAAATTTCCACCCAAATCACAAATATTATTTACAATATCTGTTTCAGTAGCGCCAGTGGGATTGATTGTTTCTGAATAATTACCACGATTTGTACTTGCTGAATAATTAGAATTTGATTTATCAATCCATGCAAGTGTTGAATCCCAAGCATAACTATTCATTAAATTGGTAACTACATCTGAATAGTTAAATTCTTTACATGAATTATTAGCAGTTCCATAAGCTAATTCATAACTTACATTATTAACAGGTGTTCTGTCACCCATTGTTGCAGAAACATTTCTATTATTGATAGAATAAGCAGAAGATTCGTATTTTGCAATGTAAAATCCTTTATACTGATTAACACTATTTTTAAAATCATATACTATATCTTCCATTTCTACACATTCACTTATATCTATATTTCTAGTTAATTCTCCATTTTCTACTGGCACCCATACATAGGTATTTCCATAACTGTCTACAATTGTATATCCTGTTTCTACTTCTCCTTTAACATATGAAAAACCATTTGGCATATAAGGTACATTTTCTTCTGTTGTGTTCTTTTCTGTTGTGTTCTCCTCTGTATTATTTTCTTTCTCTATATTATTTTCTTCCATAATGTTTTTTTCAACCGTATCTTCTTCTAAATCTGTACTAGGCTCCTCATCCCATACAATAACCATTATGATTGGTGCAGAAACTATAAATATAATAATTGCAACAACTAAAGCAAAGACTTTTTTATTCATTATTTATCATCCTCCATTAATTTATATTAGGATAACTTCAGAACCATTTTGAATTGTAGATTCTCCAATTGTTAAATTTATATCAATTGGCTTACCGTTTTGCTTGTCATATAACAATGGCATCTTCTTTGGATTATATTCTCCTTCTGTAAATTCATTTATAGCCTTTACAATTAATCTTATAACGTTGTGTACTCGCCTATTTGTTGGAATCCATATATCATAAAATTCTTCTATTGTAGGAACATATAGTTCAACTAGTATCTTATTCATCTTCTTCTTCCTCTTTCTCCATTCCTAAAATCTTTACAAAAACCGGTTTACCTTTTTTAATGACATATCCATAGGTATTATCGCAATTATCGTTTAGTTGATCATAATCGGATATTTTAAAGATATTTTGTGCTTCAATACCTTTTCCAATCCAAATACCAAAATTATTAGATACATATTTTTTATACCATTCTGAATACATATAATCTTCTAATCGTTCTGGGATATCAATAATAACAATATTAACTTTTTCTAAACTTTCTACTTGATTCAAACCTGATGCAAACCATTCTTCTCCAACTATGTCAAGCATTTTTCCCAAATTAACAATTAATATAATTGAATCTGGTATTTTTTCATTAAGCTTTTTCATATTCATTAAATTTTTTACAAATTCAAAGAAATTCTTTTGCAATTCTTGTTCGTTTTCTTTTTCTATATTTTCTGCATCTAAAACTTCTAAATTAATTCCTGGTATTGATTGTATTACTTCTACAAAATTACTTATGAAATTTGTACACTCTTCTATATCTTTCATAGAAATTATTGACATGATATTATTTCTAAAGTCAAATTTACAAGGTTTAATACTTTTTTGGATAATTCCAACTGGAATTTGTGATACATCTATGACCTCATCTTTTAGATTGTCTGGTTTAACAACTTCTGGAACTGTTGGTATTTTTTTAGCACTGTAGTTATATTTACTATTTAATACTTTTATGGTATTCATTATTTGTTCATTCCATCTACTAGCCTCACATATTTTTGCTGTTTGAAATTCAAAGATACCTTCATCTTCTATTTTAATTAAGCCTCTACCAAATAGTTTAGCAGGTCTTTTTTTACCTAAATGTTCGAAAATACTCTTGTATTCGTCATCATTATTCATTTGCAAAGCAATTGATTGTTTGAAATTTTGAAGCATCCTATATCTAATAGATGAAGTAGAAGATGTAATAATTAGAAAATAGATACCATATTTTTCTCCTTCTCTAACTAATGTTTGAAATAATTCATCAAATTTCATTTCATAATTTTCCATATAATTTTCATAATTGTTTAAAATCACAATATAAGTTGGCATCGTTTCTTCAGTTGATTTTAAATATAATTTATAATCTCCATTATAATCTGATAATATTTCTTTTCTTTCTTTTATCTCTTTCTGTAGCATTATAAAAAACCTAGTTATTTTTTCTGCTTCAGAAACAAAGATAATTTCTCCAACATGAGGTGCATTTTTAAATGCTTTCATTGCTTCACTACCAAAATCTAATATATACAAATTAACTTCTTCTGGTGTGTAATTTGTTATAATATCATAGATAATCGTCCCCAATAGTGTTTCTTTACCACTTTCAGCATTTCCATATATAATAACATTTCCATCTTCTGAAAAATTCAAAGTCTTTACATTTTGTAATTGCTTAGATGGATTATCATATTCTCCTATTACTGGGTTGATAACATATTTTTTATTTTCTACATGATACTTTTCTCTAAGATTTCCAAGGAATACATTTTCTGGGATATTTTCTAGCCATAATAGCCCTTTATCTATATTTTCTTCTTGAGCTAAATCTGATAAATATTTTACAATATTAGTTATTTGCTCCCCTTTACTCTCAGTAGATACGTTTTTTTCATCATCTACTTTTTTAAGTATCATACCAGTATCTGATATAAATTCTATTGAATTATCAAATTCTTTTTTTACTTCATTAGATGGATAATATTTTGCTCCTGCCCAAGCAGCTTGTCCTAAAACTAAGTAATCATTGTTTCCTACTTTTAAATAGAATTGTCCAGAACCTTTTAAGTTTGCTCCATCAGGAATTCCTATAATATCGGAACTATCTGCTGTCGACTGTACTTTTAGACATATTCCAAATTTTGCATTACTCGTAATTTGTTCATTTACAACACCTGACGGTTTCTGCGTTGCTAATATTAAATGGACTCCTAAACTTCTACCAATTCTAGCAATACTAACAAGTTCATCAATAAAGTCTGGCTCTTGTTGTTTTAGTTCAGCAAATTCATCACAAATAATAAACAAGTGAGAAATAGTTTTTTCTAAGACTCCCTGATGATATAATCTTTGGTATTTATAGATATCCATAGTACTTTCTCTGGCAATTTCTTTTGCTTCATTAAATTCTATTTGTCTTCTTTTTAATTCACTTTGAATAGATTCTAGAGACCTTTGTAATCCACTTTTATCAATATTAGTTAATGTTCCAACTAAATGTGGTAATTGTACATCTGCTCTTTTAAAAGCTCCTGCTAATCCACTTCCTTTATAATCAATTAATACAAAAGCTACATCATCTGGGTGATAATTGATAGCTAAAGACAAAATATATGTAATAATGAATTCACTTTTTCCAGAACCAGTGCTACCACCAATCAAACCATGTGGACCATGATATTTTTCGTGTAAATCTAATTCAATTTTATTTCCGCTACTGTCTATTCCAATCGGCGTTGCTAATGATAATGTAGAATCATTTTTCTTCCATCTTTCTAAGATATTTAATTGTTCAATACATCCAACATTAAACATTTCTAAAAACGTATAACTACTAGGTAATAATAATGATTTTTCTTCTTCATATTTTACAGGGATGTTAGAAAGAATAGGAATAATTTTATCAAAGAAAAATATTGTAGACATGTTAGTTCTAAATTTAATTTGATTATCAGCTACATTTTCTGTCTCAAATAAGATACCATTATCATCACTTAAATTGATAAAAGTTCCACACTGATTAGGAAGAAGGTTAATATCATTCGTAATAATTAAAATGCTAAACCCTATGTTTCTTTCTGCACTTAAAATTTCATTAATTAAACTTACATTTTCTGCAATCTTATAATCATCGATGATAATTAAATAATAAGGCATATTAGCTGTATAATCGAATTCTGTATTAGATTTTCTTTTTCTTACTTCATTTTCTAGGTTTTGAGAAATCTCTTTTATTTTGGCATAATTATCAGCAAAAAAACGAATTGTTCTAGAGTTATTCCAAGTATATGGTAACATTTTTACAAAATCCCAATTTCGATTCCTATTATCTTTTAATAGAAAAACAAATTTTAGTTCATCATAACTTTGAAATGTTACTAATTGTATTAATAAATTTTTCATAAATGCATTCTTTTTTTCTTCGTCATTAACAATTAATGCTGATACTCTTTTTTTCGTTAAATTTAATAAAACAGGAGCATCTTTTAGTATTCTAGCTTTTTGTATACTTTTTTCCATTAATTCTTGTAATTCTATTTCTTCTTTTTCTTTTTCTTCTTTTTCTTCTGATTGCATAGAATTAATTTTTATATTTGATGATATATCTCCTAATCCTAGTCTGACAGTTAAAAAATCATTATCGGCTAATTTTCTTTCCCATAATCTTGAGGCTTTATTTACTATAATATTCATGCATTCTTCAGCAGAAACATATGTATTTAATAAAGTATTTCTACTTGTTTCCAAAATTTTATCAATGGTAGCTATCTTATTATTTATATATGTTTTATAATTTTTTATTTTATCTTTTTTATTTTTTTCTCTTTGCTCTGTTGTATATTGTTGAATAAGAAGTGGTATTAATACAGAACATAGAATCATTATACCAGAAGCTATTAAGCTAAATATTGCATTTTTTTTCGTTACTTGACCATACATAAAGTTATCTACTGTTTGAATAACAGTTATAAGTGTCATCGCTCCCATAGAAAGCATAGAAGCCATTGTCAAAATAATTGGCAATTCTTTCTCTTGCTTCGTATTCATAGGTTCATCTATTGTGATTGTTTGTTCAGAAACTAAGTCCATAATTCTAGGCGGCCTTAAAAAATATTTATCATCGTTTCCTTCACTTTTTTCTTTATCTTCTTTCTCTATAATTTGTTGATTATCTGAAGTGTTTAATGAAAAATAGTTTGAATTTAATCTCACTTTTTTGGAAGGATTATTAATAAATATACTTTTTCCCATTATAATAATTTTTAGTCCTAAAATAAAAATAACATCACCATTATTTAATTTTTTAGATTTGTTTAAAATAGGTATATCATTTACATATACATCATAATTATTATTATAATTTTCTATCGTCCATATATTATTAAAATTATACATTTTCAAATAATTTTTACCTATAAGATCATTATCAAACACAATATGATTTGTTTTTTTATTATTTCCAATATAAATCTCGGTTGTATTTATGATATCGAAATGAGAAAAAGTATTGTCATACAATGGCATACAATATAATAAACAAATTTGATTATTGGCAAGTTTTATATAATAAGTTTCATTTTCTTCTAAAATAGCTGTATCAACTATTTTTTCTTCTCCTATTATTTTTATTTCATTATTAACTACTTCGATATTTTTTTTATTAATAATACTTGAATAATTAGTACTTACAATGTGCCATTTATCATTAATACTTTGAATGTTTATCAACTTTTTTTCTACTTCTGTATTTTTATCATATAACCAATAATTTCCATTAGGTTTAGTAGGCAAAATTATTTTGTTTAGTGATTTTTTTCCTATTAGTGTAACAATCATTTCTTCTTTCACCTTATCTTTTATAATTGTGGATATTATATCATTCAAATATCTTAATATTAAAATTTTTAAGATTGTTTCAAACAATTTTTATAATATCAATCATATTAACAAAAAGACAAAGCATTTTTTACTTCATCTTTTTACATTTTTTTATAATAAAATATTAATTTATTTCATTCCTAATGTTTGCCAATCATAATTTTGACCTTTTAATGTATCAGCTTGATTTTCTGCAGCTTGAGCTTGTGTATTTAATGTACTTACATCTGCAGTAGCACCACTTGTAGCATTTCCAGTTTCTGCTTTATCCATTGCTTTTGCTTGTGCCTCTAAAGCATTTCTATAAGCTTTTCTTATTTTATTTACAGCACTTATCGTTTCATCCATATATTCTCTAAATTTTGTTTTTAATTTTTTTCCTGTATCACCTTTCCAAGTAATTGAGTTAAAATCTTCTTTAATATTTACAAGGTTTGTATTTAAGATATTATTAAAACGTTGGTCTATTTTGCTTGTTAGAGAAGCCATTCCAGCTGAATTAAATTTTATTTCAGTTCCTTGATTTGCAATAGTTAATTTTGTTAATTCAAAAATGTTTTGATTTTTTTCAGCACTTACTTCTGCCATTTGCATTGATTTAGCATATTGGTTTCTTTTTGCAATAATCTCTTTAGGTAATGAAACTCCAAAATATTTAACCATTTTATCTAATGTTGGTATAGTATTATTTACTGTTGTTGCAAACTTAGCGTAAGACTCTCCTTTCCAATATTTTTGCATATCCTTAACATCATCAAGCATATTTGCAAATTTAATTCTTAAATTAGCAGCTCTATTGTTAATTGATTCTGCCATTCTTTCCATTTGTTTTAAATCAACAGTTACATCTGTTCCCATAATTTAACACTCCTTTTTATTTTTTTTAGTACTATTACATACTTCTAGTATCAATATATCATTAGCAAATTTAACAAGTCAATTATAAATAGGATATTGTTTAGTAACTATGTTACATAATGTGATAATCTTAATTAATAAAGATAGTTCAACAGATTCAACTTCAAAAATTCTGAAGGATTTTTAAGAAAATGAAGGATTAATGATATCTATAATAATTAATTTAGCCTTGCTATGTATCATATACATACAATGAGTTAATAAGCATATAAAATAAAAAAACATTTATTTACTTCCGACAAAAAAGGTAGTAAAATGTAGTTATTAAAGCAAAATGATAAATAATTATCACTGTAAAAAGAAGTATAACAAGTATTAATAGTTAAAAGGAGTATATTAATGGATAGTAACAAAGAAAAATACTATAATGTTACCAAAAATTCAAGTCCTCATTTAAACGTAATTAATTTTTTAAATCTCAATGTACCACCTCAAAAAGCTATAGATTTAGGATGTGGTACAGGAAGAGACACTATAGAGTTATTAAAAAATAATTGGAATGTATTATCTATAGATAGAGAAGATACTGAGTCTATAATAAAACATCAACTAACCAATAAAGAATTAAAAAATTTTAGATTTAAAAAATGTCTTTTTGGGAAAATGAAATTGCCTAAAGTAAATTTAATTGTTGCAAATTTTAGCTTACCATTTTCAAAAAAAGAGTTTTTTAGTAATATATGGGAAAATATTACCAATTCTATTTTACATGAACGGGTATTTTGTTGGAAATTTTTTTGGAAAAAAAGATACATGGGCTAAAACAAAAGAACAACTAGTATTTTTGACAGAAGAAGAAGTAAAGGCACTTTTTAATAATTTTGAATTAATTCAATTTGATGAAATCGAAAAAGATTCAATAATAGCTTCAGGTGAAAAAAAACATTGGCATATATATGATGTTATTGCAAAGAAGAAATTCTAAGACTTTTGTATAAAGTAGAAAAATAGAAAACATTATAGAAGTAAACTTGGAGAAGTTAGATTTGGAGAAAAAGGAAAAGAAATGGAAAATTTTTTACAAGTAAAAAATTCATAATAATTTGATTTTATCGCATATACTAGTAAAAATGTCAAAATTACTTGCAATTTATAAAAAAATATATTATAATAAGTTATATTTTGATTTAGGAGATAAAAAATGTTAAATATAAGAAAGTACTTAAAATTGCATCATCATTGATATTATATGCTTGAAAGTTTTTCAGGCATATACTTTGGTGTGTGCCTATAAGTATTTTTACATAAGAGGCACGCTCTTATGTTTTTTTTATGGAGGTAATAAAAGATGTATATTGGAACATTAATAGAAGATACTTTAAATGAAAGTTGTTCATTTCTCAGAAATGAACATGGATTATCATTATATATTAAATATAATAATAAAAATATTTTATTCGATTCAGGTCCTTCGGATGTTATTATTGCTAATAGTGAAAAAATGAATTTAGACTTGTCAGAAATAGACTATGTGATTATTTCACATGGACATTTTGATCATGGTGGTGGAATTATTCCTTTTCTAGAAAAAAACCAAAAGGCAAAGATTTATATTCAGAAATATTGTAATAAACAATATTATTTCGAAGAAAATAATGAAAAAGAATATATTGGATTAAATCCAGAGATATTTGAAAAATACTCAAGTAGACTTATTTATACTGATGAATCAATATTTAATATTACTGATGATATTTTCTTGGTTCCTAATGTAACACTAAAAGAAGAAATTACATATAATAATAAAGCTATGTTAATAAATGATGATGATAAATCTTTTAAACAAGATACATTTGAACATGAACAAGCTATGGTTATAAAAAAGCAAGATAAATATTATTTATTTAGTGGTTGCTCTCATAAAGGAATTATTAATATTGCTAATAGTATAAAAGAAATTTTTAATATTAACAAAATTGATTTTTTAATAGGAGGCTTACACTTAGTTGATGATCCAATATTAAAAACTGCAATTTGTGATTCTGAATTAGAAAAAGTTGCTATTTATCTTAATAATAATGTTGACTACACTTATACATGTCATTGTACAGGAGATACAGCATATAATTATTTAAAAAAGCAACTAGGAAATAAAATTCAGTATTTGCGAACAGGAAGTGAAATAGATATATAATCATAACCACCAGTAAAACTGGTGGTTTGCTCTTAGCCTAGAAGGCTCTTGTACTGGCTCTTCTGGGCTTAAGCC
>CANQNU010000018.1 GCA_947625295.1 uncultured Clostridia bacterium | reverse complement strand
CTGCACTTTGTGCTCTTCCGAAGTATTCCATTTTCTCCTGTTATACTTGCTATTGTTATTCCTGCTAATATTAATAAAACTATTATTGTTATTACTAATGCTATTAGTGTGATTCCTTTACTTCCTTCTAATTTAACTTTTTTTAATCTCTGTTCTGTATTTTTCATTACATTTTCACTTGCTTTTTTTACTACCTTTTCCATTGTTTTCCCCCCATTTTTCTTTTGATTCTTACTTTTTTGTATATTGAACATATTTTTATTCTATCTAATTACTTTTCTGCATTCAAGAATTATGAAGGTTTTAGATAATAACTTTTTTACATAATTATTTTGTATTTAAGACATGTCATTTAATATAAATTGAAAAAAATAGATAAAAAATAAACGCAAACGAAGTAAAATCAAATAAAATTTTACTCTATCTGCGTTTAATTTTATTTTATATAAATACTTGGATCTACCTGTATAGAATCTTTTAATATTTCAAAATGCAAATGTGCCTCATCAGCGCTTTCAAATATTGCGGTATTTCCAACAGTACCTAAACTTTGTCCTTTTTCAACTTTTTCTCCCTCTACTACAAATTCAGATGTTAATAAATTTGCATATACTGTTTGAAAACCATTTTCATGTTCTACAACAATTGTAAGACCATATCTAGGATCATTTTTTATAGATTTTACTGTTCCTGCCTCTGCTGATTTTACTACTGTTGTTTTATCTGCTTTAATATCTATTCCCATATGTGTTGTCCATTCTTCTAATGTTGTAGAATATATCAAATTATCTTTTGCATATTCTCTTACAATTTCTCCTTCAACTGGTTTTTGAAATTCTAATTCCTTTTTATTTTCTTCTACATTTTCAGTAGCATTAGAATTTGTTTGAGTTGTATCTGCTATATTTTTTGTATTAGTTGTATTTGCAACATTAGATGTATTATTTTTTACATTAGTTCCACTTTTATTACTATTGCTTGTATTTACTTGATTAGTTGTATTTTGATTAGCTTCATTTTTCGATTCTTCTACTGTTTTACCAATTTCCGTGCTAACACTAGTTGAGTTCTCTGTTGAATTTTGTGTTGTATTTTGTGCTGTATTTCCTGTAATTTTTGACATTTGTTCTAATGTCATTGTTCCTTCTCTAACATCGTCATTTAAGCTTTTGCTATAAATTAATAAACCTATAACAATAACAGCAAGAATAGTTACGCCTATACCACTATACATAATTATTTTATCACTTACTGATTTGTTGTTATCATTTTTTCTTAATTTTCTTCTCATATAATCCTCCTTTAATTGTTTATTAATAGAAGTATTTCCTATTTTTAGAAGATTATACATCTATAAAGAATTTATCTCTTTTATTTCTACACCAATATAAAAATGTTTTATAATTTCTTCATAATTATTACCTTGCTTTGCCATGGCATCAGCTCCTGTTTGACTCATTCCAACACCATGTCCATATCCTTTTACATAAAATATAATTTTATCATTTTCTTTTTTTATTTCAAAATTGGTTGATTTTAGGCCTAACAAACTTCTTGTTTCTACTCCTGATAATTCATGATTTCCAAATCGAATAGTTTTTACTCTATTACTATCTGTATACTCTAAAATTTTAATTTGTTCGTCATTGTTAAAATCAATTTGTATATCTGAATATTTTTCTTTTAATTTATCTGTTAACTCTTGTTGAGATAAACTTACTTCTGAACTATATTGTGTATATCCTTCTTCTCCCGCTGTTTCTACTACTTGCAAATATGGATATCCTGAACCACCCCATACATTTACAGGTAATTCTGTTGTTCCTCCACTATTTGCGTGGAAAAAAGCATTAATTGGCTGATTATTGTATGTAATAATTTTTCCTTGTGTTTCTTTTACACATTGTTCTATTTTTTGCCAATTACTTTCTCTTTTGCTTTCTTCCCATCTTGCTAATCTATCTTCTTTTGATACCCAAGCTTGACAACATGTAGAATCGTCACATATATTTGCATTATCATGTTTTGGATTCTGACATTTATATATTGTATAAGTTCTTGCTACAACTGCTTGAGATTTTAGTGCTTCTAATTCATAATCTGCCGGCATCTCACCTGATACAACATTGCATAAATATTCATCTAATGCAACTTCTTCTACTTCTCCTGTTTTGCTATGTAACAATTTAATTGTTCCATATTTTTGATAATTATATTGACTTTCTTGTTGCTCTTTTGAATTTTGAACATTGTTTTCTTGATTATTGTCTACAATTTCTTCAGTAGTATTATCTCCAGAAGATGTAGGAATATCCGTTTTTGTTAAAAGTGCTGGAAGAATAAAACAAATAAATATAAATGCAAAAAAATAGATAAAGATTTTTTTCATATATGATCACCTTCTCTTTTGTTTTACTTTTTATGAACTTAATTGTAGTCTCATATTGTTAAGAATTTTTCTTTCAATTCTTGATACTTGAACTTGTGTAATTCCAAGTATTTTTGCTACTTGTGATTGTGTTTTTTCTTTATAAAATCTTAGCATAATCACTTCTTTATCTCTTTTTTCAAGTCCATTAATCAGTTCTTTTACTGTTATTTGATTTGTAATCATTTCTTCTTCATCTTTATCTGTTGAAATTTGTTCTAATAAACTAATGCTATTTCCATTTTTATTGTTTGTATATGTGGCACTTTCAATTGATTCTACGTGTGATGTTGCTTCTAATGCTAATGCAATATCTTCTTTGTCTACTTTTAATTCTTTTGCTATTTCTTCAATTGTAATTTCTTTTCCTTTTTTTATATAATATTCTTTTTGTAATTCTTTTACCTTCATTCCTAATTCTTTAATGCTTCTACTAATTTTAATTGGTCCATCGTCTCTAATAAAACGTTTAATTTCTCCTATCATATATGGTACTGCATATGTTGACAATTTCACTTCAAAATTAGTATCGAATCTTTTTATCGATTTAATAAAACCCATACATCCTATTTGATATAAATCATCTAATTCGTATCCTCTTCCATTAAATCTCCTTACAATACTCCATATTAATCCATTATTATTTTCAATTAATTTTTCTAATTCTTTTTTATCTCCTGCCTGGGCTTTTTTTATTGAACTTATATCGTTTTCGTACATATTTCACCCACTTTTCTTTTATCTTTTTGTTAATGATTCGAACTCTTCTTGTTCGTCTTCTTTTGCTTTTATTATTTTAGACATAGTAATTTTTGTACCTAATCCAACAATTGATTCAATTTCCATCTTGTCCATAAAGCTTTCCATTATAGTAAATCCCATTCCTGATCTTTCTAAATTTGGCTTTGTTGTGTACAAAGGCTCTTTTGCTATGTTTATGTTTTCAATTCCTTTTCCTTGATCAGAAATTTCTATAATAAGTTCATTTTCTTTTATTTTTCCAATTATCTTGACTATTCCTTGCTTGTCCTCATAACCATGAATAATACAATTTGTAACCGCTTCTGAAACAGCAGTTTTTATATCTGCTAATTCTTCAATTGTTGGATCTAGTTGAGAAGCAAAGGCTGCTACTGCAATTCTTGCAAATGCTTCGTTCACTGATTTGCTTACAAATTCTAATTTCATTTCATTTTCAAAAATCTCCTTCATTCTTACTTCCTTTCCTAAGATAATATATAGTTATATTATCTGTTTTATTTTCTTTACTTGATTTGATTCTTATTTTATGCCCATTGTTCTTCTTGAGCAATTGGTATAAGTTTTAATATTCCACTCATTTCAAATATTTTTTTTACACTTTGAGTTAAATTGCTTACTTCTAATTTTGCTCCTAACATATTTGCGAATTTATATCTACCTATAATCAGGCCTATACCCGCACTATCCATGAAAGTAACACTATTAAAATCAAACACAACTCTTTTAGGCATATATCTTTCAATTTCATAATCTGCTTTCCTCCTTATTTTTTGGACACTATAGTCATCAATTTCATCTGTAATTTTAAAAACTAGAAGCTTGTCCTCTTCATAAAATTTTGATTCCATATTAATCACATTCCTTTCTAAGCACAAATTTAGTTGAAAACAATTGTAATTATCTTTCAACTTTTTTTCTTTTAGTTTTCTTTTTGTATTATAATATGTTTTCCATTATTTTCCAATAGCAAAAAAGTAGAAGTTTTGTCGAATTAAAAAAACTTTTCGACAAAACTTCTGTTAATATTATATAAGTATTTATAACTATTTGACTATTACTATTATTAACTTGCTTTTACATTCATTTCTTCTTTTAAAATAGAGAATATAATAAGATTCTCTACTTTTCCTGTTACTGCATTGATTTTTCTGTTCCTTAGTATAGCTTCTTGTTTCATCCCAACATTCTTTAAAATTCTTGTTTTTGTATCTTTTATCCATTCATTTCCATCATAAAATTTTGATACAATAGTACAAAAATCTTTTGTATTAAATAAATATTGTATAACTTTTTCTATTGCTTCTTCTATTAAGCCTTTATTTGCCCATTCTTTTCCTACCTTAAATTTTAATTTGCAAATTTTATTTTTAAGAGAAATTTCGCCAACTTTAATATATCCTATTACATGTTTTGTTTGTTTTTCTTCAATAGCCCATGCAAACTCTCCCAATTCATATCCTTTTATAGATGAATTTATCATTATATCTGTCTCTCCTATTGGTTTTGTTATGACATCGTTATCATCATCTTCTGTATCTACTATTGTTCTTAAATTTGCATATATTTCTTCTGTATCTTCAACCTTAAATTTTCTTATGTATAATCTTTTAGTTTCTAAATCTTCCATTTTTTTCCTCCTGTTTTATGTTCGATAAATTTGATTATATTATCATTTTTAATTCATACATTATATTTTTTACGAAAGTACTATTTTTCTATATAAATATACAAAATATGACTTTTATATAATAAAACTCAAAGGATAATTAATTATTTAAAGCAATATTTTTTCTTATTGCATAAAAAAAGCTTAAGTTTAATAGAATATAATTTTATTAAACTTAAGACTTTCTTTTACTTTTTATTTTAAATAATCATCTATTTTTCTTATGAAAATAAAGTTTTCTATAATATCAATTACTCCATATGCTACGATTATACTTCCTATTGTTTGCAATATAGCTCCATTATTTACTAATATAAATATACCAGCGAAAATAATCAATATTGATAATAATATGCTTATTATCCATAATTTAGATTGATATTCTTTCCATATTATTGTAGTCTGGAGATTCATAATTCCACTACAAATAATCCAAATTCCAATCAATATTCTAAAGAAAGATAAGATAGTATTTGCACAATTCATAATGATAATTCCTACAATGATTGCTATAATTCCCGTAGCTAATAAATATCGGTTTGTTTTATCTTTCATAAAATATTCATATAATCTAAATATCCCTAATAAGATTACTATGCTCCCCAATATTATTGCAATAAATGATACTATGATTTCTGGATTTGCTATTAGTACAATACCAAATAAAATAAATATTATAGATATAACAATGTCTGTCCATCCTGATTTTTTTAAAATTTTCTCTAACATATTATTCCCTTCTTTTCCTTTTATTTTATATTAATATATCACAAATTTTTTTATTTGTCATTTTTTATACAAAAAAATATATTGAATTTTTTATAAAAGAAAAAATAGCACCTCTAGGTACTATCTTAAAATTTATGCATTCTCAGTTTCTTTTTTTGCGATTACTTCTTTTCCATCATAATATCCACAATTTTTACAAGCTCTATGTGGCATTACTGGTTCATGACAGTGTGGACAATTTGTATATGTTGGATTTTCTTTTTTCCATGTTGATCTTTTTGCATGTGTTCTTGCTTTAGACCATCTTCTTTTTGGTTGTGCCATTTCAATTCCCTCCTTGCTTTAGATATATGTTTTATATCTTTTTCTATTTTTTCATTATCATAGTCACTATAAAATTATACAAGTATTTTACTTTTTTGTCAATAGTTAGAAAAAATTTTCAGCCACAGTTCTTTTTATATAATTCTTTCATATTTTTTTTAGTTAATGTTGAATCAATTCCATTTTTAGCTACTTGTTCTAGAACTTCTGTTGTGAAATTTTGAATTTTTTCATTCATTTTCAATTTTTCTTTTTCTTTAGTCCAATACTCTAATTCATATTCTTTAGTCCAATTTTTTCCTTGATATATAATTCCTGCAGCTATTTTATCACATATCATTTCTACTGCATATTTATATGGAATAATAGGTGTTGGATTAGGTGCTCTATCATCAACCCAATACTCTACATGATGTTTATTTCTTCCTTTATGATGTAGCCAAGCTTCTGAATATCCCATATCTCTTTTTGCTTCCGAAATTGGTGAGTGTGTTCCTACATAATATTTTATACTTTCTTTAAATTCTGTTGGTGAATATTTAGAAAAATCGTGCAAAAATCCTCTCCATGGTTCTCCTGCTTTACAACATAATTTAAATACTACCCATTTATGACATGTAATTAGTTTTAAATGTTTTAATGCTTTTTTTATTTCCATTATTTTTAATTTTTCCTCCATTTTATAGTTTCTGTATAATTACATTGTTAAGTTTACTATAATTTTTTTTAAAAATCAATAAATCTTTTTGGCTTTTTTGCATAAAATATTAAGAAATGGAGGTAAATTATGTGTGGATTTGTTGGATTTGTTAATCATAAAAAAGATATATCAAATCAAAAAAATATATTGGCAGATATGAATGAATGCTTAGCAAGAAGAGGACCTGATGAGCAAGGATACTACATAAAAGAACATGTAGCTTTAGGTCACAAAAGATTAATAGTAATTGACCCTGAAGGTCGGAAAACAACCAATGACTGAATCATACTCTTTTGGTGAATATACAATTGTTTATAATGGTCAAATATATAATACTAAAGAATTACGAAAAACCTTAGAAGAAAACGGGTTCTCTTTTCATGGACATTGTGATACAGAGATTTTGTTGAAAAGTTTTATATATTATGGCTATGATACTCCTAAACACTTAAACGGTATTTTTTCTTTTGCAATTTGGAATAGTAAAAAACAAGAATTATTTTTAGCTAGAGATCATTTTGGTATTAAACCTTTATTTTATACCTTTTTTAATGATACTTTACTTTTTTCTTCAGAAATAAAAGCTTTGTTTAAATATCCTGGCATAGAAAAAATAATAAATTCACAAGGAATTAGTGAACTTTTTGGAATTGGTCCTGCTCATACTCCTGGTACTACTGTTTTCAAAAATATTTTTGAAATTAAACCTGCTCATTATGCAGTTTATAACTCTAATGGATTTCATATAGAAAGATATTGGAAATTAGAAACCAAAGAGCATACAGACAATTTTGAAGAAACCTGTGAAAAAGTTCATTATCTTTTAGATGATGCTATTCAAAGACAATTAGTTTCTGATGTACCTTTATGTGTTATGCTATCTGGAGGTTTGGACTCAAGTATAATAGTCGCATATGCTAGTAATTATTGTAAAAAAAATGGATTACCACCTTTAGATACATTTTCTGTTGACTATGTTGACAATGACAAAAACTTTGTAAAAAGTGATTTTCAACCGAATTCTGATAACTATTATATAAATCTAATGTTAAATGAATTTAAAACAAATCATCATAAAATAGTTATAGATACACCAGAACTTGCAGAAAGTCTAGAAGATGCAATGATTGCAAGAGATTTTCCTGGGATGGCAGATGTTGATTCTTCATTTTTACTTTTTTGCAAAAATATAAAAAAAGAAGCCACAGTTTGCTTATCTGGTGAATGTTCAGATGAAATTTTTGCAGGGTATCCTTGGTTCTTTAGAGAAGATGCTTTAAATAGTAACACTTTCCCTTGGTCTATTGCAATTTCAGAAAGACAACATCTTTTGAACCCTAATATTTCTTCTAAAATAAATTTAAAAGATTATATTGATTACAGATATAATGAGAGTTTATCAGAAATTGAATTTTTGGATTCTGATTCTAAAGAAACAACAGAAAAAAGAAAAATTACTTATTTGACAATGAATTGGTTTATGCAAACACTTTTAGATAGGTCTGATAGAACTTCTATGTATAATGGTTTAGAGCTTCGTGTTCCTTTTTGTGATTATAGATTAGTTCAATATATGTGGAATGTGCCTTGGGAAATGAAGGCCTTAAATGGTCGTGAAAAAGGATTGCTTAGATATGTGGTAAAAGATTTGCTTCCTTCTGAAATAGTTGATAGAAAAAAATCGCCTTATCCTAAAACTCATAATCCTACTTATTTGGCAAAAGTTAAGGGTATGTTAACAGATATTATGAAAGATAAAAATGCTCCAATTAATGATTTATTAAATAGAGAATATATTTTAGAAATATTGGATACAGATGGAAATGCTTTTACTAGACCTTGGTTTGGACAGTTAATGACACGGTCCTCAACTTATGGCGTATCTTTGCCAAGTAAATATGTGGCTTGAGAGGTATCAGCCAAAAATTGAAATATAAAGTATTTTTGAAGTCGCAATTCGCGACCAGTTATTTCCTCTACCATTTTTGTTTAAGGTCACAATTTGTGACCTTAAACATTTATATTATACTTTTTAACTTTTCAATATACCCCATATCTTCTATCTTTGAAATTGCAAAACACTTCTTTCCTAAATCTTTTAATGATGCTCCAATATGGTATAAATCTGTATTATCTATTACCATAAATATATCATGAAATTTGTTTGTATATGCTAATTTTAAAACTCCATATTGTTTATTAAATTTTTGTATATCTAATTTTTTTATGTTACTATTTTGTGATGTTAATATCACAACTTCTGCATCCTTATTTTTCTTTGCTAACATTTTTAAAATGCTATCATCTATATAGTTATCTATAATTAGAATTTTATTTTTCGCTGTTTTTATTATATCTATTATTAGGCTATAGCTATCGTAAATTTGTCCATCAAAAAATACTTTTTGCTTGAATTCTTCTTTTTTGCCTTTTTGTAGTTCATCAAAAACAAGATCAAATTTTTCATCATGACTTAATAATCTTGCATCTTGTTCTAATAATTTTCCTTTTATTGTATTTATCTCTTTAAATACTTGTCCATTTGAAGCTATAAACTTTCGCATTTCAACAAAGGCATCCATAATATTGATACTTACTTGGACTGCTATTTGATTCCTTAATAATCCAGAAAGCATTGCTATTCCTTGTTCTGTAAAGGCATATGGCAAATACTTTTTATTTCTAAATTTATTATCTAACATTTTAGAGGCGGTCACAAATTGTGACCACATATCTTCTAATTCATTCTCTGTTAATTGAAAACAAAATTTTTCAGGAAATCTTTCTATATTTCTTTTTACAGTCTGGTTTATTTTTTTAGTTTCATAATGATACAACATTGCTACATCACTATCTAACATTACTTGTTTTCCTCTTATTGTATAAATTAAGTTTTTAATGTTCTCTATATCATAATTTTCTATATTTGATTTCTCTTTTGTTACTATTACATTATTTTTTTGTTCTATAATTATCACTCCTTCTATAGTGAATTTATTATAGAACATCTGTTTTAATATGTCAATAATATTTTTTTCATTTTTATATCTTTTCAAGGTATAGATAATTACAAACTAAAAATTCGTGATTTGTTATTCTTGAGGTTTTCTTAGAGCCTCTAGTAAAATCGATATGTGTTTAAATTTGACAGCCTATGACTGGCCCACAGCTTATGGCGTATCTTTGCCAAGTAAATATGTGGCTTGAAATGTATCAGCCTAAAATTGAAATATAAAGTATTTTTGAAGTCGCAAATTGCGACCAGTTATTTCCTCTACCATTTTTGTTTAAGGTCACAATTTGTGACCTTAAACATTTATATTATACTTTTTAACTTTTCAATATACCCCATATCTTCTATCTTTGAAATTGCAAAACACTTCTTTCCTAAATCTTTTAATGATGCTCCAATATGGTATAAATCTGTATTATCTATTACCATAAATCTATCATGAAATTTGTTTGTATATGCTAATTTCAAAGCTCCATATTGTTTATTAAATTTTTGTATATCTAATTTTCGTATATTACTATTTTGTGATGTTAATATTACAACTTCTACATCTTTATTTTTCTTAGCTAACATCTTTAAAATACTGTCATCTATGTAATTGTCTATTATTAAAATTTTATTTTTAGCAGTTTTTATAATATCTACTATTAATAAACTATAAGAATCGTAAATTTGTCCATCAAAAAATATTTTTTGTTTGAATTCTTCTTTTTTGCCTTTTTGTAGTTCATTAAATATAATATCAAATTTTTTATTATGTTCTAATAATTGATATTCAACATTTGTTAATCTTTCAAAAACCTGTCCATTTAATAGCATAAATTTTCGCATTTCAACAAAGGCTCTCATAATATTTATACTAACTTGAACTGCTATTTCGTTCTTTAATATTCCTGCTAACATAGAAACTCCTTGTTCTGTGTAGACATATGGCAAATACTTTTCACTTCTATATTTTATATTCTCTTTTTCAAATGTGGTTCCATTTTGGAACCACATTTCCTTTAACTCATTTAAAGTTAATTGAAAGCAAAAATCTTCTGGAAATCTATTAATATTCCTTTTCATTGCTTTATTGATGTTCTTAGTTTCATAATGATACAACATTGCTACATCACTATCTAACATTACTTGTTTTCCTCTTATTGTATAAATTAAATTTTTTATATTTTCTATATTGTTATTTGATATATCTAATTTTTCCTTTGTTACTAAAATATTATTATCTTGTTCTATAATTATCACTCCTTTTATATTGAATTTATTATAGAACATTAGTTTTTATGTGCCAATAATATTTTTCTCATTTTTATACCTTTTCAAGGTATAGAGATATAGTTTAAAAAACTTGAGGTCGCAATTTGCGACCTCAAGTTTTCTTCTTGTAATTACTTGCAAGTTACTTTAAAAAGTTAGTATATTTTTGAGTATCAGCATTTTTTACATAATCAAGAATTTTTGAAAATGTTTCATTACCATCATACAAGGGTTTATCATATTCATACCAAATGTCAAATGCTGACTTTGCCCCATCTCTTACCATTTGCTGAACTTTTTGACTATTAAAAACAACATTATTTTCCTGTTGTTCTAGTGGATTTTGACATCCCATATCTTGATAAACCTTTGCTTGAATATCAGCATCTAGCTTATCACAATAATGAGCAAAAATTGCTTCATTTGTTTTTCTTTCGTCAAATTCTAATAATAATGAAAAATATTCGTCTTTCTTAATTAAATCTCCTAAAATATATTCCATTGCTTCATGTTCCTTTTTTGCTTTTTCTTCTGGAGTTACATTGTCAAATGGTGTAATATCGTCAATAATAACTTCACCTATTTCATGAAGAATTAACATTTTCATAACTTTATCAATATCACACTTTACTTGAAATTGAAACTCAGAATAGATACTTAATGCTAATATGGCTGTACCATAAATGTGTTCAGCAACACTTTCTAATCGTTCTTTCTTTATGTTCCAATGTTTTTCATCCCAGCCACTCCGTATTTTATATTTAAGCTGTGTGGCTAAAATGTAAAATCTCATTGCATCATTTAATCTTTCTTCTTCGCTTTTCTCTTCTTCGTTTTTACTTACGATTATTAAGTCACTAATTGCTATTATCATAAAAACAATACAAATAATAATACCAACTATTACTCCTACAGCAATTACTATATCTTTTATCATATTTTTCCTCCTTGCCATTTGGCCTTCTAATACATGTTAACTAGTTACATCTATATTAATCTGTCTAATGATATTAGAACAGGATTATAAAATTAGTTATTATTATGTTAACATTTCTTTTATTTAATGTCAAGTAAAATTGCTTATCTTTTCTATATACTCCTCATCTTTTATTTTAGATATTGCAAAACATTTTTTCCCTAAATCTTTTAATGATGCTCCTATATGATATAAATCTTTGTTATCTATAACTATAAATCTATCATGAAATTTGTTTGTATATGCTAATTTCAAAGCTCCATATTGTTTATTAAATTTTTGTATATCTAATTTTCGTATATTACTATTTTGTGATGTTAATATTACAACTTCTACATCTTTATTTTTCTTAGCTAACATCTTTAAAATACTGTCATCTATGTAATTGTCTATTATTAAAATTTTATTTTTAGCAGTTTTTATAATATCTACTATTAAACTATAAGAATCGTAAATTTGTCCATCGAAAAATACTTTTTGCTTGAATTCTTCTTTTTTTCCTTTTTGTAGTTCATCAAAAATAATGTCAAACTTTTTATCATGACTTAGTAATCTTGCATCTTGTTCTAACAATTTACCTTTTATTGTATTTATCTCTTTAAATAATTGTCCATTTGAGGCTATAAACTTTCGCATTTCAACAAAGGCCCTCATAATATTTATACTTACTTGAATTGCAATTTCATTTTTTAACACTCCTGCCAACATAGAAATCCCTTGTTCTGTATAAACATATGGTAGATATTTTCTTGTTACATTTCCATTATTAACTTTTTTATTTAAGGTTCCAAATTGGAACCTTAAATTTTCATATTCTTTTTCTATTAGTTGAAAGCAAAAATCTTCTGGAAATCTATTAATATTCCTTTTCATTGCTTTATTGATGTTTTTAGTTTCATAATGATACAACATAGCAACATCACTATCTAACATTACTTGTTTTCCTCTTATTGTATAAATTAAATTTTTTATATTTTCTATATTGTTATTTGATATATCTAATTTTTCCTTTGTTACTAAAATATTATTATCTTGTTCTATAATTATCACTCCTTTTATATTGAATTTATTATAGAACATTTGTTTTTTATATGTAAATAATATTTTTCTCATTTTTATATCTTTTCAAGGTATAGATAATTACAAACTAAAAATTCGTGATTTATTGTATTACTTATTCCCTTTCGCTATCATCGTTTTTATTTAAGCCTAATCTTCTACGTTGCATAGCAGTATTTAACGAATCTGAAAATCTAGTTTGATGCTTTGGACTTATATAATTCTTTTTTTCATTTTCAGTTAATTCTTCTTTTACATCTTCTTCTGTTTCTTTTTCTACATCAAACTTATTATATTGTTGCTTAAAATTTTTTGTTCTTTGTCTAGAATTTTCCATTTTAATTTTTTCATGTGAGTTATTTTTATCCATTTTACTATGACTAATACTTGAAATTCTCTCAACTTTTCTCATATTTTCATCTCCTTTGGATTCTTTTTATTTTACACCTTTTTATTTGATTTTATTTAACTGTATCTAAATTTTATTTAATTTTATTTCATTTTTTCCTTTATTCTAACTAATGTATTTAAAGCATCAATTGGTGTCAACTCATTTAGATTAATTTTATCTACCTCATGGGCAATTTCTGCTAATTTATAATTATACATATCAAATTGTCCTTCTACCTGTTTTTTATCTTGTTTTTCTTCTTTTTTACCAGTTAAAATATTTTTTCTTTCTAAAGAACGTAAAATTTCATCTGCTTTTTTAGTTACTGCTTTTGGAACTCCTGCTAGTCTTGCTACATGAATTCCATAGCTTTCGTCTGTTCCACCTTCTACAATTTTTCTAAGAAAAATAATGTCTTCTCCTTTTTCTTTTACTGCAATATTATAGTTTTTTATTCCTTCTAATTTATTTTCTAATTCTGTTAATTCATGATAATGTGTTGCAAACAGTGTTTTTGCTCCACATTTTTCTTTATCTGCAATATATTCTGCTACTGCCCATGCAATAGATAATCCATCATATGTTGATGTTCCTCTACCTATTTCGTCCAAAATGACCAAACTGTTTGATGTTGCTTCTTTTAAAATAGTTGCTACTTCCATCATTTCTACCATAAATGTACTTTGTCCCATACTTAAATCATCTGAGGCTCCAACTCTTGTAAATATTTTATCTACTACTCCTATTGTTGCTGATTCTGCTGGAACAAAGCTTCCAACTTGTGCCATTAATGTAATTAATGCAACTTGTCTCATATAAGTAGATTTACCAGCCATATTAGGACCTGTAATAATAGATAATCTATTTTCTTCTTTATCTAAATATGTATTATTTTCAACAAAAGTTCCAACTCCTAAGATTTTTTCAATAACAGGGTGTCTACCATTTTTTATCTCAATTTTTCCTAAAGAGTTTACATTTGGCATACAATAATTCATATCTTCTGCAACTGTTGCAAATGATGTTAAAACATCTAATGTTGATACTATTTCACTTGTTTTTTGTAATCTTACTATATTTTTTGAAATTTCTTCTCTAATTTTAGTAAAAGCATTGTATTCTAGTACAACTACTTTTTCTTCTGCACCTAGTATTTGATTTTCTAAATTTTTTAATTCTTCTGTAATATATCTTTCTGCATTTGTTAAAGTTTGTTTTCTTATGTATCTTTCTGGAACTTGATTTAAATTTGATTTTGTGACTTCTAAAAAGTATCCAAATACTTTATTAAATCCTATTTTTAAATTTTTAATTCCTGTTTTTTCTTTTTCATCTGCTTCTAATTGTATTAACCAATTTTTTCCTTCTGTTTGCGCAGTTTTTAATTTATCAATTTCTTCATCATATCCAAGTTTGATAATTCCGCCTTCTTTTACTGTCATAGGTGGATCATCTACAATTGAGATATCAATCAATTTGTAAATATCTTGTAATTCATCTAAATTTTCATAAAGTTCTTTTAAAAGTTTTGAATTGCATTGTTCTAAAGATTTTTTTACTTCTGGCAGTTTTAATAAAGAATTTTTTAGTGTAACCATATCTCTTGCAGTAGCATTTCCATATGCCATTTTTCCAGATAATCGTTCTATATCATATACTTTTTTCAAACTTTCTATGATATCTCCTCTTAACATTATATTATCTTTTAGTTCTTTTACTGCTTCTAATCTTTTATTAATTTCTTTTACATCAATTAATGGATCATTTAACCATCTTCTTAATAATCTTCCACCCATAGATGTTGAAGTTTTATCAAGTACCCAGAGTAATGTTCCTTTTTTAGATTTATCTCTCATTTTTTCTGTAATTTCTAAATTTCTTCTTGCATTAATATCTAAAGCCATATATCTTGAAAGCTTATATATTGTAATTTTATTTATATGGTCTAAATTAGTTTTTTGTGTTTCTTCTATATATTCTACTAATGCATTAATAGAACTTATAGCTAAGCCTTTTTCTTCGATATTTTCTACTTTTTTTCCATCACTATCTATAATATTAAATCTAAGGTTAAGATTGTTTAATTCACTTGTAAAAAATTTATTATGAAATTTCGTTATATAAATATTTTCAAATCTTTCTTGTATTTTTTGCATTTCATCTGTGCAATCTGCCATCATAGAATTAACTACTAGCTCTGATGGCGTATATCTTGCTATTTCGTCTAATAACATTGGGAAATTATTATTATCTTTTATTTCTGCTGAATAAAATTCACCTGTTGAAATATCACATACACTTATACCAAAATAGATTCCAGACTTAAATATTGACATGATATAATTATTTTTTCTCTCTTCTAACATATGGCTATCAACAAGAGTTCCTGGCGTTACTACTCTAATAACACCTCTTTTTACAATTCCTTTTGTTTCTTTTGGATCTTCTAATTGTTCGCAAATTGCTACTTTATGACCTTTAGCAATTAGCTTTGCAATATAAGTATCTGCTGCATGATGTGGAACTCCACACATTGGTGCTCTTTCTTCTTGTCCACAATCTTTACCTGTTAAAGTAAGTTCTAACTCTCTTGATACTGTAATTGCATCTTCAAAAAACATTTCATAAAAATCGCCTAAACGATAAAATAAAATGCAATCTTTGTACTGTTCCTTTGTTTCAATATATTTTTGCATCATCGGTGAATATTCCGTCATCTGATTTCTCCCTTCAAATACCACATATGCTCTGAAGTAATTTCTACTTCTTGCATTGTTCCTATTAGTTTCTTTTCTCCTTCGAATACAACTACTTTATTGCTATCTGTTCTTCCAGTAAGCATATTGTCATTGTTTTTGCTTGTTCCTTCTACTAATATTTTTTGTTTTGTTCCTATATATTTCTTGTTGTTTTCAGCGATTTGACTTTCTACTAAACTTTTTAGTTTATCAAATCTTTTATGTTTTATTTCTTCTGGAATTTGATTTTCCATTCTGTCTCCTGGTGTTCCAACTCTTCTAGAATATATGAACATATATACTTGTTCATAGTTTACTTTTTTTACTACATCAAGCGTATCTTCAAATTCTTCGTCCGTCTCTCCTGGGAATCCTACAATAATGTCTGTTGATAGTGTTAAATTTGGTATTGTTTTTTTCATTTTTTCTACTAATGTTAAGTATTGTTCTTTTGTGTATTTTCTGTTCATTTCTTTTAACACTTTTGAACTTCCTGCTTGAAGTGGTAAGTGTACTAATTTACATACTTTGTCACATTTTGCAATTGCTTGTATTACATCATCTGTAAAATCTTTTGGATGTGGAGATACAAATCTGATTCTTTCTATTCCATCAATTTTGTTAATTGCATATAGTAATGTCGCAAAAGAATTTACTCCTTCATATTCTTCAAATGGAATATTCTTTTCTCTTTCTACTCTTAAATATGAGTTAACATTTTGTCCTAATAATGTAACTTCTTTATATCCTTGTTTTGCTAATTCTTTTATTTCATCTATAATATCTTTGGGTTTTCTACTTCTTTCTCTTCCTCTTACATATGGTACAATGCAATAACTGCAAAAGTTGTTGCATCCATTCATAATTGTTACTGATGCTTTAAATTTACTGTCTCTTTTTATTGGTAATCCTTCATGGATTTCTCCTTCTATATCTATTATATCTTCTTGTTTTTTCTTTTCTTTTAATGCTTTGTATAAATTTTCTGGAAATTTATGTAATGTATGTGTTCCAAATAAAATATCAACAAATGGATAACTTTGTTTGATTTTATCTGTGATATGTTTTTCTTGCATCATACATCCACCTATTGCTATTATGATTCCTTTTTCTTCTTTTAGATTTTTAAGTTCTCCTATTTTTCCAAATAATCTTTCTTCTGCATTTTCTCTTACACAGCATGTGTTAAATAGTATAATATCTGCTTGTGATTGATTTTCGGCTTTTTGGTATCCCATTGTTTCTAACATCCCACATAATTTTTCTGAGTCGTTTTCGTTTAATTGACATCCCATTGTTAATATGTGATAATATTTATCTTTTTTTTGGTTTATTTCTTTTACTTTTTCAATATATTTTTTTTGTTCTTTTATTTCTTCTGATATTTCCAATTTTTTTCCTCCATTTTCTTAGAATATTTTAATATATTTTTGTTTTTTTTGCAACGAAATTAAAAAATTATGTCATTAATAGTTTAAAAATTTGACTTTATGAATATTATTTGTTATAATTGTGTTATGAGTTTTCTCATGGTTGCAACAAATTACCTATCTATGCCAACTTATATTTTTCGGGTAATTTGGTCACATAATCCCCCTTTGTTGTATCAAGGGGGATTCATATTTTTTATATAAAAAAAGAATCCTGCTCGAATACAGAATTCACTTTTAATTTTTATTGTATTATTATGCAAGTCCATATTTTTTCTTAAATTTATCTGCTCTACCACCAACTGTTTCCTGTCTTAAATTTCCTGTCCAGTATGGATGGCATTTAGAACAAACATCAACTTTTAAGTCTTTTTTTGTTGAACCAACTTCTAACACATTACCACATGCACATGTAATAGTTGTTTGATTATATTCTGGATGTATATCTTTTTTCATTTAAAGTTCACCTCTTTCTTGTATTAAAAATAATATGACTGTTTTTTATCATAACATATTTTGAAATAATTTTCAAGTCTATTTATTTTATTTTTGTTTTTTTTCTTCTTCATTCATATATTGTGCTGAATATAACATTTCTTTATTTAATGATAATTTATTTACTAATTTTCCCATAATGTTAAAAACACAAGCTATTATTAAAATTATCATTCCTATTCTTTTCCAATATTTTGAAAGCATTTTTTATCTCCTTTTTTTAATCATACATATTAATTATACTTTTTATTTATGAAAATGTCAATAATTTTCTTTTTTTTGGTTACACTACAAAATGGTGATTATAATGAATAAAAAGAATTTAATTATTTTGCTTGTTATTATTGTGATTTTAATAGCTTTTGGAATCTTCTTTTTTATGATTAATAATCGTAATGAAGAATCTCAAAATGGAAATTATTCTTCTTATGAAACAAATAGAACATCTGCTAATTCTGATACAAATCAAAATAACTCTAATTCAACAAATGATAATCCATCTTCTTCTCAAATAGTAGAAGAACAGATTTCTACTTTTGCTACTAAAATTTATAATCCTGATCCAGCAAGGCAAAATAATATTGCTATTACTTGTTCACGATTAAATGGTACTATTGTAAAAAATAATGAGACTTTTTCTTTTTGCAATACATTAGGCCCTTCTAGTACAAATATGGGATATCAAGAAGCTGATATTTTTGATCGTGATGGAAATAAGAAAAAAGGGCTAGGCGGTGGAAATTGTCAAATTAGTTCTACTTTATATAATGCTGTTTTAGCAGTTCCTTCTTTACAAGTTACAGAAAGGCATGCTCATAGTAATTATGTTCCTTATATTCAAAAAGGAAAAGATGCAGCAGTTGCTTATGGTAGTTATGATTTTAAATTCGTAAATCAAACTGGAAATGATATTAAACTTAACTTTCAATCTTCTGCATCTGATGTTACAGTTAGTATAGTTTCATTAAAAGTGCAATAAAAAAATATTTAATTAAAGGTTTGTTATATTATTTTTTTTAGTAAAAATATTGCTAAGATTTAGCTATATGTCTTTTTCTAAAGAATAATATAACAATTCTTTATCATATTTTTAATAGTTATTCCATAAATTTTAAATGGTGATAATTCTGAAAAGGACAAAGAAATTTTTAATAAATGGAATAATTTTAACATTAACTACGCTTTTAATGAGAAGTATAAGTTTTATATTTAATATTTATATTGCTAAAAAAGTAGGATCAGAAGCAATTGGTGTATTTGGACTTGTAATGTCTGTATATATGTTTGCAATTACATTTGCAACTTCTGGACTTAGTTTAGCTTGCACGTATATTGTTTCTGAAAGATTTGCAAAAAGAGATTATTCTTGTGGAATAAAAACGGTTAACACTTGTTTGTTTTTTAGCTTATTATTAGGAATAGGTGCTATGCTAATTAGTATAATTTTTTCAACTCCTATTTGTAATATTTGGCTAAAAGGTCAAATTAACTCTATCCCAATTTATTGTATGGCTATCCGGACTACCTTTAATTGCAGTTTCTTCTGTTATTGGAGGTTTTTTTACTGCAATTGGAAAAGCTTTTAAAAATTCGCTTTCTCAAATATTAGAATTTACTGTCAAAGTAATAGTAACTTTTATATTATTAAAATTTTTCTTAAGAAATAACATTAGTACCATTTGTACATTATTGATTTTGGCAGATGTTATTTCAGAAATTGCATCTTGCACTCTAAATATTATTTTTTATTATATAGAAAGAAGAAAAATTATTTTTTCGAAAATTTGCTCATCCGACTGGAAAAAGCAAATTTTAAAAATTTCTTGTCCAGTAGCAATAACATCTTACATTCGCTCCGGTCTTTCTTCTTTTAAACAATTTTTAATACCATTAAGTCTTGAAAAATCAGGCTTATCATATAATTTAGCTCTTTCTAATTATGGAATAATTAGTGGAATGGTAATGCCTATATTGCTATTTTGTAGTGTATTTATAAATTCTTTTGCTTCTTTGCTTATTCCTGAATTTTCCAGACTATTAGCAGGGGAAAATTATAATCGAATTAAAACAGTTTGTGAAAAAATATTTAAAAATGCTTTTGTATTTTCTATTGGTATTGGAAGTGTTTTATGGTTCTTTTCATCTGAAATAAGCTATGTTATTTATAAAGACTTAAGTTGTGCTAATTGGATAAAAATACTTTCGCCATTAGTATTTTTTATGTATATTGATGTGATAATTGATAATTTGCTAAAAGGTATTAATGAATCTTTCGAAGTTATGTGTTGTAATATCCTTGATTTAATATCTACTATTACCATTCTTTATTTCTTAGTACCTATACTAGGAATGAATGGATATATATTTAGTATTTATTTTAGTGAATTATTAAATTTTACTATTAGTAGTATTCAGTTAAAGAAAAGAATTAACTTTCAACTCTCTGTAAAAAAATATATTTTTTTACCTATTTTTGCAAGTATAATTAGCTATTTTATTACATATTTATTCACCTTTTCTTTTGAAAATTTTATTTGGTATTTAATTGCTAAATTGATATTATTTTTTATAGTATACTTATGTATTATTTTATTATTTAAAAAATTTAAGAACTTTTTTATAAAGTTCATATAAAAAAACAAATTGGAAAGCCTTAACATTTTACAATTTATTAATTTTTGTTTGGCTTTCCATTTTTATACCAATATTTTTCATCTTCTATCCCTCTTTTAATATTATGTAAATAGTATTGTGTTTTCTACTTTATGTCAATAATATTTGCATTTTCTATGTTCTTTTTTTTATTTAATGTTCATATAGTTTAATAAAAATAAAATTACATTTATATTGGAGGATTTTTATGCAAAAAAATAAATTTTTAATATCATTTACTCTTATTTTAATTTTTATTGCTATTTATTGTATACCTTCTATTGCAATTAATACAGACTCTATTTATGTATGGTCTAGTAGTTCAAATACAAAAGAAATACCTACTAATAGCTCAAATACTAATATTTCAAATACCAATATTCCAAATACCAATGTTTCAAATACCAATATTTCAAATACCAATGTTTCAAATACCAATATTTCAAATACTAATAACTCACAAAGTACTAATAGGTTAAATACTAATAATTCCAACACTACTAATATCTCAAATACTAATTCTGTAAACACTTCCACTAGCAATACTGAAACAGAAAACAACTCCTTAAATTTAGAGTCAGAGTCAGCAATTTTAATTGAACAAACAACAGGTCAAGTTCTATATTCTCATAATGTACATGAGCAGTTAAGGCCTGCTTCTGTAACTAAAGTAATGAGTATTTTGCTCATTATGGAAGCTTTAGATAATGGAAAAATTTCTTTAACAGATAATGTTCCATGCAGTGAAAACGCGGCTTCTATGGGAGGCTCTCAAATATGGTTAGATCCTAGAGAAACATTAACTGTAGATGAAATGTTAAAAGCAATTTGTGTAGCTTCAGCTAATGATTGTGTTGTAGCAATGGCAGAATATATTGGAGGCTCTGAAGAAGCATTTGTACAAATGATGAATGACAAAGCAAAAGAACTTGGTATGAATGATACCTGTTTTAAAAACTGCCATGGCTTAGATGAAGATGGTCATGTAACATCAAGTTATGATATTTCCTTAATGTCAAGAGAATTATTAAATAATCATCCAAATATTACAAATTATACTACTATTTGGACAGATTCACTTCGTGATGGTAAATCTGAACTTTCTAATACAAATAAATTAATTAAAACTTACAAAGGTGCAACTGGTTTAAAAACTGGTTCTACTGGTCTTGCTTTATATAATTTGTCTGCTAGTGCAACTCGTGATAATTTATCTTTAATTGCCGTTATTATGAAAGCTCCTTCAACAAAAGTAAGATTTATGGAAGCTCAAAAATTATTAGATTACGGTTTTAATACATTTTCTTTTAAAGAATTTGGAAAAAAAGGAGATATTGTAAAAAATATTTTAGTAAATAAAGGCATTGTTTCAAATGTTGATGCTATTTACGAGCAAAATGCAGGGACTTTAATTGAAAAAGGGAATGATAAAAATATTGAACAAAACTTGACACTAGAAGAAAACATTTCAGCTCCTATTTCTGCTGGTCAAAAATTTGGTGAAGTTACTTTTACTTTAAATCGGCAAACCTTTATCTACTATTAATATTGTAGCTAAGGATAGTGTTGAAAAAATTAATTTGTTTACTATGTGTAAACATGTTATTTATAAATGGGTAGATTTATTAAGAAGCTAAATAAAAAATTTTAATTTAAAAAAGAATAGTTTTTAAATGCAAAATCATAAGCATATATCATAAAAAAGAGAATATATAAATTTACTTAAAATAATATATTCTCTTTTTTAATTTATCGATTATTTTTTATGGTTCTAATACTAGTCCTGTATCTGTAGAATATCCTATCATCGTAGACATGTGGTTTACATTTGGATGTTCAGCTACAATTTTTATATAGTGTTTACCTGTCAATTTAGAAACATCCATACTTAATTGGTCCCATTTAATTTCATACGTACCTGGAACTCCATTATATGTTTTTACATATTCGTTTTCAAAGTCTACATTTGGCTCTGCACTATTACTTATACCTACATAACAAAAATCTTTTTCTTTATTAGTAAAGTCATTATATGAATATATAATTCCAGATATCGTTGATACATTAGTTAAATCTACTTCTCTTGACATTGCTGTATAATATGTTCCTTCTCCTCCTGCTGATCGTATTGCTACACCATCTGCACCATTTACTGAAGAAGTTAGTCTAACTAATGGTAGTTGTATCGCGGATTCATCTCCTGTTGTTTTTATATTCCATCCATCTTCTGTTGCTACTATTTTTAATGAATTTATTATTTCACATGATTTTGTTATTTCTTCATTTGCTTTTAATTTAGCAGTTATTGTTGTCTTTCCTATTCCTTTCCATGTAACATTTCCATCATTATCTACTGTTGCTATTGAATCATTAGAACTGCTCCATTCTATTTCTTTATTAGTTGCATTTTCCGGTCCTACACTTGCAGTTATTTTTGTAGTTGGTTCTTCTGCTTGATCACTCAATTTTTGTAATTTTATTTCTGTTTTATCAATTGTAATTTCATTTGCTACTACTTCTTGATTTTCTGGTTCTGTTGGCTCTTTTTTTCCTTCTCCTTCTTTTGATACAACTATTTTTCCACTTTTCATATTTGTTACATACCAATTTCCTGTTTTTATAAATGTTATTTTTACATATTGCTCATTATTTGCAGTGTTTGAATCTGAAGTTGCTATATCTGCAAGTTTTATTGTTGCACCTGTAGTTATTTCGTTTCCTTCGCTATCACATTTTACTATATTTACTTCACCTTCAGCAAACTCTTTTTTTAATTCTTCAATTGTTATAGTATTCCCATCCACCATATCTGAAGCAAGTAAATCTAAAAAGGCTAATCGTATTTTTTCTTTTTCTTCTGCTACAATATGAGTTTTTGCAGCTTCACTTGTCCTTTTTAATATTCCATTTTCTCCTGTTACACTCATTATTGTTATTCCAGCTAAAATTAATAATACTATTATGGTTATTACTAGTGCTATTAAAGTTATACCTTTGTTGTTATTTGATATATTAGTAAATTTACCATATTTTTTATTACTTTTTAAATTTTGATTTTTCATTTGTTCCCCTTTCTTAATTTTCATATTATGTATATTAGTTATTACATATTAACATTATATATTTTTATATCTTATTTTTCAATATTTTTTATGTTACATTTATATTACATTTACTTTAAAAATATTTAACCATTGAATTTTATTATTTATTAAATATTTCTCTAGTACGGAAAGTTCTCTTACTAGGAAAACTTTCCTACTATAATCGAGTAGAGGATAACACTTATTGTGTTTCTCCCCTCTCACACCACCACTCAAGCGGTTCTCGCAAGTGGCGGTT
>CANQNU010000017.1 GCA_947625295.1 uncultured Clostridia bacterium | reverse complement strand
TTAAAAAGCCCTAAGCTTTTTAAAAATTTAGGGCTTATGTTTAAAAAATTTTGGGACATTTTCAAAAATCATTGACAATAAAATTTTTTATACTATATAATAAACAATGCTACTATTTATCATCAGTCATATTATCAAGAGCAAATTGACATGCAGAAACTACAAAACCATTAAATGAATATTCTTTGTTTTTTTTTCCTTTATTAGCTTTATCTACTATTTCATTTATTCTGTCATTCATATCTTCAGGAAATCTAATACTTTTTATAACATTACTATTTTTGCTTTTTTCAAATACAAAATTATTCACTGTATAGCACCTCCAGAAATATTGTATATATTTTTTATAACAAAAATAAGGTTGTAAATATATAACTCAAATAAATTACAAAATAGGTTGCATTTCAGTAAGTAATGTGTTATAATGCTTATTATATAATAGCTTATAATAAATATAAGCAAATAATATATTAGAGGAGGATAAAAATGAAAAACAAAAAAATCATTTTAGGAATTGGAGTAGTTCTTATAATAATTATAGTATTAATCATAGTATTAACTAGTTCAAAAAATTATAAGAATAAAACAATTACAGAAAATAATTATGAAACTATTCTTGAAGAAGCTAAAAATGCGAATTTAACAGATGAAGAAAGAACACAATTAATGGCTGGATTATTAAAATATACATTTAATCAAAGTGGCATATATGGTAAAAAAGTAAAAGACATAATTGAAGAGGGAAAATCATCTGATTTAAGTGATTTAAAAAGTGACTTAAATGATAATACAGTAAAAGGAAAATTGAATAATATAAGTAAAGATTTTGTTACAGAAATATGGAATGATGTATTTTGTAATATTAGTTGGTATGTAAAATATGGCACTAGTTCTACAGGTGAAAATTTAGACATAGAATATACTTTAAATAAAGCAGATAATTTAATGAGTAAAAGAGATGAATATAATGATTATATAAATGCATTAGAAGGAGAAGAATATTCACAAATAAAATACATATGGGAAAAGTTAATTGGGGAGATTGATAGAATGTATGCAAGAATAAAAGAAGAAACACCAAGAAAAGAGGATAAAACCTATGAATATAGCACTGGAAATTTTTCAGAGTATAGTGATGATTTTAAAAAAGAAATTGATAAATTAGATTAAAAAATAAAAAGCTACCTTTTAAGAGGTGGCTTTTTTAATGAAAATAATTATTACTACATGAATTTTTTAGTATTAAATTTGACATTATTAAAAAAAGTATTAAAACCTATTTACAAATAATGGATTTTATTATATAATATTAGTATTAATAGTAACGATAGTTAAAATTGATACATAGTAAAAAATGAGGTAATAGAGATGAGTAGTTTATATGGAGTAGCAAGAATAAGTACACGGAAAACAAAATATAGAAAGACAAATTCGTAATATTTTATCAAAATATCCAAATGCAAAGATTATACAGGAAACATATACAGGTACAAAACTAGAAGGTAGAAAAGATTTTGAAAATTTACTAAAAAGATTAAAAGTAGGAGATAAGCTTGTTTTTGATAGTGTTAGTCGTATGAGTAGAAATAGTCAAGAAGGATGTGAATTATACGAGAGATTATTCAACAATGGAATAACAATAGAATTTTTGAAAGAACCACATATAAATACAGAAGTTTATAAACAAGCATTACAAAATCAAATAAAAATAAAATTAGATACTGGAAATATTGCTACAGATGAACTTATGAATAGTATTATTGAGGCTTTAAACAAATATACAATAGAACTTGCAAAAGAGCAAATACAAATAGCATTTGATCAAGCAGAAAAAGAAGTACAAGATTTAAGACAAAGAACAAAAGAAGGAATAATAACAGCTAAATTAAATGGAAAACAGATAGGTCAAAGAAAAGGGATAAAGCTTATAACAAAAAAATCAATAAAGGCAAAGGAAATAATATTAAAACATAGTAAAGAATTTGACGGAACATTAAATGACATAGAATGTATGAAATTAACAGGTTTAACCAGAAATACTTATTATAAATATAAAAGAGAATTAAAGGAAAATATATAAGTTTTAAAATCATAGGTGGTGTATAATGTCAAACAAAGAAAACTCATATAAAAGAAATAATAAATTAACACAACAGCAAGAAACATTTTGCATAGAAGTGGCAAAAGGAAACACACAAACAGAGGCATATTTAATAGCATACCCTAAAAGCAAGAAATGGCAAAAGGAAGCGGTATGGGTACAAGCGAGTATATTAAGTAGTAAAAAGAAAATACAAGATAAAATAGACGAATTAAAAGAAGATACGCAAAAAGATGTTACTTGGACAAGAAAACAAGTTCTAGCAAATTTAGATTATATATTGTGGCAACACAAATCAAACATATTAAGAAAAGAAATAATATATAATGATATGCTAGACGAAAAGTACAAAGCATTTGAAAAGTATATCAATACAGAAAATGCAGACGAACAAAAAATAGAAAAAATGAAAAATGAAATAAGACAAATAGAATTACAAAAAAATACTAGCCCAGTAGATATTAAAGGAATATTAAGTGTTATACAGGTAATAAACAAAATGCAAGGTTATAACATAGTAAAAGAACCAGAAGAAGAAAATAACGATACAATAGAAGAATATAGAAAACAATTATCAATAGAAGAACTAAAAACACTAGCCTATGGAATAGTGAAAGCAAGACAATAAATTATTTATATTACCGCTAAAAACTAATTTTAAAAGCAAATATTCATATTTATACAATAGTAATGGTTTAGTAAGGGAAATATATTTTTTTAGAAATGTTAATGAAATAATTAGGCAATATAAATATTAAATAAAATTTATTCTAATAATCATTTACACAATTTGAATAAAAAATTTACACAGTTTTGAGAAAATTTACTCATTTTTATAAATTATTGTAAACTTCTTTAAACTAAATTAAACTATAATTAAAAATTTTATAAGTATTGATATTGTTACAATATATCAGTTTTCCCTAGAGTAAAAACACTTTTGAAGTTATACATAATTTTTATAAAATAATATACTCTTAATCCGAAGGTCCAGGGTTCGACCCCCTGATGACGCACCACATATGTTTACCTATATAAAATTTTTATATAGGTATTTTTTATGCTATTTTTGTCATATTAATAAACAAAAGACTATAATTATTTTGTTTTGACGATAAAAATTATATAAAATCAGGAATAAAAGATTATGTAAATTAAATAAAAATATTGACAAATTTGAATAAACGAACTACAATAATATTATTGAAAATAGGAAGAGGTGATGGGTATGCTAAAAATATATAATACAAATATGGAAACAAATAAAATAGAGGAAATAAAAGAATTTAAAAAAGGTAGCTGGATTAATTTAGTAAACCCGTCCGAAACAGAAATAAAAAAAGTATGTGAAAGCATAAATATTGAAGAAGACTTTATTAGATATTCTTTAGATTATGAAGAAAAAGCCAGAATTGACCAAGAAGAAGATGATGGTACAATACTATTTTTGGTAGATGTGCCAATCATTGAAAAAGGTGAAGAAAATGATGTATATACAACCATGCCATTAGGAATGATTGTAGTAAGAGATGATTTCTTCGTTACAGTATCTTTGAAAAAAAATAAAATAATAGAAGATTTTGAAAAAAAGAAAATTAAAAACTTTCAAACTTATAAAAAAACAAGATTTATTTTTCAAATTTTATATTTAAATTCTTCTTACTATCTAAATTATCTAAAACAAATTAATAAGGAAACGGAAATTGCGGAATACATATTAAAAAATTCTATGAAAAATAAGGAATTATTAAAATTATTAAGTTTAGAAAAAGGTTTAGTATATTTTACGACTTCTTTAAAATCAAATGAAATTGTCATGGAAAAAACCATGAGAGGAAAAATCATAAAGTTGTATGAAGAAGATGGAGAAATATTGGAAGATGCAATCATAGAGAATAGACAAGCAATTGAGATGGCACAAATTTATAGTAACATTTTGAATGGAACTATGGATGCATATGCTTCGATAATATCAAATAATTTAAATGGAGTTATGAAATTTTTAACTTCTATTACAATTATACTAGCAGTACCAACAATGATTTCAAGTTTTTGGGGAATGAATGTAGGATTACCATTTCAAAACAGCCCAATGGGATTTGTAATTATGATATTAATAGCAGTTATTACAACAATAGCGGTAAGTTGGTGGTTAAAAAGAAAAGATATGCTTAATTAAACCAAAATAAAAAATATTTATTTCTTTACTAAATAAAAAACAAAAATGACATAAAAACGAAAATTATGTCATTTTTTAGTGCAAATAATTACATTTTTATTTAAAAATTTAAATTTATGATTTTATTTCAAATAAAATCATAAATTGACATAAAATAAAAATATTTATAAAATGTATAAATATTTTTAAATAGTAAATAATATAAATGAGAAATATAAAATGGGAGGATAATTATGAAAGTAATTGATAAAATAGCTCTAGTACTTATTATAATAGGTGCTATAAATTGGGGATTAATAGGATTTTTTAACTTTGATTTAGTAGCTGCCATATTTGGAGATATGTCTATTCTATCTAGAATAATTTATGCTTTAGTAGGTGTATCAGGATTATGGGGAATTAAATTATTATTTGATGATTAAAAAGATTAAATCACATAAATTCATTATTAGACAAAAGTTTAATAATGAGTTTTTTTATAAGTGTCCTGCTATATGTAATAAATGTAAAAGTTTTTATTATATATAGCAGGATATTTATAATATTAAGAATAATAAGGTCAAAATTACAAAAATGCTAGAAGAAACTTGAAAAATCAATCAATATAATGTATAATTCTATATGTTGTAAGGAGGAAAGAAAATGTTAAGTGCAAACGGTGTAACAGTTAGATTTGGAAAGAGAGTATTATTTGAAGATGTAAACATAAGATTTGGAAAAGGTAACTGTTATGGAATAATTGGAGCAAATGGTGCAGGTAAATCAACATTTTTAAAGGTGCTATCTGGAGAATTAGAACCAAGCAAAGGAGATGTAACTTTAGATAAAGGAGAAAGATTATCTGTTTTAAAACAAAACCACTTTGCTTTCGAAGAATTTACAGTAATTGACACTGTTATGATGGGAAATAAAGAATTATATGATATTATGAAAGAAAAGGAAGCAATTTATGCAAAGCCTGATTTTTCAGAAGAAGACGGAATGAAAGCTGCAAAATTAGAAGAAAGATTTGCAGAATTAGATGGATGGAATGCAGAATCAGATGCTGCAATGCTTTTAAATGATTTAGGAATTATACCAGATAATCATTATAAATTTATGAAAGAAATAGAAGCGAAAGATAAAGTAAAAGTATTATTAGCACAAAGCTTATTTGGAAATCCAGATGTATTATTATTGGACGAGCCTACAAATGACTTAGATTTAAAAAGTATAAATTGGCTTCAAGATTTTTTAATGGATTTTGAAAATACAGTAATAGTTGTATCACATGATAGATATTTTTTAAACAAAGTATGTACACATATTGCAGATGTTGACTTTGGAAAAATAAAAGTATATCCAGGAAATTATGATTTCTGGTATGAATCAAGTCAATTAGCATTAAAACAAGCAAGAGAACAAAACAAGAAAAAAGAAGAAAAAATAAAAGAATTACAAGAATTTATTGCAAGATTTAGTGCAAATGCTTCAAAATCAAAACAAGCCACATCAAGAAAAAAGACACTTGAAAAAATTGAACTAGATGAAATAAAACCATCTAACAGAAAATATCCATACATAGATTTCAAACCAGATAGAGAACCTGGAAGAGAAATATTACAAGTAAAAAATATCTCTAAAACTATTGACGGAGTAAAAATGTTAGATAAAGTCTCATTTGATGTTAAAGCAGATGATAAAATAGCACTTTTAGCAGATAACGAAAATGCAAAAACAGTATTATTCCAAATAATAGCTGGAGAAATAGAACCAGATGAAGGAGAATTAATATGGGGAACAACCATCACAAATAGCTATTTCCCTAAAGATAACAATTACTTATTTAACACAAATGAATCAATTACAGAATGGCTTAGAAAATATTCTAAAGATCCAGATGAAACATATGTAAGAAGCTTTTTAGGAAGAATGCTATTTTCAGGAGATGAAGCATTAAAAGAAGTAAATGTATTATCAGGAGGAGAAAAAGTAAGATGTGTACTTTCAAAAATGATGCTATCAGGTGCAAATTTCTTAATATTTGATGAACCAACAAACCATTTAGACATGGAAAGTATAACAGCGCTAAATGAAGGAATGAAAAAATTCACAGGAAACCTTATATTCACATCACATGACCATGAATTAACACAAACAGTTGCAAACAGAATAATAGACATTAAAGAAGATGGAAAAGTAATTGATAGAGAAGTAACATATAATGAATACTTAGGAATAGAATAATTTTGATTAATTTTTCAAATGGAGAAAGAATATGAAAAGGAGAAAAGAATGGAAAAAATTATTAGAATAATTGCGGAAGAATTAAATATTAAACAATCACAAGTAGAAAATACAATCAAATTAATTGATGAAGGAAATACTATTCCTTTTATTGCTCGTTATAGAAAAGAAGTTACAGGTGGATTAAGTGATGAAACTTTAAGAGATTTAGGTGAAAGATTAAATTATTTAAGAAATTTAGAACAAAGAAAAGAGGAAATTATAAAATCTATTGATGAGCAAGGAAAGCTAACAGATGAGATTTTGCAAGCAGTAGCGATTGCTAAAACTTTAGCTGAAGTTGAAGATATTTATAGACCATATAAGCAGAAGAAAAAGACTAGGGCTACTGTTGCAAAGGCTAAGGGATTAGAGCCTTTAGCTAATATTATTATGGAACAAAAAGAAATAAAGCCAATTAAAGAGATTGCAGAGCAATATGTTAATATTAATTCTCTTTCAGAAGAAGATAAGAAGAATAAGGATAAAGTAGTTGAAACAAGTGATGATGCTATTCAAGGTGCTTTAGATATTATTGCAGAAGTTATTTCTGATGATGCTAAATATAGAAAAGAGATTAAAAGGTTATGCTATAGAGAAGGTTTAGTTGAAACGAAAGCTGCAAAACCTGAAGAAAAATCAAATTATGAAATGTATTATGAATATCAGGAAGCAATAAAATATATACCAAGTCATAGGATTTTAGCGATTAATCGTGGAGAAAAAGAGGAATTTTTGAAGGTTAAGCTAGAAAAACCAGAAGAAAAGATTTTAGCATATATAGAGAAAGATATTTTAAAAGGTGAGACGCAATTTACAGAAATGCTAAAAACAACGATTGAAGATAGTTTTAAAAGATTAATAGAGCCATCAATAGAAAGAGAAATTCGCTCAGATTTAACGGAAAAAGCTGAGGAAAAAGCAATTAAAGTATTTGGACAAAATTCAAAACAATTATTGTTAGGAGCACCTATTAAAGGAAAAACAGTTATGGGATTCGACCCTGCTTATAGAACAGGTTGCAAAATTGCAGTTATTGATGAAACAGGGAAAGTTTTGGATTATACAACAGTATATCCAACAGAGCCTCAAAATGACGTAGAGGGAGCTAAAAAAGAACTTTTAAAATTAATCGAAAAAGATAAAATAGATATGATTGCAATTGGAAATGGAACAGCTTCAAGAGAATCTGAAATGTTTGTTGCAGATATGATAAAAGATACTTCAAGACCAGTTCATTATGTAATTGTAAGTGAAGCGGGAGCATCTGTTTATTCAGCATCAAAACTTGCAACAGAAGAATATCCAGATATTAATGTGTCAATAAGAGGAGCAATTTCGATAGCAAGAAGACTTCAAGATCCACTTGCTGAACTTGTAAAAATTGATCCAAAGGCAATTGGAGTTGGTCAATATCAACATGATGTTAATCAGAAAAGACTAGCAGAAAGCCTTACAGGAGTAGTAGAAGATAGCGTTAACAAAGTAGGAGTAGATGTTAATACTGCAACACCTTCATTATTATCTTATGTTTCTGGAATTAATAATACAATAGCTAAAAACATTGTAAAATATAGAGATGAAAATGGAAAATTGAAAAATAGAAAGCAATTATTAAAAGTCCCAAAGCTAGGGAAAGTAGCTTTTGAACAATGCGCTGGTTTCTTAAGGATATTAGATGGAGATAATCCACTAGAGATTACAGCAGTTCATCCAGAAAGTTATGAAGTAGCAGAAACTTTACTAAGTAATTTAGGATTTGATAAAAAGGATTTAAAAGAGAAAGAGAAATTAGAAGAATTAAGAAATAAGCTAAAAAGTGTTAATGTAGAAAATATGGCAAAAGAATTAAATGTAGGAGAAATGACATTAACAGATATTATTGAAGAACTTTCAAAACCAGGTAGAGATCCTCGTGAAGACATGCCTAAGCCAATTTTACGAAGCGATGTTTTGAAGCTAGAAGATTTAAAAGAAGGAATGGTATTAACAGGAACAGTTAGAAATGTAATTGATTTCGGAGCTTTTGTAGATATAGGTGTAAAGCATGATGGATTAGTACATATTTCAGAAATGAGTGATAAATTTATAAAAAATCCATCTGAAGTAGTTTCTGTTGGAGATGTTGTTAAAGTAAAAGTAATTAAAATTGATAAAGAAAGACAAAAAGTAGGACTTTCAATGAAAGTATAAAATAAAAAATTATGTAGATATTAAAAAATTAAAATTTAATCTATCTACATAATTTTTTATTAATATTTTTATAAATAATTTTATTATTTGATGTATTATTATTTAATATATTATTTATATTGATAACTATACTAATATTTTTCTTGTATCTCTTTTATTTCATCAAAATGATTTTCTAAAATATCTAAAAAGATATCTGTAAGTTGTGGGTCAAATTGTGTTCCTTTACATTTTTTAAATTCTTCAATAACAGTATCCAAAGGTAAAGAATTACGATAGCTCCTTTTTGATGTCATTGCATCAAATGTATCTGCAATGGCTGTTATTCTGGCAAAATAAGGAATATCCTCACCTTTTAACATAGAAGGGTAACCACGACCATCAAATCTTTCATGATGATGTTTTACAATTGGTATAATATCTCTAAAAATACTTGCAGTAGATAAAATATGTGCTCCAATTGAAGGGTGGTTCTTTATTTCAGAATATTCGTCATCAGTAAGTTTTGAAGGTTTTTGTAAAATGGTATCTGGAACTCCAATTTTTCCAATATCATGGAATAATCCACCGATTCGTAAGATTCTTAAATCTTCATCAGATAATCCTATTTTTTTTCCAATTAAAACAGAATATGCAGAGACTCTATCAGAGTGTCCCTTAGTATAAGGATCTTTTGCTTCTACTGTATAACGTAAAGTTTCAACGCTTTCTAAATAAGATTGTTCAAGTAAATCATATGTGCTTTTTAATTCATGATTTATTTTTTTAATTTCTTTCATTTGAGCAATTGATTTTATTCCAGATTCAATTAGTAGTAGTAGTTGGTCAAATTTATCACTTTTTTCACAATATCCTTGAATATCAAGTCTCCTAATTGTATCTAGAGGAGGGGCTAAATCTTTATGCCCTGTTAGTAATAAAATATATAATTCTTTATTAAATTTTCTAATTTCTTCTACTACTTGGTCACCATGAAAAGGTGTCATAATGAAGTCTAATATCATTAAATCGAAATGTTCATTTCTAACTTTTTCTATTGCTTCTTCCGGATTAGTTACACCTGTAAAGTCGTATCCAGATCTTTTTAGAAATATTGAAAGAGAATCAATAATTCCTTCTTCGTCATCAACTGCTATGATTTTATAATTGTTATTTTCATTATTTTCATTGTTTGTAATATTTTGTGAACCTATTCTCATATTATTACCTCTCATAATTTATTTTAATTTTTTTACATTATAATAATAAATAAAAGAAAAATCAATATTTATATATAAATTAATAAAATAGATATCATCACAAAAATGTTTATCATATTAAAGTTTTTATTATAATGGTAAAATAATATTAAAAGTAGTTCCTTTTCCTTTGGAAGATTCTAATGTTATATTACCGTTAAAATGTGCTCTAATAGTAGAGTAAGACATATATAATCCAAGTCCTGTTCCATTTTTTCCTTTAGTTGTAATCATTTCTCTAAATAATTTATCTTGAACATTTTTTGGTATACCAGGACCGTAATCTTTTACAGAAATTACTATTGTATTATCTATTTTTTCTACAATTAAATCTATATTTTGTTCAGTTTTTCCATTATAAGCTTGGATAGAATTAGAAATCATATTATTAATAACTTGTACTAAATTATTAACATCTCCATGAACTACTGTATTTTCATCTGCTTTCATAGAAATATTTAAATAGATTATTGCATTTTTTAATTCATGTTTCATCAAAATATTAACTCTTTTTAGTAATTCACCAATGGTAAATGTTATATCTTCTTCAGCAGAAAGTGTAACAGCTTGTCCTTTTACTGCTGTAATTACATCAGACATATATTCTGTATGTGTTTTTATTTTAGAAATCCAAGTTAACATGTCTTTAGCAATTTCATGATGATCTTCAATAGTTACATTTGGATTACCAACAGATAATTCATATTCTTTAACTAAATCAGTTAAACCTTCAGCAGCACCAGAAATGGACATGATAGGAGTTTTTAAATTGTGTGCAATTCCTCCTATTAATTGACCAAGAGAAGCGAGACGTTCTTTTTCCATTAAAGATTCTTGATTGTCGTGGATTTGCTGAATATTGTGTTTTGTTAAATCTTGTATTTTATTAAAAGCAACAGTAAGCTCTCCAAGTTCGTCATCAGAAACAATAGGAATTTTCTTAAATTCTTTATTATTTTGACTATTTATATCATTTAAACCATTTACAATTATTTTTATTTGGTCTGAAAGAGAAGAAGAGTAGTACCATACTAAAAATGAAATAATACCAAATAAAACAATAAAGGTTGTAATAATATAGAATAAAGCATTTTCACCTGTTATTGGGAATTGAATACCAATAATATAATTGTTTCCGTTTACTATAATGTGTTTGATATAACCTTGTGTATTAACTGCATAATGTTCATAAGCTCTTCCATCATATTGATCTGATAATTCAAAAATATATTTTTGGAAGAAATCTGTTAAAGGTACATTATTAGATGTAGTTATATTTTTGTTTGAGTCAATAATAAAGTATGTATCAGTAGAATTTAGAAAATGGATAGATTCTAGTTTAGAGGTTAATTCATCTTCAGAATAAGATACATTTTCATCAAAAAGATAACTTAATTCATTTTTATAATATTTGTATATATCATTTCCTCTTACATTAACTAAACGAGAATAAGAAACGATTACGGTAAAAAACAGTCCAGCAATTAATAAAGGTAATAATAACAACATCATGTTATTTGATAATTTTGAATGTTTTACTACTAAATTATTTTCTTTAAAAGTTTTTATTAAAATAGGTTTAAATAAATTTTTAGAAAATACATAAGAAATTGTAGCATTAAAGGTAAAAATCGAAACCCATAAAACAGCTACTGTTATCCCAGAAGACTCTACTTCGTGCTTTACAACAGGCATACCCAAACCAATTGTAATAGCGATAAAAGGGATAATAATTTGTAATAAATAAAATTTAGTAGGTGCAGTTAATAAAGTGTTTCTAACTTCATCAATAGAATATTTTGAATTAGAACCATCAGATTTTTCCCAATTTGCGATTTTTTTAAATAAAAAGTAACGTTGGTATAAAATAAATAATGCAGTTACAAAAACGTATAATAATAAAAATTGTGCACTATAAGTAAGACCGCCGTAGTCAATTTGAAATTGAGTGTCAACAGTACCAGGTGGGTAATTTAATATTTTGTACATAATAGGGTATAAAGTCCATACGCAAGCAGAAAAAGTAATAAAATAAGATAAAATAACTTTTTGATATGCATATAGGTGAAATATTTTTTTAATTTTTTTTGCCATTGTAAATCCTCCAATCTTTAGTATATATTTTTATATAAATTTTATATATTTCATATAGTCTATTATTTTTGTAAGATAATTTGAATTTATTTTTTTATATTTAAAACCTATTTTATTTAAATATTCTAATGTTATATTGCATTTAGTTTTTATATTTAGATAAGATATATTAGTATGTAAGTTGTAATCACTTATCATTAAAGAGTTTGTATCTAAATCCATTTTCATTATTTTTTTGTAAAAGTCAGAGTCTTTGAGAATTTTTATGTTATTTCCTAAATCATTTAATTTTTCAGCTAAAGTATTTATAGTGAATTTTTTAGGATTCATTATATGGAAAATTTTATTTTGTATTCCATAGTTATATATAATATTTGTAATAGCATCTGCTACTTCGTCAACAGGGGACATATCAAATTCTTGTAAAGTTCCACTTTCATAAAATATTTTATTCTTTAAAATAAATTGTAACTTATTATAGAATGCATTACTATCAATATTATATTGAAAAATTCCATCTGAGTATCTACCAGTAAGATTTCCAACTCGGAAAATATTGACTTGCAATAATCCTTGTTTTACTTGTTCAAGTAAATATTCTTCTGTTAATAATTTACTTTTTATATAATAATTATCATTATAATTTTGACCAATAAAGAAATCATTTTCTGTAAAGTCAACATCATCAGAAATATTGTTTAAAGGCATAAAATCGCCAGATACGCTAGTAGTAGAAATATGATTTAATTTAATATTATATTTAATACAAAAATCAGCAATATGTTTTGTACCATCTAAATTCATTTTTTTAAATTCTTCATATTTCCCTAAGTGTTTAACTAAAGCAGCACTATGAATTACTAAATCAATTTTATTACCTAATGTATCAAAGTCATCTTCTGATAAACCTAAATTTTTATATTTTATATCCCCAACGACAACATTGATTTTTTTAAATAAAAATTCTTTTGAATACTTGTCTTTAAAGTAAAATTCAAACATACTAAGAATTCTTTTTTTGGCACTTTCTTCATTAGCGCTTCTTACTAAGCAATATAAATTACAATTTTTGTCTAATAAATTTTCTAAAATATGTATACCTAGAAATCCAGTGCTTCCTGTTAATAAAATGTTTTTGAAACGATGATTTCGTGGCTTTATTTTTGATATATCATGTTGTAAAAATGGATATTGTGTGTTAGTAAATGTTGAATCCTCTGTGTTATTAGTATGTTCTAAAGCAAAACATAAATCTTTTACATTAGAATAATCATAAAAATATTGAGTTGGAATAGTGATTCCATGAGTAGATAATTGTGATTGTACTTTTATAATAGTTAAAGAATCAATTCCTAAATTAGAAAAGTCTTCATTAATGCTAAGATTTTTAATAGAGAGACATTCTTCTAATGCTTTGCATATATTTTTTTGTAATTCATTTTCAGGTTTTACATATTTATCACTTTTTGAAGTATCAAAAGGAGAAGGAAGTTTTGTTTTATCAATTTTACCATTTACAGTCAGTGGTAAACTAGTAATCGGCATAAAATAAGTAGGTATCATATAGTTTGGTAATTTGTTAGCCAAAAATAGTTTTAACTCATAATTTTGTATAGTAAAATCAGAAGTATAATATGCACATAAAAAGTCTCTATCACTATAATTATAATTCATAACAAAGCAGTTTTTGATGAATTGATGACTATTTAGTACACGTTCAATTTCACTTAATTCAATCCTATAACCTCTAATTTTTACTTGTGAATCTGTCCTACTATGGAATATTAATTCTCCTTGGTCTGTCCAACTAACCATATCACCAGATTTATACATAGTTAAATTAGGATAAAAGATATCTTGTATGAAACTTTTTTGTGTTAAATCAGGTCTTTTATAATAACCAAGTGTAACTCCATCACCAGAGATATATAATTCTCCTTTTATTCCGGGTGGACAAAGCTTTAGATTGTTATCTAGTACATAAAATTTAACATTTGCTAAAGGTTTTCCAATAGTTATTAGTTTTGTATTTTTTTCTATCTTTTTACTACAACATCCAACTGTAGTTTCTGTTGGACCATACATATTGTATATATTGGCAGAAGTGATTTGCTGTAATTCTTTTATAAACGAAATACTAAAAGATTCACCACCAATTCCAATGTCACATACAGAAGAAAAATTATCTTTTACATTTGCAACAGACATTAAAGATTGTATCTTACTAGGAGTACCATATAAAATATTTACATTATTGTTATAAATTAAGTTATTTAATTTTACAAAGTCATTTTGTTCTTCTTGTGTTGATAATACTAAGGTTAGACCATTCAAAAGAGTTACCCATAGTTCATAACCAAATACGTCAAAAGAAATAGATGCCATTGAAAGTACTGTTTTATCACTTGAATAATCTATTATTTTAGAAATACCAACAAGATAATTATGAAAATTTCTATGTGTGACAGTTACAGCTTTTGGATTTCCAGTAGATCCAGAAGTGTATAACAAATACATAGGCGTATTAGAAGAAATAGTAGGTTTTTTGTATTTTTCATTAACTTCTAAATCATAAATATTATTAAAATAAATAGTATTTTTTTCATCAGTTGATAAATTTGATATGATATATTTTGAGTCAGAATTTTCAATCATATATTTTCTTCGCTCTATAGGATGCGAAGGGTCAATTAAAACATATGCACATCCACATTTTAGAACAGCTAGAGTAACTATTATTAAGTCAATAGAACGATTCATAATAATACTAAGATTTTGGCCTTTTGTTATATTATATTTATTTTGTAATAAAGCAGCGAATTTATTTGATAAAAGGTCTAATTCTTTATAAGAAATTTTTTGTTCTCCACAAATGATAGCTGTTTTATTGCCATTAATATTAATTTGTGATTTTAATAAATCTAAAATTGTTTTTGTTGTATCATAACTAGTATTAGTTTGATTAAATTCATTTAATATTTTATTTTTTTCTTCTTGCGTTGCTAGTTCAATATCTTTTATTAGTATATTTGGATTTTCCATAATTTGCTCACATATATATAATAAACGATTATGAATATCTTTAATTTGTGAATAATTATAAATTTTATTTTGATAATCATAAATAAATGAAAAACTATTTGTATCGTCCATATCATAAATGTGCATTAATAATGGAATAGAAGAAGCACCACTAAAAAGCCATTTTGAATCATAATTAACATTGTCTTGACAATGATTAGCTCTAGCATTTTGATAAGATACAGATGTGTCATATATATTTTCTTTTATATTAAATTTAGTTTTTATTTTAGAAATTAAACTTTGTAAAGGATATTTTTGATGTCTTAAATAAGAAAATTGTGATTTAGTAAGTTTAGAAATAGCTGATAAAAATGAACAATTTTCTTCAATGTCTAACTTGAATAACATATTATTTACAAAAAGACCAAAAGTTTCTTTATCTTTTTTAGTACTTCTGTTTAAAATAGGTGCAGATAAAACAACAGTATTAGTTTGTTTTATTCTACTTTCGTAGATTCCCATAACAAATAAAATAAAAGTGAATGGAGATACTTTTATTTGCTTGCAAAATTCTATTATTTTAAGTGTTATCTTTTTTGACAATTTAAATTCAGATCTACTTGCTTCATATTGTGAAGTAGAAGTTATATTTTGGTTATATGAATTTTCAAAAATATTAGTATCAAAAAGTTCATCCCAAAAGGTTTCATCTTGTTCAAATTTAGAACTTTCTATATAATTTTTTTCTTGTTCAATAAAATTATAATAAGGAGTATATTCAATATTTTCTAAAATATTTTTTTCGTTTTTTATAAGTTTAGAGTAAATATGAATAACAGAACTAATTAATAGACTCATACTCCATGCGTCTGAAACTATGTGGTGGACGCAAACAAAAAAGCCTCCTGTTGAATCCTCATTTTGAAATGTTGCAAAATAATAAAGTGGATTGTCATATAAAGGAAAAACTTTTTTTGAAATATTGTCGCAAACCTCATTTTCATTATTGTCGTTTAATTTTATATGATTTATTGTAAAAGGTTCATACTCTTTTTCATATTGAACTATTTCTCCATCTACGTTATGCAATTGATAGCGAATGTTTCCAGTATTTTTAACAAAAATATGAATAGCTTTTTTTAATAAAGAGAAGTCAACCTTATCATGAATTGAAATTTTACCTGAAATAGTATTAATACTAGTATTAGGGCAAAATTGTTCCATACTTAAAATAGCTTTTTGAGGAGATGTTAAAGTAAAAAAATTGTTATTCATTATAAAAACTCCTTTAAAAATATAATTATTGTAATTAATGATTATTATATAAATATATTTTTTAAAAATCAAGAAAAATATTGAAAAAAAAAGGGAATTAATGTAAAATGATGTTACAATTTAGCCATAAAATTATAATAATATTTTGGTAAAAAGAAAAAAGGGAGAGAAGAAATGAGTGTTAATGAAGAAATTCAAAATTTTAAAGAGCTAATACAAACTGCAGAAAGGGGAAATCCAAATCACATTGTTTATAAATATAAGAAAGATTATACTTGTGAAACACCAGAATATATAAATATAACTTATAGAAAGTTTAAACAAGATATTAAAGCATTAAGTACTTCTTTATTGCAACTAGGGATGGAAAAACAAAGAGTTGTTTTAGTAGGAAGTAATAGATATGAATGGTGTGTTAGTTATCTTGCAGTTACAACAGGAAATATGATAGTAGTACCGCTAGATAGATCTCTACCAAATAATGAGTTAGAATTACTAATAAAAAAGAGTGAAGCAACAGCAGTTATTTTTGAAAATAAACATCAAGATTTAATAAAAGAAATACTTGATGAAGAAAATAGTCAAATAAAATTAGCAATAAATATGGATCTTACTGAAGATGAAAATAAAATAAAATCATTTGATAAATTGGTACAAGAAGGAAATAAACAGGTTCAAGATGGAAATACATTATATGATTCAGTAGAAATAGATAACAAAAAAATGTCAATAATGCTTTTTACATCAGGAACTACAAATGAACCAAAAGCAGTAATGTTATCACAATATAATATTTGTTCTAATGTTGTAGCAATAGGAAAATATGTAAAACTATATCCAACAGATACATTATTATCTTTTTTACCAATTCATCATACATTTGAATGTACAATAACATTTTTATTTGGTTTATACTGGGGAACAACAGTAGCATTTTGTGATGGTTTAAAATATATTCAGAAAAATTTAAAAGAATATGAAGTATCTGTATTTGTAGCGGTACCTCTTGTTTTAGAGACAATGTATAAGAAAATTCAAAAATCAATTGAAGAAAAAGGAAAAACAAAATTAATCAATACACTTTCAAAAGTTTCAAAAACATTGTTGAAATGTAAAATAGATGTAAGAAAAGTACTTTTCAAATCTATTTGGAAAAATTTTGGAGGAAAGCTAAGAGTAGTATTATATGGATCAGCTCCTATGAGCAAAGACACAATAATTGGATATAATAATTTAGGAATTGATTTAATACAAGGATATGGGTTAACAGAGACATCTCCAGTTATTTCTGCCGAAAGTGATAAAAGAAAAAGACCTGGTTCAATAGGTTTAGTATTAGAAAATTTAGAGGTAAAAATTGCAGAACCAGATAAAGATGGAATAGGAGAAATCGTAGTAAAAGGTCCAAGTGTAATGTTAGGATATTATAAAAATGAAGAAGAAACCAATAAAGTATTAAAAGATGGTTGGTTCTACACAGGAGACTACGGATATATGGATGAAGATGGATTTTTATACATAACTGGAAGAAAGAAAGATGTAATAGTATTAAGAAATGGAAAAAATGTATATCCACAAGAAATAGAATTATTGATAAATAAAATACCATATATAATAGAAAGCATTGTATATCAAAGAGAGCAAAATGTAACAGATACAATGTTATGTGCAAAAATTGTATATGATAAGGAATTAATACAACAAGCTTTAGGGGATAAAACAGAAGAAGAATATAAAGAAATTATTTGGAAAGAAATTAAAGAAATTAATAAAACACTACCAATATTCAAACATATAAAAAATATTACAATAACAACACAACCATTTGCTAAAACGACAACTCAAAAAATAAAAAGATATAAAGAAATAAAACAATAAAAATAGTTTAAAACGATAAACTTTTGGAAACACTATTTCTGAGGTGGCATATTTTGAGAAAGAAAAAAAAACAAAATAAGCAAAGAAGAGTTTTTATTATTTTTGGAATTATTATGGCATTATGGATATTAGGATTTTATATGTATGTTACATACAATAGAATAGAAATTAGTAATGCTTCATATGAAACGCAAAAGATACAATCCACAATTAGAGAAAAAACTGTGGAAAGTGAAGAAGAAAATAGCAAAAAAATTGCAGATATGATTGAAGAAACAACAGAAAAAGTAGTTGGGATTTCAAAATTAAAAAATACAGGAAATACTATTTTAAGTAAAAGCACAGAAAATGAATTAGGTATAGGAACAGGAATTATAGTAAGCTCAGATGGATATATCCTTAGTAATGAGCATGTTACTGGTAGCAAATATAGTAAATGTTATATTACTTTAGAAAGTGGTAATAACTATGATGGAACAGTAATGTGGAGTGATACAGATTTAGATTTATCTATTACAAAAATAAATGCAAAAAATTTAAAATATATTGACATAGGTGATTCTAGCAAAATACGAGTAGGAGAAACTGTATATGCAATAGGAAATCCAATCGGATTTGAATTTAGAAGAACAGTAACATCTGGAATTATTAGTGCAAAAAACAGGACTATCAAAATAGAAGAAGAAAATAAATTATCATATATGACAGATTTAATTCAAACAGATGCAACAATTAATCCAGGAAATAGTGGAGGGCCATTAATTTATCCTAACGGAAAAGTGATAGGAATAAATACAGTAAAAATAACATCAGCAGAGGGAATAGGATTTGCTATTCCAATTAATATAGTAAAGCCAATAATAGAAAGCTTTAAAAATATAGGCGAATACCAAGAAGCAACAATAGGAATTTATGCATATGATAAAGAAGTAATACCATATATGGATTCAACTTTTAATATTAATTTGGAAAAAGGAATATATGTAGCACAAATTACTAAAAATGGGCCAGCAGATAATACAGAATTAAAAGAAGGAGATATTATTACAAGCATAGATGCTAAAGAACTAAATACAATGAATGATTTAAGAGAATATATTTATACTAAAAAGCCAGGAGAACAAGTAAAATTACAAATAAAAAGAGGAAAAATTAATAAAGAAGTAATATTAATATTAGGAAAAAAATAGTGTCAAAAGGGACGTGTCTTTTTGACACATTTTTATGTAATTTTTTTCAAGTGTAATTAATAAATTTATCTAATGATGAATGCTAGTGAAATTATATTATAAATTCTTATATTAAAAAATGGGAGAATCTCAAACTTGCTTTGAGAGGGGCCTATTTGTTAATATTAGAATTTATTTATAATGTAGCGTAGCCGAAGAATTAGATAAATTTATTAATTACACTTGAAACTTTTACTATCATAAATTAAGTGTGTCAAAAAGCACCGTCCCTTTTGAAATTTTTTAAAAATTCTATAATTTGATAAACGTCAATCCATATTTCATTTGCACTGTCTACTTGAGATTCATCGAAGATTAGTTGCATTCCAAAGTGTAAATGAGGGACGTTAATATTATTTACATTTTCTTTGATGCTATATCCAGTCATCCCAAGATATCCAATAATACTGCCAGCTTTTACAGTACATCCTTCTTCAAGACCTTCTGCATATGGATGGTCTTTTCTTAAATGTGCATAATAGTAATATCTTTTTTTATCAAAACTTCTAATTCCAATTCTCCAACCACCGTATTGGTTCCAACCAAGATGTTCTATTACACCAGATTCAACAGCTACTATTGGAGTTCCAATACTACCCATTAAATCATTTCCTAAGTGTGTTCTTTTAAATCCATATGATCTACTATTTCCAAAATCATCATAATGACTGAATGCATAGTTTTTAGCAATTGGAAGAAAAGCTTTTAAGCCATATTTTGGTTCATAGACTATAGTACCATCTTGTAATGTGGTTTCAACAGAATAATTACCAATAAAACCACCTAAAGCAGCTAAATAACTTTCATAGTAATAGGAATAATATTTGTTATTTTTCATTAGTTCAGATACAGTTTTACCATTTTGAATCTCAGTTATGAGTGTGTCTAAATCTTTTTGTTTGAAATTTTTAAAATTACCACCATTTTTGCATGCTAAATATGCAAGGAGTTCAATCCAATTATATTTTATAGAAGAATTGTTAACATGTGAATCAATATCTAATTTTGCAGTTTTATTTAGTACATCTGCTGTTACTTTAAAGTCGACCCATTTAATAAAATCTTTTTTTGATTCATCATTATTAGAATTGTCAGGAGTTATAGAATTATCAAAGATATCGTTATTATTATCATCATCGTTATTATTATTATTATTATTATTATTATTGTTGTTGTTAGAGTTGAAATTTGTATATGAAGTACTAGCCAAGGAATAGAATAAAATAATAGATGTTAATAAAAAAGTAAAAATAATTAACAATATAACAAATTTTTTACTAAATTTAATAGTTTTTATAAGCAAAGTAAACACCCCATACTAATATATGGAAAAAATGAAGTAATATGATAAATATTATTTACTTCAGTTAGTTTAAGTATAATTCAATTATTAATGTTTATCATTAGTGCAAAATTAGATAAACAAAATATCTACTTACATATTTTTTTAAATTATTTCGAAAAAATTGAAATTGGAATATATATATGATAAAATAACATATAAATTAAAAAATGAAAAAAAGGAGAAAAAATGTTATTAAATAAGTTTTATCTAGACAAAGAGAAGGATATTATTATTGAATTATATCAAGAAAATGAAGACGAAATTAATTACATATTAAGAACGCCAAATCATAACACTGGTAATTTAATTACAAATTTGGCGAGATTGTGCAATTTAGAAACTGTTACGGATGAACATGATATGAAAATTATAAGAGGAATCATACCAGCTAGTATTAATGCAGATAATGAAATAGTATATATATTAAGATTAGGTGGAATAAAAATTGCAAATATTTACGAAAATGGAAGGATTGAGATAAAAGCTAAAATACCAGCTATTGCAAAAACATTAATGTCCCAAACAAAAGATTATGAATTACCAATAGAAAAAACAATTGTCAAATCTTACATTTTAAAAAAATACAAATTTAAAACAGATTTACATACACATATGAATGCAAATCTTTCACCAGATGTTTTAATTTCACTTGGAATCGTACATCAATTAAAATATCCACTATATTACATTAAAAAATTAAATTTAAAAATGACACAGCAACAAGAGGAAAAAATATTAGAACAAAGAAAAATAGTTGAAAAGCAATTTGAATTTTCAGAATTAACAGGAAAGTATTTATCAAGAAGAATTGATGATAATACATTTATCAACTTTGCAGATTTTATTTTAAATAATTTGGAAAATGCAGATTATAATATAAGAAAAATAAGAGCTAGTTTAGCTATTTTAAAGGATGGGCAGGCAGTATTTACAAATTTAGAAAAAGTATATTTATACAGATATATTTTTGCTAAAGGAATAGAAAGCGAAAATAAAATAAAACTTAATGAGGAAAAAATCAATCAAATTCCTGAAACAGACATAATAAATTATATAAAACAAATGATAAAAGATCATAAAAAGGGAAGTCAATATGAGAGCAATAATTTAAGGCAAGATAAATTATTATGGATTGCAAGAGAGTATCAAAAACAGGGAATTGAATATGTAGAAATAGCTAATACTGATTTAGTAAAATTAGGGTTACCTGCAATTGAATTTTTAGAAGAAGTACATGAAATAATGCCAAAAATAGAGAAAGAAACAGGAGTTGCAATAAGATTTCTGGCAGCAATTAGAAGAATTCCATTAACGATTATAAAAGATCAAAAAACAAGTGAAACTTATTTACGAGAGAATTTAGATGTAATTAAAGCAGTTGCTAGAAGTCCTTATGTTGTTGGTAGTGATTTTATTGGTGAAGAAATAAATGATATTAGCGAACTAAGTCCTGTTATTAAGGAACTTGTAGAATATGTAGTTTATGAAGATAAAAATTTTACTATAAGAATTCATGCTGGTGAAAATGATAGTTTAAGAGATAATGTTTTGAAATCAATTCAATGTGTTAAAGAAGCGGTACCAGAAGGATATCAAATTCCAAAAATAAGAATAGGACATGGATTATATACTCCTAATCTAGATTCAGAAAAGGGAAAAATATTAATTGATGAGATTAAATCATCAGGGGCAGTTTTAGAATTTCAAATAACATCTAATGTAAGATTGAACAACTTAAATTCACTAGATAGATATCCTTTAAAAAAATATTTGGATTATGGAGTTAAATGTGTTCAAGGAACAGATGGATGTGGATTTTATGGAGTTGATACAATAGAGGAACAATTAGCATTAAGCAACTTATTAGGACTAGAAAGTGAAGACTTAGAAAAAATGGTAAAAGTTGAAGATGAGATTATACAAAACAGTAAAAAATATTTTAATTTAAAACAGAAAGAATTTGAAAAATTTTTAAATGGAAGAAGTATAAGAGAAGCAATTTTGAAATTAGAAGAAGATAACACAAAAAAATCTAGTAAATTAACAACTAATTTAAGGATTAATCTAAAATTAGATGCAGAAAAGGTATTGAAAGATAAAATTAAAAAATTACCAGAAGATAGAATTCCTATTATAATTGCAGGGGGAAGCTTTAATTCAAAAGGAAAAACAACAAAAATGAGTTTAGAAAAACAAAATATACTAATAGAATTAGTAAAAAAAGTAAGTGCCAAAAAAGCGTTTTTTGTAATAGGACATCAAATGGAGGGATATGAAAAAGCGTTAACGGAAATTGTAAGAGAGTATAATAAAAAAATAGAAGTTGATGCAATTATTCCTAAAATGATTTCAGATGAAGTGAGAGAAAGATTGTTAGATAAACAAATAAAAGGTATACGAATATCTACGGAAAGTGAGGAATTAGGTATATATAAGAGCTTTAACTATGAAATTTTTGAACGTAGAAAGTCAATTGTGATTGCTTTTGATGGAAATTCACCAGTGGCTAATTTGGTACAAGAGGCTAAAAATGGAAAGGGGAAAGCAAAGATATATGTTAATAAAGAGTGTATGGCGTTAAGAGAAAAAGCTAAGTCTTTGTATGGATATGTGGTTCCTTTTGATTTAAAAGATGATATTGTGGAAAAGATTTTACAAGATAATCCTGATATTGTAGATGATTAAATAAAGAAAATTTTTTAAAAATATTAAAACAAAAATCTTTGTATCTTATAAAAAACCACCTATTACATAGGTGGTTTTTATGTTAGGCTCTAGCAACGTCATACACTGTTGATTCACTATATAAATGTTCATTTGTAATTTTGAATCCATTTTCTTCAAGGAAAGCATATAAGCAAGCTTCACTTGGTATTTTAGCGATTTTGCAATGAATTGGCTTTGATACACCAAAATGAATAAGTTCATACTTTCTAAGAGTTTCATCATCATCTGGAGTAAAATGTATTAGGAAGAATCTATAAATACTATCTATAATATATCTATAGTAGTCAAGTATTCTTTCTGAAAAACTTTGAATATATTTTTCTCTAAATGAAATTTCAAAATTCTCCTTTCCCTTAAAAATACATTCAATTACATATGTATGGTAACATTTTGAACATAATTTTCGATCTTCAAGATTGTTGCTGAAACTTTTCCGAGAATTTCTCATTTGGTTTGCTATGGCTAACTTTTCTCTCATATTTGTACCTCCTTACCAATTTTGGTTGCGAACTACAGTCTATATATAAAACTTGCTACTTGCAAGATAATTAAAATTATAAAAATATTGTATCACATGAATCTTATATTTTCAATATGTTTGGTTGCTTTTTATTTCATTTAAGCTATATAAAAAAATACCATCCTTTCAGAATGGTATTTATATAGTCTGTTCTATAAAGTTCGAACAGATACGTCTTGGTGCCGTTGGCGTAGTTATCTACAACTTTTTCGGCTCTCTTGACGATTCATATAAAAATCAATCAATTTATTGTC